>JBKPNW010000057.1:0-42259 GCA_046732815.1 Actinomycetota bacterium | reverse complement strand
ACGGTAACGTGTTCGTGGGTTGGGGAAGGGCGCTCGCCATCTCGGAGTTCAGCCACGACGGGAAGCTGCTCTTCGACCTCGCGTTGCCGCCTGAGAACCGCTCCTACCGGGCCTTCCGCTTCCCCTGGAGCGGGCAACCGGACGGCGAGCCTGCCGCGGCTGCGGAGCGCACCTCCAGGGATGAGGTACGGGTCTTCGCCAGCTGGAACGGCGCCACGGAGGTCGAAAGCTGGGAGGTGCTGGCTGGCCCCGACCCAGCCCGACTAAAATCTCTCGGATCCATCCCCCGGGACGGCTTCGAAACGGCCATGGTGGTCCGAACTTCCGAGTCGTACGTAGGGGTGCGGACCAAAGACCGTTCAAAACGGGTACTCGGCTCCTCAGAGCCTATCGAAACATGAAACGAGGCAAAACCCCTCCCTCCGAAAGGCTTCGGTACCCCATTTTCCCTACTCCCTAGAGACCTCGCCGCAATGTGTGGGAGGCATGGCGAGACTTGGGCTGGCCGCGACGGCGGCCGAGGCCGGCAGGGCGGCTTACCGCCCTGCCGCTTTGCGTCACGCTCTAAATGTTTTAGGGTGTGTCGCTATGGCGGGCGAGCGGATCTCCGGAGGACGGGCGGGTAGGGCGAGGGTCGGGGCGGGGGCGTGCTTCCTGCTGACGGGGTTCGTCTACGCGAGCTGGGCCTCGCGCGTGCCCGCCGTCAAGGACGTACTTGGCTTGGGCGACGGGGGGTTCGCGGTGGCCCTCCTCGGCCTGGAGGCCGGCGCCGTGCTCGGCCTCCAGCTCGGCGGGATCGTGGTGCCCCGCGTGGGCAGCCGCCCGGCCCTGGTCGCCTTCTCCTGCGCGCTGCTCCTACCGGGCCTCGCCCCGAACCTCCCCTTGCTGGCCGCGGGCCTGTTCGTTTTCGCCGCTCTCAACAGCGTCGCGGACGTCGCGATGAACGCCCAGGGGGTGGCCGTCCAGCGCCTCGTGGGGCGTCCGGTACTCTCCGGGCTGCACGCGATGCACAGCCTGGGCGGTGTCCTGGGCGCGGTGTTGGGCGCCCTGGTCGCCGGCCTTGGCGCCGTGCCGCTGGCTCAATTCTTCGCCTGCGCCGCGGCGGTCGTGGTGGCCGTGCTTACGGCCTGGCCGTTCTTGCTGCCCTCTCGGGTCGACGCGGAGGAGAAGTCCTCGGGCGAAGGGGCTTCGCTGGCGGGAGGTATAAGGCGCTGGTTCGGCGGCTGGACCGTCCCAATAGTCCTGCTGGGTGCCCTGTCTTTCTGCTTCGCACTGGGCGAAGGCGCGGGACTGAACTGGTCGGCGGTGTACGTCTCGGACTCCCTGGGGGGGACCGAGGCGCTGGACGCGCTCGGGCTCGGGGTCTTCCTGGGCGCGGTGACCCTGGGCCGTTTGGCTGGCGACCGCCTCGTCTCGCGCTTCGGGCCGGTGCCGGTTTTCCGGGCGGGGGCGATCGTGGCGGGGCTGGGCTTCGGCGGCGCGCTCTTGTTGGACACGGCTGCGACGGGGCTGGTGGGCCTGGGTCTCCTGGGCGCGGGCATCGCTAACGCGCTGCCGCTCGCCATCGCGGCCGGTGGCAACACGCCGGGCGAGACGCCGGCTTCGGCCGCCGCCAGGGTGTCGACGCTCGGCTACCTGGGCTCCTTCGCCGGCCCGGTGCTAGTCGGGGGCCTGGCGAGTGCCACCAGCTTACCCCTGGCGCTCGGGTTGCCGGCCCTGCTGGTGCTGGCGACAGCGTTCGGTGCGAGGGCAGTCAGGCGGGCAGGATAGAATGTCCTCGTGGCGAGCGACAGAAACGACGAGCGACTGGCGGCCCCGGGGGACCTGGAGCTCGTCCGCGACTTCGTGAACACCCTGGATATCCTTCCAGGCACCGAAAGGTTCGAGGACCCGGCCGGCCTGGCATCCTGGCTGGCCGGCCACCGGCTCGTGTCTCTCTCGCCCGCCCTTACCGATGAGGACCTCGCGCGCGCGAGGAAACTGCGCGAAGCGCTGCGCGCGTTCCTGCTGGCCAACGCGGGTTTTCCGCCCGACCACTGGGCCGCAGCGGCGTTCGACGACGCTGCCGGCTCCGCGTGCCTGCGCGCCAGGGTCGACGACCAAGGCCGGCTAGAGCTGCTCCCATCCGACGAGGGAGGGTTGGATCGTGCCGTCGGCCGCCTGGTCTCGATCGTGTTGGCGGCGCAACAGAACGGGATGTGGTCCCGCCTGAAGGTCTGCGCCGAATGCCACTGGGCGCTCTACGACCACACCAAGAACCACTCGGCCGCCTGGTGCGGCTCCCAGTGCGGAGCGCGGGTACGTTCCAGGCGCTACCGCCAGCGTCACTAGAGCTACTCAGCACTTCAGCTGATCGGCTTTGTGTTTTCGCCCGGGGTCTGGTGCGCGGTACTCCCCCAATCGTAAGCCTCGGGTCGGCGGTTCTTCAGGGCGGGGAATTCTTCGCGAAAGCTGTGGAGGTAGTCGAGATCGAGGGTGGCGCGGGCGTATCCGTCGCGGTCGGGGCACTGGGCGAGCACGGTACCCCACGGGTCGACGATTATGGACCGTCCGTAGGTCCACCTTCCGTCGGCCTTCTGCCCCCACTGGGCCGGGGCGACGACGTAGGCCTGGTTCTCCACGGCCCGCGCCCGCAACAGGAGCTCCCAGTGGTCCTTGCCCGTCTGGAGCGTGAAGGCGGCAGGGACGGCCAGAACCTCGGCACCGCGTAGCGCCAGCAACCGGTAGAGCTCGGGAAAGCGCACGTCGTAGCAGACAGAGAGCCCGACGGTCGCTGCGCCAGCCTTCGCGGTGACGATCTCCGTGCCGGCCGCGATGGTCCGGCTCTCCAGGTATTCGCGGTCAGGGGCCTTCACGTCGAAGAGGTGTATCTTGCGGTAGACGGCCGACATCCTGCCGTCGGGACCGAAGAAAGTGGAGGTATTATGCAGTTTCGTGGGTTGGGAATCTCCTTCCAGGATCGAACCCCCGAGCAGGTAGACCCCGAGCTCCTGCGCGAGGCCGCCGAGGAACTCCGTCGTCGGCCCTGGTACTGGCTCGGCGTTCTCCTTGTAAACGTCTTCGAGGCCGTGGCAGTTCCACAGCTCGGGCAGGGCTATCAGGTCAGCCCCCGAGGATGCGGCCGAACGTATGAGCCGTTCCGCCGTATCGAGGTTCTCCCCCTTGTTCGGGGTCGAGCACATCTGTATCGCTGCCGCACTGATCCTGGGTCCGTTCATCACACCGTTCCTTTCCGTGCCGGAAGTACGCTACTCAGACTACCACCAGGGTCATTCAGTTCCCGTTTCGACTCCGGGCTTGTGTTCGACCAGCAAGCGCAGTAGCGTCTCCTCATCGTCGACAATGCAGTCTAGAGGCACACGCACCATCGGGTTCAGTCTCCCCCCGATAAAGGCCGCCCGGGTGTCGGTGTGGAGCCCCAGGAGGAGTTTCTCGCCGTTCTGCAGGTGCTTCTGGCAGTAGGCGATGCCGAGCTCCACGCACGCCCCCTCGTCGGGAACGCGCCCGTCGAGCACGAACAGGAACACGTCAGCGTCGAGGATTCTGCCCCTATCGAGCTCGAACATGGCGCGGCGCCTCTCCCCGGGCGTCATGGCGTCGTAGGGCGGCCTGTCGCGCTCGACGCCGTCGCGTTGCGGGAGAAAGACCTCGAAGCCGATAGCCTCGAGCCTGTACGTAAGCTCGAGGTTGAAGCGCCTCTCGGCCTCCGAGAAGAGTGGTCCTGCGAGGTAGATCAGCACGCCTTTAGGAGCTCCGAGGGTCGGACGGGCCATAGAGCCTCGACTCCAGGACGTGGTAGTCATCGAGTTCCCGCAAGCCGAGATAGTAGCGGGCCGTCTGCAGAAGTGCTTTCAGCGGCGCCAGGCCGACGAGCTCGGTCGATTCCACGGAGGCGCCGAGGCCGGAGGCGGCCGAACGAACGGCTTCCAGGGCCACGGGGATGGGGGTCCGATCCAGGTCGGTCAAGTTCATCGAGACCTGGGCCTTGCCACCGACACCGAAGCCGAGCGCCCTCACGGCCGGAAGGCCGCCCCCACTCTCCCTGACCCGTCTGGCCACCGCTCGCGCGACCTCGACGTCGTCCGTATCCAGATACGCGTTGAAAGCGACCAGGAAAGGACGGGCCCCGACGGCGACGGCTCCCTTGTGGGGATCGAGTGTCTCCGGACCATAATCCGGCTTCCACACGGGGTCCTTGAGGCGAGAAGCGACGCCCTCATAGCCGCCACGTCTGATGGCGGGGAGGGCTGCGCGGTGCGGGGCAGTCGCGGCAACCTCGTAGAGGAAGACGGGGAAGCCCATAAGGCCAAGCGCTTCGCCGGTCCTGCGGGCCAGCCGGACCGCGTCGTCCATCGTGGCGCCTGCGAGGGGCACGAAGGGGAGCACGTCGAGCACACCCATCCTGGGGTGTTCGCCCGACTGGGAGGCGAGGTCGAGTTCTCTGGCGCAGGCCTTTGCCAGGCCGACGGCGCCGGAGAACACGGCGTCCTCGCCGCCGGCGAAGGTGAGGACGCTCCTGTTGTGGTCGGGGTCCGAATGGAGGCCGAGGATGCGCACACCGGGGACCGCCCGGACGGCTTCGATGATGCGAGAGATTCTGGCCTGATCCCTCCCCTCGCTGAAGTTAGGGACGGCCTCGAAGAGCGGAGCGTGCACGGCCGTTCAGCGCGCTCCGAGCGCGCGATCCAGGTGCACCGCCGCGCTGATAAGCGCAAGGTGGGTGAAGGCCTGGGGGAAGTTACCTAAAGCCTCCCCGGAGTGCCCGATCTCTTCGGCGTAGAGTTCGAGGTGGTTGGCGTAGGAGAACATCTTCTCCAGGGCGAGGCGCGCTTCGTCGAGGCGTCCGGCCCGTGTGAGGCACTCGACGAGCCAGAAAGAGCACAGGCTGAAGCTGCCCTCGCCGCCTTCCAATCCGTCAGGGGCCGCATGCTTCGTCTTGTAACGTTCCACGAGCGTGTCGAAGGCGAGTTCTTGCTGGATACGGTCGAGGGTGGAGAGCCAACGCGGGTCCGTGGGGCCGACGAACTTGACCAGCGGCATCATGAGCAGCGAGGCGTCGAGGGCGTCCGAGCCGTAGTACTGGACGAAGCTCTTCCTCTCGGGGTTCCATCCTTTCTCCATGACCTCCTCGTAGACGGCGTCGCGCTCGATCATCCAGCGTCCGTTTCCCGCCGGCAGCCCGCGCTGGCGGGCGATCCTGCCGGCCCGCTCCAGGGCCACCCAGCTCATTAGCTTGGAGTTGACGAACTGGCGCCTCCCCCCCCTGACCTCCCAGATGCCCTCGTCGGGCCCGCGCCAGTTTTCGCTGAGCCAGTCCAGGATCTTCGCGAGGTTCTTCCAGAGGTCGTAGTCCAGCGGGGCACCGTGCTTGTTGTACAGATAGGCGGCATCGAGCACGGCCCCGTAGAGGTCGAGCTGGCGCTGCTCGTAGGCACCGTTGCCGAGCCTCACGGGGAAGGAGTTCATGTATCCGGAGAGGTGCGTGAGCTCCACCTCGGTCATGTCCTTGCGGCCGTCGATGCCGTAGAGCGGCTGCAGCAACCCGTCGGCGTCTTCCTGGCAACGGTCCCTCAGCCAACCCATGAACTTGCGCGCCTCATCCTCGAAACCGACGTAGATCAGGGCGTAGAGCGCCAGCGCCGCGTCCCTGAGCCAGGTGTAGCGGTAGTCCCAGTTGCGGGTGCCCCCGATCCTCTCCGGCAGGCCCATCGTGGGGGAGGCGATGAGCGCGCCCGTCGGGTCGTAGACCATGAGCTTGAGGACTAGGGCGGAACGGTGGACTATCTCCCGCCACCGCCCCTGGTAGATGCTATTGGAGAGCCAGCGCCTCCAATACCTTAGGGTGCTGTGCAGCAACTCCTCGAACCCGACGTCCGAGAGTATCTCTCCCGGCCCCTCGCCCTGCTCGAGGTGCGCCAGTACGAACGTCGCCCGCTCACCCTGGCCGAGCGTAAAGTGCGCCCCCGCGGCCCCCTTCGCCCGCTCCGCGAGGCGCACGTGGGTGGCCAGCCCGAGACAATGGCCTTCTGCCGCGAACACAGCCCCTGTCTTCCCGACCGAGACCGTGTGGTCGCGGCGGGCGTAGTCGAATGCCGGAAGGCACTCCACGCGGAAGTCCATCCTTCCCCTTATGACCCGCACGTTACGGACCAGCCTGTGACGCTCGTACGGGTGCGCCAGTATCGGCATGAAATCGAGGGTCTCAGCCAGGCCTTCCGGCGAAAAGTAGCGGGTCAGGAGCACGTTGGTGTCGGGCAAATAAAGCTGCTGGCTGCGGGTATACTCCACGGGCCGCAGCGTAAAGTGCCCGCCCTTCTGGTCGTCGAGGATGGAACAAAAGACGCTCGGGGAGTCGAAGGCCGGCAGGCACAGCCAGTCTATCGTGCCGTCCTTACCTACGAGCGCCGCCGTAAACAAATTCCCGATGATGCCGTGGTCTTCGATGGGCAGATACCCCACTACAGCCTCCGCCTCTCAGCGATCGTCGATACAGTCAGCGTATACATCTTACAGTGGATCGGGGAGGGGCCGGCCAGCATTTCAGCACGCTACGCCCTTCGGGCTTCGCTTGTCAGCATGTCGGTCACGGCTTTCGCGCGCACAAGCTGAAATGCTGACGAGCCGCCCGGCGAAGCCTGGCGGCGTGCTGACCAGCTGAAGTGCTCTAGAAGCTGACCACCAGCGCTCCGCCGACGATGATGAGGACGACCCCGAGCGCTTTTGGGATGCTGAAGTCGGCCCCGGCGCCGAAGACCCCCATAGCGTCGAGCACGAGGCCCGTGATCAGCTGGGTGCCAATAACGAGCGAGAGGGCACGCGCGACCCCGGCCTCTCCGGCCGCGACGGAGATAGAGCCCAGAACCACGGCCCCGAGGACACCCGAGGCCACCGCGTACACCACCGCCCGGCCACCAAACTCGGGTCTCGCCACCACGAGCGAGATGAGGAGCGCGAGGAGGCCCGCCGTGAGCCCCGAGATCGCGACCAGGACGAGGGGTCCGAGCGTTCGCTGGGCCGCCCCGGTGAGGCTGGTCTGGACGGCCACGCACAAGCCCGCGAGTACCGCAAGTACAAGGGTGGATCTCATGCTCTCTCCCTGGGGTTCGTGGTCTCTACGCAGCACCCTGGCCGGGACGCCTGCAGGATTATACTGGTGAACGGGCCGTTTCTCCGGTTAGCAAGGTGGGTATACATCCCATTGTTCTTTTTCTGGATCATGGTTGGGCAACACACGGAGGATAATCGTGGAACAGATGCTAGGCGGGACTAGGATCACCTACCTCGGTCACTCGACGTTCCGGTTCGTAACCGCGGGAGGCGAGCAGATCATCATAGATCCCTTCCTCACGAATAACCCCCACACTCCGGACGAATTGAAGCGGGTCGGCGAGCTCGACACCATCCTGATAACCCACGGGCACTTCGACCATTTCGACGATGTGGAGCCTCTGGCGGGGCAGACCGGTGCGGGGACCGTCTCCAACTTCGAGATCATGTCTTATCTGCAAGGCCAGGGGATCGAGAACGCCGTACCGATCATGAAGGGCGGCAGCGCCCCGGTCGGTGGTGTGAAATTGACCGCCACCCACGCCATGCACTCCTCTTCCATCGCCCTGGATGATGGGAGCATGATCTACGGCGGCGAGCCGCTGGGGTTCGTAATCGAGTTCGAGAGCGGGTTCAAGCTTTACCACGCCGGCGATACGGCACTGTTCGGCGACATGCAACTTATAGGCGAGCTCTACAGCCCGGACCTGGCGCTCCTGCCCATCGGCGACCGGCTCACGATGGGTCCGTTGGAAGCCGCCCACGCCGCCAGGCTCCTCGGCGTCGAGCACGTAGTCCCCATGCATTACAGTCCCGACGTCATGCCATTCTTTACCGGGACGCCGGAGAAATTGCAGGAGCACCTGGCCACGATCGCACCCGACGTCAAGGTCCACGTGATGGAACCCGGCGACGAGCTGGCGTCGTAGAGTAAAACCGTATACGAACCGCTGTCTTGGAGCGGATCGCCTGTAGGGGCGGTTCGCAAACCGTCGTCGCCCAAACGGAGGATTCGGCGTCGGTATAGCCACGAAAGGGCAGAGGCTAGGTCGTTGCGGACACAAGGATGAGCAACGCGGTGCGGCATGCTTCCCCGCTGGCCCCGACGACGTCGCCGCCGATCCCGCCGAACTTCGTTGTGGCGATCCGTATCGCTCCCAACGCGCCCAGGGGCGCCGTCAGGATGGCGAGTGGTGCGAGCGTGCTGGTAGCCAGAAGGAATGGCAGCGGGGCGAGCAAAGCAACCGCCACAGCACCGGTAAGGCGCGGTCCCGATAGCGCCTCTACAAAGGGGACCGTAGAGGAACGCGCGTCAGCGGGCTCGCCGAAGGCGAGCGTGAGTAGCATCGCCGAGCGGGAGGCGACTTCACCGCCCAAGAGGACCAGCGCCGCCCGGACGGGCGAATCGGCGCACAGCGCGGCGAGCGCTGCCAGGGCAGGAGCGTAGACCACAAACAGCGCCCCGAGACCGCCGACGCCCACACGGGCGTCAGAGAGGACCTCGCGACGCCGGTCGGGACTCCCGTGGGCCATAAGCGCGTCGCCGACGTCGAGGACCCCGTCGGCGTGGTGTAGGCCGGCGGCGAGAAGCACGGCCCCTAGCGCGAGGGTCGCGGCGACGCCGGGGGGCAAGACGTAGGCCGACAGTAACAGGAAGGCCCCCGGTAACCCTGTCACGAGACCGACGAGCGGCAACAGGCGGATCTCACGCGCGGCCTCTTCCAGGGAGGCGTTGCGAACAGGAAGAGCGGTAAAGAAGGAGAGGAGCGCCTTCAACTACTTGATCCTCGAGCCTATCCCGGCGACGCAGAGGTGGACTTCTTCCGCCGCGTCGGCCGCCCGTTGGTTCACCAGCCCGAGCACGTCACGGAACCTCCTCCCCGCTTCGCTCTCGGGCACGACACCGCATCCGACTTCGTCGCTCACGAGCAACAGGGGCACGGCGAGATCTCCGGCCCTGGCCAGGAACCGGTCGAACTCGGCGAGCGCCTGCTCTCCCTCTCTGGCCGAAACCCACAGCGTGAGAGAGTCGAGCAGGACGGTGTCCCATCCCTCCGCCGCGTCCAGGATCTCGTCGAGATCCCCTACCTCGAGCGTACCCCAGCCAGGAGGCCTGCGCTCCCGGTGGAGCCTGACGCGCCGCTGCAGGTCCTCGTCTCCTGTCACCAGGGCCGTCGCCACATAGAGGACACGCTCCCCCCCGAGCGCGAGGGCCTGACGCTCGGCGAAGGCGCTCTTCCCGCTGCTTGCCCCACCCAGGATGAGGGCGTGAACGCCTACAGCTCCTCCTGGATCGCCGCGACTAGTCGGCCATTCGAAGCCTCGTCCCTTACCGCAACACGGAAATACTCGGTCCCCAGTCCCTCGAACGGCCCGCAACCCCGTACGAGCACCCCCCGCCTGGCGAGCCGCTCGGGAAGGCCCTCCGGCCCGCGGACGAGCAGGAAGTTCGCGGCCCCGGGGAAAGGTTGTAGTTCGGCAAGCGCATCCAGGGCCACGAAGAGACGTTCGCGCAAGCGGTCCATCTCCGCCACAGCGGCCTCGGCGAAGGCTGGATCCCTGGCGGCGGAGATCCCCGCGGCGGCGGCGACGGCGTTGACCGGCCACGAGGGCTGGAGCGCCTGGACGCGTCCGGCATCGTCGCAGACGAGACAGCCGAGCCGCAGACCGGGTATCGCGAAGAACTTGGTAAAAGACCGCGCGACCCACAGTTTTTCGTCCACCATCGCCGCGACGCTGACCTCCGGCACGAAGTCGGCGAAGGCCTCGTCGACGACAAGAAGGGCGCCGGCCCCCTTTACGCGGGCCGCCAGCTCGAGGACTTGCCCCTGGTCGAGGGCGTCACCCGTAGGATTGTTCGGGTTACAGAGAAACACGACGGAGATCCCTTCGAGGTCCCCGAGCGAGGCGGGATCCCACCTGAATCCTTTCTCGCGCCGCCGGGCGACCCTGCGAACCGGCGCCAGGTGCGAGGCCCGCGCCGCGGCCGCGTACTCCGAGAAGGTGGGCTCCAGCACGAGTGCCCTTCCACCCTTTCCGGATGCCCTGGCTGCGAGGAACAGCGCCTCGGCTCCACCGTTGGTCGGGACGATCCTGGCAGCAGGAACACCGAGGTAGTCGGCCAGGGCCTCGCGCAGTTGCGTATATTCCAGGTCGGGGTAGCGTCCTGACTCCTCGTAGAGGGCCCGGTAGGCGGCCCTCAGGGCGCCGCGGGGCGCGCCAAGGGGGTTTATGTTCTGGCTGAAGTCGAGCAGCTCCCCTACGCTGACATCGAGGTACCGCGAGACGAGGTCGCCGTGGGCACCGTGGTGGCGGTCGCCGGGGTGCTGCGCCCAACCCCTAACCACGACCTACCCTCTCCGCCCAGAGCGCCAGGATGCTGGCCAATACGCAGCAGCAGCGCATGAGAATGACAGCGCCCCTGATATCTTCGGGCCTGGGCTGGCATCCGTCGCCGAGCACGGGCCCTTCCCGCAGTATCCCGCCGTAGGTGTTGGCGCCACCGAGCCTGACACCCAGGGCGCCGGCGAATGCGGCCTCGGCCATGCCGGCGTTCGGACTGGCGGTGAGCGGGCCGTAGCGAAGCGCGCTCAGGAGCGTACGAAGGGGCCTCCCCGAGATCGCCGCGAGGCAGAGTATCGTAAGCCTCGACGGCGCCAGGTTGGCGAGATCGTCCAGGCGGGCGGCGGCCCATCCAAGATCGGTGTAGGGAGGTTGCCGGTAGCCTATCATTGAGTCCATGGTGTTTACGGCCTTGTAAGCCAGCGCGCCGGGAGCGCCGAAGAGCAGGCCGTAGAGCATGGGGGCCACGACACCATCGCTTGTGTTCTCGGCGACCGATTCCACGGCGGCCCTACAGACCTCTGGTTCCGAGAGTCCTTCCGTGTCGCGTCCGACGAATTGGCCGAGCCGCGTTCGTGCCCTCTCCAGCCGCCCTTCGTCTAGCCCGCGCTCGACGTCCCCGGCGGCCTCGGCGAGGCCGCGCATCGAGAGCGTGGCCGAGATCAGGGCCGTCCCGATCATCCACCTCAGCCCGGCGGGCACGGCGCCGAGGACTTTGCGTGTCGCGACGAAGATAAACGAAGGCAAAGAGAGGGCGAGCACGATCCCGGCGAGACGTCTGGATCCCGGGCTCTTCAGCCCCAGCGCTCGCTCTTCGAAGGCCGCTATCATTCGCCCCATCAACACGGTCGGGTGCACGGCTTCGGGGGGCTCGCCGAAAACACCATCGAGGAGCAGCGCCCCTGTGACCTGTGCCCCGTGTCTTCGACTCATTCCCTGCGCGGCGCCCCGCGGGGCCTTTCGTCCGAGAGTGAGGGACGGCCGCGGAGAGCCCCGACCAGCCCACCCGCCGTCCCGAGAAGGACCGCGCGCAGCACGAAGTTCGCCATCGAACGTCCGAGGTCCCGCAGGCCGGGCGGCTGCAGGGTCGCCTCGACCTCTGAGACCCGCGCCGGCGGCGGGAGGTCCTTGACCCTCTCGGGGGAGGCCCCGCGTTCTTTGCGGGACTGCCGGATCTCCGTACGGACCCCGTTGACGTAGGAAACGATCTTCGGTGCGGCCTCCGTGGCGTAAGCGCGCGCGGACCCGGCGAGTAACGTCGCCTGCAAGGAGGTCGTCAGGAATAGCGAGATCCCCACCATAACGGCGACGACCGTCGCCGCCAGGGCGCCGTCGCGAAGCAGCAGCGATCGGTATGGTACCCCGGGGTCGAGGCGCGTGGGGCGTACCCTGAGAGCCGCCAGTATGGCCAAGAACAGGAATAGCGCGAGGGCCAGCCGCGTCCTGTACTGCGCTATGACAGCGAGTACCCAGCCGGGCGTCTGGGCGGGATCGACGAACAGAAAGTACAGGTCCGAGGCGAGCGCGACGACCACGCCCGCGACCCCGCAAACGAAACCCGTCCTGAGCGGTCCCGGACCTCTCTTCGAGTATCCGTACATACAGGGGAGGATACAGCATCACCGCGAGGGCCTCTGTGATCTAAGTGGCAGGTGTGACCCCGGCCGAACGTCCCTTCAGCAGGAAGTAAAGCCCCACGAGCACGATCGTGCCGCCGAGGACCGTCAGGAGGCCGGGCTTCTCCGAGAGAACGAGCCAGGCCAGGAGCGCGGTGACGACGGGTTCGGCCAGGATGGTGCCAGAGACGATCGAGGCCTCGACGTAGCGCAGGGCCCAGTTGAAGACCGTATGGCCCATCAGTTGGGGCCCTGCGGTGATCGCCGCCAGCCAGAACCACGTTTCGCCCGAATAACCCCACAGCGGGACTTCCAGGACGATGGCGACGGGAAGCAACGTCGCCGCTGCCGCCGAGTACACGACAATAGAGTAAGGGAGTACACCCACGCCCCCCGTACGGGAGGAGCGTCCGATCAGGACGTACACCGCCACCGTCACGGCCCCGACGAGCGCGAGCACGTTTCCCAGGAAGGCGGCCGATCCGACCGTCCAATCGAAGGCGATGACCGCCGTGCCCGCTATGGCGAGAAGGATGCCGAGAAACGAGAGCGGGCTGGTGCGCTCCCCGAAGAGCAGGTAAGCCAACACCGCGACGAAGACGGGCTGGGTGGAGACGAGGACGACGCTCGCGGCCACGCTGGTATAGTCGAGCGAGGAGATCCAGAACCCGAAATGGGCTCCTAGCGCCACACCGGAAGCGATCCCGGCGTACATGGCGCGGCCCCCCGGGAAGTGGTCCCTCCTGACGAGCGCCGGCGGCAGTAGGACGGCCGCGCCGAGGGCGCACCTCCAGAACGCGATGGCGATGGCGGGGGCCCCGGCCAGCCGGATAAAGATGGCGGACGCCGATACCGCCAGCACCCCTACGGCTACCGCCGGGAGCGCGCCCCCACCCCATACCTTATCCTGTACCAGAGAAGCGCCCCACTTTCTCTCGAGAACTGCCCCCTGCGGGACCACTTCTTGCGCCACATCGGGCTACTATACACCGGCTCGGCCACGGCACGCAGCCCCACCCTGCCAAAGCAGGCGACCGTCCTGACGCAGTGCAGCGGGTCGGTCACCACTAGGACCTCGCGGACGCCTCTGCGACGTGCGATCTCGGCCACCCTCAGGGCAGATTCCCAGGTGCTTCCGGCCTTGTCCTCGCGCACGATCGCCGCCTCGGGTACGCCCATCTCCCGCAGGATGTCCGACATTACGACGGCCTCTCCGGGCGGGTGTTCGCCCTCGCCGCCGGTCGGTATAAGCAGCTCGACCCTCCCCCGCTCGTACAACTCTCCCGCGTGACGCGTCCTGACCTCCAGCGTCGGGCTCGGTCTCCCGCCCGGCAGTACCTGCGCCCCGAGAATCACGGCGACCCGGGGACTACCTTCTGCACCGACAACGGCCAATGCCCGGCCCAGGTACACCCCGAGGAGTTCGTTCAGCTCCCCGAAGATCCCTCCCCCCACCACAATCTTCAACTCCCGGCCACGCGCCTGGCCAACGTCAGATCCCCCGGCGTGTTGATGTTCATCAACAGACGAGCGGGGTCCCCGAACCGCTGCAACTCTTCGCCGACGTACGCGACCTGATCTACCTCTTCCAGAAACCCGCGTGCGGCCCGCATGCCACCGTCGAGGGCGGCGCCGAGGCGAGGTAGCAGCGCCCTCTCGTAGGCCGCGCAGAGCGGGTGGAGTCTGCCCCGGTAGCGGGGGACGACAGCCAGCACGCCGCCCTCGCCGAGACGACCGAGCAGATAACCGACCAGTCCCTGCGTCAAGAAAGGCATGTCGCCGGCGGCCACGAAGACCAGCGGGTAGCGCGCGCGGGCCAGGCCGGCCTCCATGCCGGCCAGCGGCCCGAGCCCGCCCGGCCGCTCTGCGGTGGCGTACCCGACTCCTTCGAGCCTGAGACCGCCCTCGCCTACCACGAGCACCTCCTCGCAGCTACCCGCGAGCGCATCCCTGACGCGTTCGACCAGGGGCACCCCCGCGACCTCGAGGGAGAGTTTCTCGCGGCCCATCCTGCGGCTCGCGCCACCGGCGAGGATTATGCCCGAGGCCTGGCCCCTCAGGAGGCCGCCCGGACGGTCGCTCCCTCTCTCAGGTCGAGGATCTTCCGCCGGAGTATCCTGACCCGGTCCACGCTGCCAGGACTATCCGCGCGGCGGGCGAGCCGTTTTGCCAGGGCCAGATCAACGGCGGCCGCGTTCAGCTTGCGGGCCAAAAACCAGGCCCCCAGCCTTCCGGTGAAGACCAGGCGCAAATAATGACCCGTCGTTCGGAAGTAGCTGGGGAGTATGGCGTACTCTTGCGCGGTTATAGTCCCTGCCGAAACCTCATCCCGTAGTTCTTCGCGGATGGCGCGCCGCTCTATATAGAGCCACACGAAGATGACGATTATGTAGACCAGGATTACGCAGAACAAGAAAAGGTAGCCGACGGGCCCGAACACGGTGGCCGTAAAATTGAAGGTCGCGTGCAACAGGATCGCCCCCATCAGACCGAGCACGGGCAGGACGACCTTGAGGACCCTACTCTGCACCCAGGGGACGAGGCCGAGACCGATCCCCGTAAGTGAGGTGAAAGAAGCGTGGGCGAAGCCACCGAAGATCCTGCGCACGATGAACGTCTCGGGGCCAAACTGCAGGCCGTAGAGAAGGTCCTCGGCGATGGCGAACCCGAAACCGACGGCCGAGCCGTAGACGATACCGTCCATCACCCCGGCGAACTCCATAAGCCCGCTCCTGCGGCGCACGAGGTAGGCAATAAAGAAGATTATGAGCAGGGCCAACCCCTTCGAGCACTCCTCGACCACGGGCGCCTCCACGACCGCGGTGAAAAAGCTCGCGGTCTTCACGCTCGTCACCGAGCTGAGCGTGAGCTGGAAGAGCGTATTGAAGACCAATGAGACCGTCGTCGCCACGGCGAACCCCCACACGAACACGGGGATCACGTAGCGTAAGGGCTCCCTTTCGTAGAGGTCTATCGCCCGCATAAAGAGGAGGTAGATCACGGCTTGCAGAATGCCGAACCAGATCAGGGGCCCGCTCATGAGTCTGCCCGTCTGGAGAACGACATGATCCGCAGTATACCCGCTCCTGATAAAATACTTGTGTCCTTACCGGAAGGAGTGGATTGGACAGGGACCTCAGAGACCGCAACTCCATACCGGCGGCCCTCCGTCACCTGACCCACGGGGTCTACGTAATGGGAACCCGCCGCGGCCGCCAATCCAACGCCATGACGGCCTCGTGGGTGATGCAGTCCTCCGAACGCCCCCCGTGCGTGGCGGTGGCGGTCAAGAACGACCGCTACTCCCATGACATCGTACTCGAGAGCGAGACGTTCGCCCTTAGCGTCCTGCGCGAGGATCAGGTAGACGTCGCGACCCACTTCGCGGACACGAGCGGCGAGTACCACGACAAGCTCCAGGGCGTCCCCTACGGCCTGACGCCGGGTGGCTCACCCTTCCTCCTTGACTGCCTGGCCTACCTCGACTGCAGGGTCATCGACAGGGCCCGCGCCGGCGACCACACCGTGGTCGTCGCCGAGGTCACCGCGAGCGACACCCTCGATGAGAGTTACCCCCTGATCTACGACCCGAGCGAGTACGAAGAGGCCCTCCGGTAGGAGGACGAAGGCCTCCGAAGCGGCGTAAGATCCTATCGCACCGGGTATAATATATTCGAGACAACAGATCTGATAGCGGGAGGTAGGCTGTGGATGCGACCCTACAGAAGACAGGCATAAGGCTTTACACGGGCGACTACTGCCCGTTCTGCAGACGCGTGAAGAACGAGCTGGAGCGGCTGGGGCTCGACTACGAGCCCGTCGACGCCGACGCGGACATGCGCGAGGAGGTCATCCGGCTCTCGGGACAACGGGCGATACCAATCCTCACCATCGGTGACGAGGTGCTCGTCGACTCCTCGCAAATAATCCGCGAGCTGCGCAACCGCTACGCCTGAATCGCAAAGCCTCTTTGCGACTCACTCAGCTTGTCAGCTCTTTGTTTTGCTGAGATGCTCTTCGCGGGGACCTCATCCCCTGTCCCACTGTTCGAGGACGTATTCGGCGTAGAAAGCCAGGGACTCTTCGGGTCCGTTTTCGAGGAAAGCGCGGGATTTGCCGATGGGGTCGAGTACGAAGTCACCTATCTCGATGACGGGACCTTCACCCCACTCCTCGGGAGAGCGCCAGACACCGGGCGGGTTGACGTTGCGGCGGATGGTCTCGCCCAGAAAGCATCCGAGTCCGGCTACGAGTCCGTCCGACAGCGGTGGTACGTCCTGGGTCTCATCGGCCTCGAAGGCGGCGTTGAGGAGCTCTTCGACGAGCGGGAGGTACTCTGGCTCGTAGTCGAGGTCGACGCCCCAGTGGCGGCTCCCGACTTCCCTGAAGAGCCCTGCGCACACCTCGGGCCTGTCCGACGTGAGCCGGGCGAGGTCGAGCTGCAGCAGCGCCGCCGGCGAAGTGCCGAAGTAGAATTCGACCTCGGGGGGTAGAGGGTAGGCGCTCAGTATCTCCAGTCCCGCCCCGGCATGCTCCGAACTGCGCAGGACAGCAGCCCTGTCGACCGCCTCGCCCGACCTTCGCCTATCCCAGGGTCCTGTCTCGACCTCGACGAAGAAGTCCCTATCGTCCTGGCGCAAGTAAATGGGCAGGATTACCCGTCCGAGTGGAGATTCGACCTCTTTGAAGAGCTCGAGGATCTTGCCCCCCCGCTCTTCCATCTTCCCGGCAACCATGAGGATCGTGGCCGGGCGAGGGGCGTCGCGTTCGATCCGTATGGGTCCTTTAAGCTCCTTCGGAACTTCCTCTATACCTTCTTCTGGCGTCTCTTCCTCGCGTTTGCGGAACATCCTGGCGAGCCTCCCCGTCCGACCACGAACCCCAGATTCTAGCATCGGGGAAGGTTTGCCGGGAGCGCCCGGATACACTACCCTTACCCGATGCCAGAATTACAAGAAGTACTGCTGGTGCGGCACGGACAGTCCACGGCGAACGCGCAATCCATCTGGCAGGGCCAGATGGATTTTCCTCTCTCTGAGGAGGGCAGGAGGCAGGCAAGCCGGGTGGGAGCTGGCCTCTCGGGCCAACCGTTCGAAGGGCTCTACTCCAGCCCGCTATCGCGCGCTTTCGAGACCGCCGAGATAATACGAGATCGTACGGGATTCGCGGGCGAGGTCGTCCCTCTAGGGGGCCTGAGCGAGAGGCGAGGAGGTATCCTCGAAGGCCACACCTGGGCCGAGCAAGAGCAACGAAATCCCGAACTGGCGAAGAAGTTCCTCGCGATGCCCGAGGAGGAACGTTGGGCGCTCGTCGGCGCGGAGACCGATGAGGAGGTCATCGCGCGCTTCGAGGCGGCACTGGGTTCCATCCGCGCCCACCACCCCGGAGGCTCGCGCCTCGTCGTCGTCTCGCACGGGGGGGTATTGAGGGCGTACCTCAGGGAACACTTCGGGCCCGAGGTACTGCCTGGCACCCTGCGGGCGGCGAATGCCTCAATCACGCGTCTGCAGTGGGCCACAGACCAAGCGCGCCCGCGCCTGCTCGAGGTAGGCTCGACGGCGCATCTGGCCGAAGATCCAGGCACTTCTACCGTGGAGTAGGCCGGTTCGTGAACCGCCCTAACCCAGGGTACGGACGCGGCGCGCGTTCGGGCCCCGGTCGTTGCGCCCGACTTCGTACTCGACCTCTCCGTTGGGAGAGAGCTCCGAAGGATCGCCCTGCACCTCGGAATGATGGACGAAAAGATCTTCGCCCGTGGGACGTATAAGGAACCCGTAACCCTTCTCCGCGTCGAACCACTTCACGCGCCCCTGCTCGCGCGGCTGACCACCCAGCCCGTCCTCGGACGTACCGTCGGAAGCAGCGTCCGGTA
Source organism: Actinomycetota bacterium (assembly GCA_046732815.1). Classification (GTDB taxonomy): domain Bacteria; phylum Actinomycetota; class Rubrobacteria; order Rubrobacterales; family Rubrobacteraceae; genus Rubrobacter_D. The sequence goes on along the minus strand of JBKPNW010000057.1, from coordinate 24,382 downwards.
GCGCGACCTCATCCGTGGAGCCGCTCTCCGTCCCGTCGGCCTCGAGCACTATGGAGTCTTCGGCCACCTTCACGACGACGGCCTCCACCCCGGCCCAATGCTCCTTCCAGATCGGGTCCTCAGCGATGGAGGGATCCAGCCACAAGCCCCAGCCGTCGCGTTCGCCGTGATCGAGGACGCCCTCGAAATGGCTCTCGGGCTCGCGGGGCCCTCGCTCGCGTCTGTAGATGTCGTTGCGCGAGCGAAAGGACTGTACCGAGGAGGCGCTGGTGCCGAGGGCGTCTGCGATCCAATCATCCGACTTGCCCGTCTCCACCCACTCCCTGATCTGGTCCATGTGCGGCTTTAACGCTATGCGCTTTCTGGAGTCTGCCATGCTACCGCCTGCTCCTTCTCTGTACCCGTGCTGATAGATGCTGCGCTGAGCGGTCGCTAGACGAGTTAGTTGTGGAAGATACCTTCGGGCATTCTACCATTTCTCCGGGCCCAGGGCGGCGCCCCGGCCTAGCGCGACTCCACTGCGCCTGCACTACCGGGGGCGTCCTCGGGACCCGGCTTCTCGTCCCTCTCCTCGGTCGCCGCTCCGCCCTCCGCCTCGGGCGGCGGTTCGGGGAAGTCGGTGAAGCCTTCACGGCCGAGGTCCTCGAGCATCTCCCCGACGATTGGGGCGGGGAGCTCGAGGTGGAGGGCGAGGCCCTCGGCGTGGGCGATGGTCTCGTAGGCGTCCCCCTCGTAGCCGAGCGCGCCGAGAGCCCGCGAGACATTAGCGGTGGGCACCAGGGTGTTGCCGCCGGCGGCCACGCGCAGGTACTGGAAGAGCGCAAGGTCGAGGCCGCCAACCACGCCGACAACGGGCTCGGTCTCGTGGATGTGTCGTCTTACGAACAGGCGCGTGTCGTAGCCATCGGCCCAGCGCCTCAAGACCTCGCGTTCGTCCACGTAGTTGTACTGGGCTACCCTGTGCTGGAACTGCCCGAGCAGCCTGCCAGTCAGCACGCGGAGGTTCTCGTCCCCGAAGAACCAGCCCTCGCCCTCGACGTTCATGATGCCGCTCGCGTAGGGGATGGTCAGCAGCTCCTCCTCGTCCTCGAACGTCTCGCGGAACTCGCGGACCATCCCGCGAACCTCCTCCTCACTGCGTCCGCTCTTCATCAGCGCGGTCTCGTAGACCACCAGCGCGGGCTCGGGGCGCTCCCTCTGGACCTCGTCGAACCTGCGCGCAGCCCTCCCGAGCCGCCCTTCGTAGTCCGCGAGGTTCGTGATCTTCCAGGCCGCCTCGCTGAGCCTGTCCGCTAATTCGACCATGGTCTCTCCTCGGTATTGGTAAGAATTATGCTCCGAAGAAATATAGCATGTTAGCGTTTCAGCATTTCAGCTTGTCAGCTTCTCCTTTTCGCACCTGCCAAACCGGGCAAGTCTTGGCATTGTCTCTACGAAGGGCTTTGGCCCTCCTCCTTCAGCCCGTAGACGCCGGGTGCCGTCTGCACGAAAAGTGTAGCGGGATTGTCCCTTACATCCACGGATAGCCTTGCCCTCATCGTGTTCTGGGGTGTTCGGCCCGCGCTCTGCAGGTACCCTGACTGCAGGGCGATCTCCGTTACGTCCGTGTAGTGGAGAGGATGGCCGACCTCCTCCAGGACCTTTCGCGCGGCGGTCTTGAAGTCCACAAGGCCCCTTGCCGTCAGGCTACTTCGGGCGAGACTTCGGGGTAGGCCCCGATCACAGCCACGTAAGGGCAGTGCTCCTCGAGGGCTTCGAGGGCCCGTTTTACCCTGTCCTCCTCGGGGTGACCGAGGAAGTCTGCGAAGAACACGTAGGTCCAGGCGCGCCTGCGGCTCGGCCGGCTCTCGATGCGGGTAAGGTTGATGTCTTCCCCCGCGAAGGCCGAGAGCGCATCCTTCAGAACGCCGGGACGGTCTTTGACCGAGAAGACTACGCTGGTCTTGTCCTTGCCCGTACGCTCGGCCCACGTGCGTCCGAGCACGATAAAGCGCGTGGTGTTCGCGCGGGCGTCCTGGATATTGCGCGCCAGGACCGTCAGATCGTGGGCTTCGGCCGCCAGCACGCTACCGATCGCGGCCACCCCCGGCTCGACGCCAGCGCGGCGGGCCGCCTCCGCCGTCGAATCGACCTCAGCGAGGCGGGCCCCAGGGAGCTCGCGCCGGAGCCAGCTCGCGGCCTGGGCCAACGCCATCGGATGCGAGCATACTACGGTCACCTTTTCTATGGATGGCTCCGCGGAGATCAAGTTCTGGGAGATGGGTAGATAGACCTCCCCGCAAATCTTCAGCGGGCTGTTCATAAGCTCATCCAGGGTGTGGGTCACGGCCCCCTCCATCGAGTTCTCGACGGGTACGACCCCGTGCTGGACTTCCCCCCGTTCGACCCTGGCGAACACCTCGGCCACCGTGGTCTGCGGCTCGAGTTCGATGCTCGTTCCGAACGAACGCAGGGCGGCCTCGTGGGTGAACGTCGCCTCGGGACCCAGGTAGGCGACCTTGAGACGGGCCTCCAGTGAGATGGAGCAGGAGATGATCTCCCGGAAGACCGCCTGCAGACCGCGCCGGGGGAACTCGCCCTCACCAAGCGCCGCGACCCGGTCGAGGACGGCCCGTTCTCTGGCAGGAGCGTAGGCCGCAAGTCCTCTCTGGTGTTTGATCTCGCCTATCCTCCGCGCCAGCCACGCGCGCCTGTCGAGCAGGCGCACGATCTCCTCGTCCACAGAATCTATCCCCTGGCGCAGCGCTTCTATACCCGAGGGCGCGTCACGAGGTTCAGCGCGACGAATGTCTTCTCGATCCGGTACGTTCGACTGGGTCATAACGTGTACGGTCTCCTGTAGAAATCTTGTCAGGATGCGAAGAAGGAGGAGCGCGGCCACGCGTCAGGAAAGGGAGCGCCCCTCCCCGGTAAATCGCCGCAATGCACAGGCCGCCCGACGCATGATCGGATCAAAGTACCAGATGCCGGCCTCCGCTGTCAAAGGTGCCAGGTTTTGCAATGAGGAGTTCCCCTCTTTGCGAGCACTTCAGCAGTTCAGCCAGTCAGCTTCTTGTTTTGGCTGATAGCCAACCGCTGATTGCAGATCGCTTTAGAACACGAGGAGTACAAAGGCCACTACCGCCGCGACGGCGAAGCGGTAGTAGGCGAAAACACGCAGGCTATGATACGTGAGGTAGTTCAGCAGGAACCGTATCGTCAGGTATCCCACGAGCGCCGAAGTGATACAGCCGGCCGCGAATAGCAGCCACTCGTGCGGGCTCATGCCCTCTGCGAGCACCTCCCCCAGCTTCAGGCCGCCGGCACCGGCGATGATCGGGACGCTCATCAGGAACGAGAACCGGGCCGCCTCCTCACGCCTGAGGCCTAGAAAGAGGCCGAGGGTGATGGTGGCCCCCGAACGAGAAACGCCGGGCACGAGCGCGGTCGCCTGGGCGAGCCCGATCCCCACGGCCTCGCCGAATCCGAGTTTGGAAGCCTGCCGGCTGCGGCTCCCCACGGCCTCGGCCAGGAGGAACAGGATGCCGACCAGGACGAAGTTGAAGACCACCACCCACGGTGAGCGCACCGTGTTCTCGAAGAATCCCTCGAAGGCGAAACCGATCAGTGCCGCGGGCACCGTGGATGCGATCACGAGGTAAGCGAGCCGCTGGTCGGGGTCGTTTTCGAGATCCCGGTGCCGGAAAGAGCGGAGGAAGGCGAGTCCCATCCTGATGAGATCCCGCCAGAAGTAAGACACTACGGCGAGAAGGGTGCCCATGTGCAAGGCCACGTCGAACGAGAGTCCGAAACGGTTCTCGTCGAGCCCGAGAAAATATTGCCCGAGCAAGAGATGCCCCGAACTGGAGACCGGCAGGAACTCCGTGAGGCCCTGCACCACCCCGAGGATTACCGCTTCGATCAGTTCGAGCATCTCAGCATGCCTGCTCCGCAGGCTCGTCAGCACGCCTGCTCCGCAGGCTTGTCGGCACGCCTCCCTTCGGTCGCCTTGTCAGCATTTCAGCAAGGGCTTGCGAACGTTGATTTGCTGACAAGCGTCCGGCAGGACGCGTGCTGAGGTGCTGACCAGCGGAGGCCGAAGCGTGCTGACAAGGCGACCGAAGGCGCCGTGCTGACCAGCTCATTCACGGCTTAGTCTCGTGAGGGCGCGCGTATCTTTGAGGGTGATACGGCCGGAATCTACCTCGATCACATCGCGGTTGCGCATCTCGTTGAGGACTTTGGTTACGGATTCCCGGGTGGAGGCGACCATGGCGGCGAGGTCCTGATGGGTAAGGCGAAGGTCTATGATCACGAGGCCGTCCGTGCTCTGGCCGAACTTCTGCGCCAGCAGCGGCAGCAAATTCGCCAGCCGCACCTCGGTCTCGCGGGGCAGCAGGCACTTGACCAGCTCCTCGTACTGCACGAGGCGCAACTCCAGCAAGGTCATCAGATGGAAGGCGGCCCGAGGTTCCTGGCGCACCGCGCGCTCGACGAAGATCTTGGGTACCTTCGTTACCCTGCACTCCGTTACGGCCTCGGCGTAGGCGCGCTGCCTGGTCTCCCCGGCAAAGGCAAGATGGCCGAAAATGTCCCAGGGCTTGAGCAGACGCAACGTCGCCTCCTTGCTGCCCGAGTAAGGCCTGAAGAGCTTCAGTACGCCCGAGGTGAGCACGTAGAGGGCGTCACCGTACTCACCCTGGTTGTAGATGGCATCCCCCGGTCCGTAGACCCTATCGGCCGTGGCGATACCCATCTCACCAAGAAGCTGCAACAACGCCCGGCACTCCTGCTCCTGCAGCTTCGTGTACTCGGTCAGGGAAATATCAACGGGCGGCACGTGCATCCCCTCCCTGCGATCCCGCCCCGAAACCACACCGCTGTTCGCGAGCCTCCGGGCGATACGTGCTACACATTGCTACATTGTACATTACGCGCGGGCGAACACGAGCACGGCCCACAGACGAGCCTCCCCGATTGGGTTAGAATGGCGCGACGGTTGGTATCCGAGAGAGGAGGCGAGGTGCGGGAGCGCATAGCGTTCGGGATCCTGATCCTGCTTCTGATCCTCCTGTTCGCCTTCACCTTCGCCGTGCTGGGGAAGGGTGAATACGAACCGACAGGGGAGATGCCACACCAGGTCTCTTCGATCCTGGCCTGACCCTCAACCCTCGCCCGAAACCTCCAGAGCACGTTCGACCGCGACCCGGTAACGGGTCATCTCCGCACTACTACCTGGCGACCACGATGCCACTGCCGCCGACCCGCTTGGCCATCTTGAGGGCCCTGAGGGTCTCTCGCATCAATTCCCCCGTGTCTGCCCCGTGCGCCGGGTACTCGACGACGCCGACGTCTACTTCGAAATCCGCCGTTCCCTGGGCCAGGCGCTCGAGCACCCGCTCGGCCACGCGGTAGCCGCCTTCACCGCTCTCGCCGGGCAGAATCACGCAGACCTCGTCGTCCCCGAAGCGGGCGAAGATGGACCCCTCAGGCGAGGATTCCTGCACGGCATCCGCGAGCGTGCGCAATACCTTCCTGGCGCGTTTGACCTTCCCCGCCGCGACGGTCTCGGTAAAATCGGCGACATCGAAGACGGCCACGGAGAACCGGTCGTGCGAATCGATCGCCCGCGGTAACAGCAGACGGTTGAGCTGGTCTCTATCCGGTAGTCCGGTGACTAGGTCGGTGGCGGCCGCCCGCCCGAGGGCCTGCTCCATCTCACCACGCACGATGGAGTCGAAGGCCTCGAGCCCGGTCTCGGTCAGCCAGTCCGACGCCTGCATCAGCTTGGCGAAAAACCCCGAGACCTCTCCACCGTGGAGCCCGGCGAGGTCGACGCCAGCCTCGACCGACCGCCAGATGCAACGACGCAGCACGCTGAAGTCCTCTATAACCCCGACCGCGTCCCTGCCCAGATCGTGCTGGTACTCGGCGATCCTGTGTACCAGGGCCCTGGTGGCGCCACCACGGGAGAAGGTCTCGACGGTCTCCGTGCTGCGCAAGAAGGCCACGAACACCGAGATCAACTCCTCCATACCGGCGAGTGTGCGCTCGTATACTCCGTCCTCGTCTTCTCCACCCCTGCGCGTCTCCCAACAGGCGACGATGCCGGAGGCGTCCTCCTCTATGCGGTCGGGGATGCGGGAAGCATTCTCCATGAACCCAAGTATAACCGCGCCCGTCACAAGGCACCGGACCCCCGTGCAAGGTCGGTCCCGATGCAACTATTTCGGGTCGACGTACGTATGTACCTATGCCGTGAGAAGTAGAGATCAAGGCCCGTGAGGAGGGAGACCGCGGGAGGTTTAGGGAATTAAACCCCGCGGTAAACTAATAGTAGTTTCTAAAATTGATTTCCGGTAAGATGGGTGCGTAGTGAGGAGGCTATTTTGAAAGCCGATTTCGAGAAGCGGAAGGACAACCAGAAGATAGAGCGCGAATCGGAGACCCCCGAGCTCCTCGCCAAGTATCTCGCGCACATCGGCCAGGGCAATCTACTTACGCACAGGGAGGAGATAGACCTCAGCTTGAGGGCCAAGGCCGGGGACAGGCGTGCCAGGCAGAGGCTCATCGAGAAGAACTTGAGGCTCGTGGTCAGCGTGGCCAAGAAGTACAGGGGCTACGGGCTGCCCTTCGAGGACCTCATCCAGGAGGGCAACATTGGCCTGATGAAGGCCGTGGAGAAGTTCGACCCCGACAGGGGCTTCCGCTTCTCCACCTACGCGACCTGGTGGATCAGGCAGGCCGTCCAGCGTGCCGTCGCCGACAAGGGCCGCACCATCCGCGTCCCCGTGCACATGACGGAGAAGATCAGGAAAGTCAGCCGCGCCATGAGCGAGTTGGCCCTGGAGATCGAGCGGGAACCCACGGAGGATGAGGTCGCAAAGCGCCTGGATTGGGACCCTGATGAGGTGCGCCTCACGATGCGTGCGATGCCCGACGCGACCAGCCTCGACCAGCCGGTCTCCAGCGAGGAGACGGCTTCGCAGCTGGGCGACTTTATCGAGGACGACAAAGTATCGGATACCCCCGATACCGTGATGCGTGAGATGGAGACGGAGCACCTGAAGGAGGCGATCGAACGTCTACCGGACAGGGCGCGCTACGTGCTCGTCAGGCGTTACGGTCTCGACGACCGCGAGCCGGCCACCCTCGCCGAGCTCGGCGACGAACTCGACATCTCGCGCGAGCGGGTCAGACAGCTCCAGAGGGAAGCGGAACGTATCCTGAAAGGCGGAGAGTACGGCCGAGTCTTGCGCGACGCCGTTGCATAGTAGGGACGGGTTTCAAACCCGCCCCTAGGTGCAAATCGCGCATCTCAGATAGTCAACTATTTGCTTTTGGGGCGCGAAAGCGCCGGGCTCCCGGGAGCCCGGCGGTTTCGTCCGTCCTGTTTGATAGGCTGTGACGCCGTGAAGGCCACTAACAGACCGACCCTGCTGCTCTCGGCGGCTTTTCTCCTCTGCTCGGTGGCGGCGGGCGTGGGGCTGTTGCGTCCCCTGGACGTCCTCGTGCTCGATCTTGCCGAGAGGACGGACTCAGGGGTCCTGGATGCGGTCGGGATGGTGACCTCCGTGGTTGGCGGGGTCGAGTTCGTCGCGGTCGCCACCCTCGCACTCGTCGCCGCATTGCTGGTAGAAGGACGGGGCCGTCTCGCGGCACGCCTCCTCGTCGCATTCCTGGTTACGGGCTTGATCGAGCTCGCCGCCAAAACGGTGGTGCCGCAGACGCCCGTCCCCGAGGCCGCGATGAGAACGCCGGACCCATCGCTGCTCGACGTGAGTACGCCCTACCCCTACCCCAGCGGGCACATGCTGCGCACGGTCCTCCTGCTCGGAGCCATCTACGTGCTGTGGCCGAACACGCCAGCCAGGGTAGCGCTCCTGACCTTCCTCGCCGCATCCGCCGCGAGCAGGGTCTACGTGGGAGCCCATTGGGCCTCGGACGTCGTAGGAGGCGTTCTGCTAGGCATAGCCGGACTTGCATGGGTTTTCGAGCCATCAGCCAAGAATCCATAGGCCGCTTAACATTACGTGAATGTCGGTTACGCTTGGCAGGCTGCCGCTAACGCGCGGCCGACTCGCCTTCACAAGGCTGAATTGCAGAGGTGCTGACCAGCTGAAATGCCGTGACCACCGAAGGGAGGAACATGGAAATCACTGTCGTAGGATCCGGCACAGTCGTTCCAAGCCTCGAGAGACGTCAGAGCTGCGTGGTAGTGCGCGTCGGTGGGCAGACGCTCTTCTTCGACCTCGGTTCGGGCGCGGTCCGCGGCATGCTACGGTCGGGCCTGGATCCCTTCGCCGTAGACCGCATCTTCTTTACGCACCTCCATCCCGACCACACGGTAGACGTCGTTCCCCTCCTCTTCGCCATCAACCACGGCGCTCCGGAGAAGCGCGCCCTGCCACTCCACGTGACCGGCCCCGAGCCTTTCCTTCGGTTCTGGGGCTCCGTGATGGAGGTCTGGGGGAAATGGATGACCGGCGACCACGCCACCCTGGTCTCGGAGCTTCCCCATGAGTGCCGGTCCCCCATCGACCTCGCTGCAGGCTGCCGCCTCTCGTGGGCACCGGCGGAGCACCGCCACGAGAGCATCGCCTACAGGCTGGATGCCGAAGACGGCGCCTTCGTCTATACCGGCGACACCGCATACACCGGGTCGGTCGTCGAGCTGGCCCGCGATGCCGATACGCTCCTGGTCGAGTGTTCCTTCCCCGACGATGCTCCCGTCCCCGGCCACCTGACACCTTCAGGCGTCGCACGCATCGCAAGCGAGGCAGGTGTACGCCGGGTGATCCTGACCCACATCTATCCGGCGGTCGACAACCCGGATCTCCCCTCAGAAGTAGCAAAGGGCTACGAAGGTGAGATCCTCGTCGCCGGAGACGGCCTGACGTTCACCGTCTGACGTAGGGGCGGTTCGCGAACCGCTTCTGGCCTCTATGCGGAACAATTCGCACAGCGGCCGTGGAGTGTGATCTCGTGCCAGTCCGTGACGAATCCGGTCTCCCGCTCGACCTGCAGCGCCAGATACTCCATCAGCTCCTCGTTGAACTCGATGACGGCGCCGCACTCGCTGCAGCGGGCGTGGTGGTGCACACGCTCTGTCGTGAGCTCGTAGCGCGAGTACCCCTCACCGAAGTCGTCCTTGCGCACCATGCCGAGCTCGGTCAAGAGGTCGAGCGTACGGTACACCGTGGAGAGGCCGAGATCGGGATGCTCGCCCTTGACCCGGTCGTAGATCTCCTCCGCAGATAGGTGCCGCTCCCCCTCCAGCTCACGGACGATGATCCGTCGCTGATTGGTGAGCCTGTAGCCCCTGTCCCTGAGTATCCGCTCGAAATCCAACATCAGCCACAGTCTATCCCCGCCATACAGCAAGATCAAGAATCGATCTTATCCCGTCGTGTACGAGGGTTTGCGGGGACGCCCCGGTTCGGCAGTCAGTCCCCGGCCGGCTGTTTCGGGGCGGCCCCGAAAGTAACTTTGCGTCCGCCGGGCCACCAGTTCCAGTCGCCCAGGATGCGCATGGTGGCGGGAACTAGGAGGATGCGGATGATCGTCGCATCCACGAACACGGCGACGGCGAGACCGAGGCCGACGGCTTTGGTCAGGATGATCCCGGTGAAAGCGAAAGCCCCTGTGACCACGATGATGATCGCTGCGGCCGAGGTGATGATACCCGCCGTCGCCACGAGGCCCTTGGAGACGCTCGCGGTGTTCGAGTCGCCGTTCTCGTAGGCCTCCTTGATGCGGGAGAGCAAGAAGACCTCGTAGTCCATGGAGACCCCAAAGATCGTGCAGAACATCAGGATGGGCAGAGTCGCGTCCACAAAGCCAAGGGGCGTGAAGTTCAGGAGGCCGGAGAGGTTGCCGTCTTGAAAGACGAAGACCATGGCCCCGAAGCTAGCCGTAAGGCTCAGGATGTTGACGATGACCGCCTTCAGCGGGATGAACACGGAGCGGAAGGTGACGAGCAGGATCAGGTACGTCACCCCGATGACGAAGGCGGCGGCGAAGGGCGCCTTGCCGTAGAGGCTGGAGATGAAGTCCTTCTGGCCGGCGGAGAGCCCGCCGACGAGGAAGCCCGTTCCATCCGGCGCCTCGACGGCCCGCACGGCATCGACCGCGCCGTAGGCGTCTTGCGTGTACGGGTTCTCCCTGGTGACCCCCCGCAACAGCGTGCGGTCGCCGGCCACGTAGGAGTCGAGGGTGTTCTGTAGATCCTCGGACCGCCTGGCCGCCGGCAGCTCGAGGAAGTTGGCGACGCCCTCCGGCGTAACCTTGCCTTCGGCCGAGATCCCCGCGGGCAACTCAGGTACTTTGCGGTCCACTTCTGCGGCCACCCGACGTTCGACCTCATCCCTAATGCGCCCCTCGGCGGCGCGCACCGCCCGCGCCACCCGCGGCCTGATCTCCGCCCTCAGTCGCTCCTCGGTCCCTGGCGGGACGGCACCGTAGGTAGCCTTTACCTCAGAGAGCCGCTCGTCTACGGCCTCGTCCGCCTCCTTCTGCGTCTGTTCTTCGATCTGCCGCTGCACCAGCCCGTCCACCCTCCCTGCGGCCTGTTCCCGCGCCCGTTCGCGGGCGTCGGCGATTCGCTGCGCGTAGGCCTCCGCGGCCGCTTCTCCCACCGTGTAGATGCTCTCCACGCGGGCGACCCCGGCGGCACGGTCGATTCTCGTGCCGAGTTCTCGCGTGTCGGAGAGACCTTTGGCGCTTAGGGGGTCCTCGTCGAGGGTGGCGACGATCTCCATCGGGTTGAGTTCCGCGTACTCGAAGTTCTTCTTCAAGATGTCGTCGCCGGCGCGGGATTCGTACTCCTGTGGCAAGACGGTCGCCTCGGGGATACCGACCCTCATGTGGCCGACCGGATGGAGCAGCACGCCAAGGATCAGGGCGGTGAGCAGGATCACGGCGAAGGGATGTCGCATCACGATCTCGGCGCTGCGGCTCCAGAAAGCCGTACCCGCCCCGCCCCCGCGGTGCCGGACGGCGAGCCTGTTGACCCAGGGCCCGAGCACGCCCAGGATCGCGGGCAGGAGCGAGAGCGCGGCCGAGACCGACACGAACACGACGACCACCCCGGCCACCCCGATAGAACGCATGAACATGAAGGGGAAGAAAAGCAGGCCGGAGAGCCCGATCAAGACCGCCGTCCCCGAGAAGAAGATGGATCTGCCCGCGGTCGCCACCGTCCGCGGCACCGCCTCCGCGGTCGGGTAATCTTCGAGTTCCTCCCTGAAGCGGCTAACGAAGAACAACGCGTAGTCTATGCCGAGACCGAGTCCCAGCATCGTTGAGAGCGTCAGCGTAAACACGGACATGTCGTAGAAGCCGGTGACGAAGTAGAGGGCGGCGAGCGCCGTCAACACGCTCGCGCCCCCGATCAGAACGGGCACACCGGCGGCGACGAGCGTGCCGAAGGCGAAGATGAGTATGATCACGGCGAACGGGAAAGCGTATTTCTCGGCGTTCTTTACGTCCTCGTTGCTGGCCTCCTCGAGGTCCTGGTAGACGGCCGGCGCCCCCGTTACGTAGGTCTCAAGCTCGGCGGATCGGACCGTACGCCTCACCTCGTCGACCACGTTGCGCGTCGCATCGACGGAGACATCGGAGGTGATTACCGCGTAGGACTTCTTCCCGTCCTTTGAGATAAAGCGATCGTCCTTGGAGCCGGCATACGAGACGACCTGGCGAACGTCATCCAGTTTGCGTGCGCCCGCAAGCGCCTTCTCCTGGGCATCCTGGAACTCTTCGCTGCGGGCCGGGAGGCCGTCGCCAGTAAAGACCACCGTCAAGGTCGCAGGTGAGCGTCCGAACTCGTCAGTCATCAGTTCCTGTACCCTCTCGGCCTCCGAGTTCGCCCCTTCGAATCCCCCGCCCTTGAGCCTGCCCGAGAGCTCGGGCGCGAAGAAACCGCTCGCAATGAGGAGCAAAGCCCAGAACAGCAGGATGGCCCACCTGAAGCGGTAGGCGAAGTCACCGATGCTATAAAACACGCTCACCCTCGCGGGCGATTCTCTCTAAACGCCGTTCTCATCGGCGATATGGTACTCGACGCGAACAGAACGGATGTGTTTGATTACACGAACATCTCGGGTGATGCTTCTCTGGTTGTCTGCAGGGGCGCTTCGCGAACTTAGGGAGGGCGTCTCACGAAGCGTCCCTACATGATCGTGGTCCGAGTACCGCGCGGCAGGGTGAGAGCGAGGAGAAGCCCGAGTACGGGCAAGGCGGCTATGACCAGCATGGTGAAAGAGAGGCCGGCGCTGTCGGCGAGGAAGCCGAGGAGCGGCGCCCCGATGCCGCCGAGGCCGATGGATAGTCCCATCGTGATACCGGCCGCGAGCCCGATACGTCCGGGCAGGTACTCCTGTCCCATGACGACCGTTACCCCGAACGTCCCCACCGTAGCGGCCCCGACGAGGATGAGCAGGGCCATGCCGACCAGGGGACCGGCGAGCGTGAAGCAGAAGATCAGGGGCGGAAGCAGGAGCATCGAGAGCCCTAGTACGGTACGCCGGCCGAACCTGTCGGCGAGGGGTCCCATGGCCAGGGTTCCTGCGGCCCCGCCGAAGAGCATTAGCGTGAGGGCCGTGTTCCCGAGCGCGGGCGACACATCGAGCACGCGCTCGTAGTAGGAGGCGACGAAGGCTACGAGCCCGAAGTATACGAAGGACCGCACAATGACCACCCCGATCATCCGCACGAAGGGGCCCCAGTGTTCGGGCGCGGCGTCCACCCTCTCCCCCTCGCCCTCGACCGCCTCGGGTTTGAACCGGAGCATCCGCGGTAGCTCGTGGAAAAGCACGGCGGCCATGACGACGGCGGGCAGCGCGAGGAACAGGGCTCCCGGCAGCCCGAAAACGACGACGAGGGGCGTGGTCAGCGCCGGGCCGAGGGCGAAGCCAGCGTTTCCCCCCACGGAGAAGAAGCTCATCCCGCGCGCCCGGCCCGATCCCGAGACGTAGTTGGCGAACCTCGCCGCCTCGGGGTGGAACGCGGCCACCCCGATACCGCTCAGGAGCACGCAGAGTATCATGAGAGGATAGGTCGGCGCCACGCCGACGAGCGCCATTCCGCACCCGGCGAAGACCACGCCGAGCGGCATGAGGGCGGGAAGGGGCGTTCTGTCCGAGAAGATGCCGAACAGGGGCTGTACGATCGACGAGCTCACCGTCGCCGCGAACACGAGCGCGCCGGCCGCGGCCAGGGAGATATTCCGCTCCGAGATCAAAAAAGGCAGCAGCGCCGCCACGGCGCCCTGGTTCAGATCCGTAAACAGATGCCCGGCCGAGAGCACCGTCATAGCCCGCCGGTCCACGCCTTTGTTGCTACTCTCGCTCAATACAGGTTCCTTCTCGAATCGCAGCCGTCGAAAGAAAATCCTATCAGTCTTCCATGATCTCGTAGGGCGCGAGCGCCATGTAGCGGCCGGCGCGCAGCTCCGAAAACGCCTGCCACATCTCCCCTAAAGCCTCGACGACGCCTTGCGCAGGCTCTCCAGGAGAAGGACGCCCGCCGCGGGGCGGGGTGACCTTCGCCAGCACCCCTGGCACGTCCCTTTCTATGCCGCCGAGCTCCCTGGCCTTGCGCAGCGCCTCCCCGAAGCCGCCAATCTCGTCGATAAGACCGAGATCCAGCGCCTCAGCGCCCGTCCACACCCTCCCCCCGGCGATGCCATCGAGGCCGAGAAGGTCCATACCGCGACCCCGCGCGACACGGTCCTTGAACTCGGCGTAGATGCGCCCGATCTGCGCTTCGATCACCCGCAGTTCGTCGGGGCCGGGCCGGCGGCTCAAGTCGAGAAAACCGGCGCGCGCCCCCCTCTCCAGCGCGACGGGATTGATGCCGAGTCTCTCGTAGAGCCCCGGGGCGCAGGGCCGAATAGTAAGTACCCCTATGGAACCGGTGAGCGTGGCGCGGCGCGCGACGACGTGACTGGCCGCTGCCGAGACGTAGTACCCTCCCGAGGCGGCGGCGTTCCCCATAAGGACGACGACCGGTTTTTTGGCATTGATGCGTTCGACCTCGCGCCAGATAAGATCCGAAGCCATCGCGTCGCCGCCTGGCGAGTCGACGTGGAACAAGAGGGCGGCGACTCGCCGGCTGTTCTCCGCCATCCTGAGCGCAGCGACTACGGAGTCGCTCCCGGCCTGCTCCCCTCCGAAGAAGGGCAGCGGGAAGGGCAATCTCCTGCTCCTCCCCCGCACTATGGCTCCCGAGAGGGAGACGAGCGCGACCTTCTTTCGCGAGCGCCTCCTGTAAGGCATGCGCAATGATCTTCGCGCCCTACCCCACTCGGCGAGGCCGGCCCGTCGTTGTTCCGAGCCCAGCCTCTCCGGCAGCTCGTCCTCGTAGCAGACGCCGTCGAGCAGTCCTCGACCGAGCGCCTCCTGCGCGCCGTAAGGGGCCAGGTCTATCTTGGCGCGCACCTCTTCTCGGGAGAGGTCCCTGCCTTCGGAGATCGCGCCCACCACCTCCCCGAAGCGGCGGTCGAGTAGGCGCCCGGCCTGCTCGCGGGACTCGCGGGAGAAATCGTCTCTGACGAATCGCTCACCCGCGGATTTGTAGGGTGAGACGGCGACGACCTCGACCTCGAGGCCGAGATTGTCGAGCGCGTCTTTTAGGAAGTTCACCCTGGCCCGTATACCCACCACGTTCAACTCGGCGAGCGGGCTGGCAAGGATCTCGTCCGCGGCGCACGCCAGATAGTAGGAGCGCAGGTCCGCACCATGGGCAAGGTATGCCACGACCCTACCACCGCGCTCCCTGAACGCGAGGATCTCACGCCGCAACTGCTCGATCGCGGCCCATCCGGCATCGAGATTCTTGACGCGCAAAACGATCCCGCGCGGACGTCCATCGGAGGTCACGAGGTCGAACCATAGCCTCATCCTCTCGAGCGTCGGCGGGCTAGGGCCAGGAAACAGTCTGCGCCGGAGGAAACCGACGGGCGTCTCGAACTCGGCCAGAGGGCCGGCCACTTCGATCCAGACGTACTCCGGCGGCCTGCCGAACAGGCGAGCGCGGGCGTTGCGAAGCAGGCGCCAGAGATTCACAAGGGCGTCGGTAAGAGGCGACATCAGACAGCTATAGTACACCGCCCCGCGAAAAACGCCGTATGATACACTCGAAAACGAGAATGGTTACTGATCAGCAATCAGCGCGGGCGGATGCATCAGGCGTGCTCGTGGCCGACGTCAGGGAGAAACTGCGCCGGTCCGGTTACACCCTCACCTCCCAACGCAGGGCCGTTCTCGAGGCCCTTTTAAAGGCGAAGGGGCATCCTTCGGCCGAGGATGTCTACCTTATCGTCAAGCGCGAGAACCCGCGCGTCGCGCTGGGCACGGTCTACCAGGCACTCTCGGTACTCGAAGAGGTCGGCGTCATAGGCTCCAAACACTGGGCTGAATCACCCACGCGCTACGACCTCAACGTGGAGCCGCACCTGGATATCAGGTGCATCAGGTGCGGAGAGGTCTCCGAAGTACCCGGCGTCGCGCTCGGCGGCATAGAAGAGCGCATTCGTAACAATACTCCTTACAGGGTTACCCGCGCGACCATGGTAGTCGAGGGCGTTTGCCCCGCTTGCGCGGGAAGCTAGTCAGCATTTCAGCACGCTCAGGCTTCGCCTTCGCTTGTCAGCACCTCAGCTTGTCAGCTATTTGTTTTTGCTGAAGTGCTGACAAGCTGAAATGCTGACGTGCTCGCAAAGGGGTCAAAGACCCCTTTGCGACTGTGCAGGGTCTTTACCGCGGGCCTGCCAGGAGTTAACCTTTCGAGCAATGTTGTGTTGTGGGTAACACAGGAGAGGCGATCATGAGCGAGGATCCCAGGGAGAAGGCCGCCGCGCTCGCCGAGGGCATGGAGACCGCCGGCGCCCTGATCGAGAGCCTGGAGCAGGAGGTTGCCGACCTCAGGAGCGATTTGGAAGAGGCGTCAGCGGCGTTGAAGGCGGCGCAGGAGGAGGTCTCCTCCAGGGCCGGTGCGCTGGAGGAGAAAGAGCAGGCCCGCGCCGAAGCCGAGCGAGAGGCCGAGGATCTCAGGGCGGAGATCTCCGACCTCAAACAGCGGCACTCCGATGAGCAACTCCGCCACAGCAACGAGCACATAAGGGAGCTTTCAGAGGTGCGCCGAACGCTCGAAGAGCAGCGGCGCACCGACGTGGATGCGGCGGCAGCGGGGACCCGCCTCGACGCCCTCAAGGAAGAGTTCAGGCGCGAGCGTGAAGCCCTCGAGGCGCGCTACCAGGAAGAGATCTCGGCCCTCAAGAACGCCTCCGAGCACTGGGAGGAGCAGCTGAGGACGGAGTACCGGGAGCAGGAAGCGCGCCACGCGGAGGAGCTCGAAGCGGCGCGTAACGCGGCCGCGGAGAGGGAGCTTGCCTTCGAGCAGACTTCGGGCGAAGAGCTAGAACGGAGGCTGGCCGAGGAGAGAAGCGCCTCCGAAAGTCGTCAGAAGGTGGCGGTGCAGGCCATAAGGAGCGCGGCGGCAGAGCGGGAGTTGGAACTCCAGAAGGAACATGAGGCCGTGGTGGAAGAGCAGCGAGGGGAGATAGAGTCGCTGCGCGAGGAGCTCGAATCGACCCGCCGCTCTTCGGAAGAATGGCGTAAAGGGGAGCTGCGGCGGGTCAAGGCGCTCGCCGAGGGCCGTGAGAGCGACCTGCGGAAGACGCATGCCTCCAGGCTCGCCGAGGCCAAAGAGTCGGCGGACAAGAGGGTTGCGGCCATCCAGGCCCAGAGGGAGGCCGACAACAGGGCGCTAAGGACGCGCCACCAGGAAGAGACCGCCCATCTCCGGCACGCCTACGAGGAGCGGCTAGCGGCCGAGGACGAGCGCAGGAAGTCGGAGACCTGGGCGCTCGACGAGCGCCTGAGGGAAGCCGCACTCCAGCGCGAGACAGAGCTCAGCGCCTACACCTCCCGCATAAAGGAGCTCGAGGCGACGAGGCTCGCCCAGAAGTCCACCTCACAAGAGGGACTGGAGCAGGTTGTCGAGCGTTTTGGGGCGGAGATCTCCGGTTTCGAGACCCGCGTCGCCGAGCTCGAAGCGGCCCTCGAGGAGTCCGAGGCCCGCAGGAACGAACTGGAGGCGGTACTCGGCGAGATCCGTGCTGGCGGTGGGGATCTCTCCGGTACTGCGGGGGAGTCCGGCGACGCAGATGGGGAACCGCAGGGACGGCCCGAGGATGTCGAGGTGCAGAGCATACTGACCGAAGAGAAGGTCGAGGACCTGCAGGCCAGGCTCTCCGAGGCGAGGGAAGAGAGCCAGCGCAACGCCGAACAGTTACAAAGAGCGCTCGAGAGCCTCGACCGGCTCTCGGACCCGGCACGGCGGCTGAGGGAAGGTATCGCGCTGTTCAACGAGAGCGAGCACGCGAGGACCGTGGCCTCCATCTCGAAGGCATTCGGCCTGCCGAGGGTCCATGCGGCCCTCGATGATACGGCGCCCGGCAAGCCTACCCTTACGTTCTTGTGGGGCGACGTGGCTTGGCGCCGCTACGTCTCCGATCCGACGGAGGGGGTCGCGGAACCAAGGGTCTACCTCACCGGCACGGGCGAAGACCCGGACGACCTCGAGGCGCCCTTCAGGCAGCCCAACGCCAGGATGGACTCACGCGGACGACTGATGATCGGCATCCAGGCCCGCTAAGCGGGATGAGGAAGGACTTGCCCTTCCTCATCCCGCGCCGGTCAGCAAGTCAGCACGCTTCGGGCCTTGGCAGGCCCTCGCTTGTCAGCATGTCAGCCAGATCTTGCGAACACGATAGCTGAAATTCTGACAAGCGAAGGCGAAGCCTGAGCGTGCTGAAGTGCTGACAAGCGCCCGACAGGGCGCGTGCTGAAATGCTGACTAGCGCCGAGGGCGCTTCGCGACCTTCTGGTTGTGGGTGTAGATCGCTTCCCCGCGCTTGGCCCCTACGTAAGAAGCCGCGGTCGAGACGAGGAGGAAGACGATCACGAGCCCCACGGCCGGGGCTCCCTCGACGCCGGGCAAGAATCCTTTGCCGAGGGCGAGGTTGAGCGCCGACGAGAGGACGAAGGCCGTGGGAACGACCAGAACCCCGTGCAGGCGATGCCTGGAGGGCGCCTTGTAGCTTGCGGCCATCCCGCCGAAGTAGAACGAGAAGGCGGCGGCGAAGGCCAGCAAGACGAGCGGAAGGGCTTCCGGTCCGCTGCGGGTCCATCCGACGAAGGTCGTCAGAAGCGGTGCGAGGATCCCGAGTACCACGATCAGACCAAGCATGATCGCCAGCAGGAGTCCGATCCCGACGGCCATGATGCTTCTCATGAGTGCGATTCTAGCAGTCCCCGGCCGGGGTAGCAGCTTTTACGGCGACGTTTCAACCTTGCGGCTTGTCTGGTGTACGCTAGCGTAGTACCCTCTTGGCTCGTGAGAAGCCGCGCGCTTACCCGTAGAGAATTCCTCAAGATAGCAGGCGCCGGAATGGCCGGCGCGACGCTGCTCGGCGCGACGGGCTGCGACCTTACGGAGAGTTTGCGCAACCTCAGGAACTATCTTCCCGGCGGCGCGCCGGATACCAACGTGGTGCTCGTAATCATCGACAGCTTGAGGAAGGATCACCTCGGCGCCTACGGCAACGAGACGATCCACAGTCCCAACCTCGACGCTCTCGCCAAGGAGAGCCTGCGCTTTACCCGGGCCTACCCCGAGTCCATACCGACGATCTGCGCCAGGAGGGCGATCCACACGGGTATGCGGACCTGGCCCTTCAGGAACTGGATACCGCCCAAGGGTGAAGACATAATCCTGCAGGGCTGGGAACCCATACCCAACTACCAGACGACGCTCGCCGAGATGATGAAGGCTGTTGGGTACGGAACCTACTTCGTCACGGACAACATGCACCAGTTCAAGCCCTCCTACAATATGCACCGCGGTTTCGACGTATTCGACTTCTTCCGCGGCCAGACCACGGACAATTACAGACCCGCCTACACCTACCCGAAGGACAAAGTAGACCAGGCCCTCCTCAAGGGCAACGTCCCTGCCATGAGGGCCCAGATGCAGCAGTACTTCGCCAACGTCAAGGGGCGGAAGACGGAGGCCGACTGGTTCTCCCCCATGGTCTTCTCCCAGGCCGCGGACTACCTCCAAATCCTGAGCAAGGGCGGGCCTTTCTTCCTGACCGTGGACGTCTACGACCCGCACGAGCCCTGGGACCCGCCCGAGAAATACGTCACGATGTACGATGACGAGCCCTACGACCTCAAGGAGCCGTTCTCGGTGATCTACGGTCCCAGTAGCTACCTCGAGCCAAGGGAGCTCCAGAGGATGAAGGCGCGCTACTCTGGGGAACTGACGATGATGGACCGCTGGCTCGGCCGCTTCCTGGACAAGATGGAGGAGTTGAACCTCCTCGAGAATACCCTCCTGATCCTCCTCTCCGACCACGGCGTCGCCCACGGCGAACACGGCTACACGGGCAAGCCGGACAACGTGCTCTGGCCCGAGGTCACCGACATACCGTTCCTGATAAGACACCCCGCAGGCAAAGGGGCCGGGCAGACGAGCGACTACTACGCCTCTACCCACGACGTGGCGCCGACGATTCTCGGCTTCCTCGGGCTAGAGCCCCGGCAGGAGCTCGACGGCCAGGACCTCTCCGTCCTGCTCGGAGGCGGGGAGCCCGAGGCGAGGCCCCACTTCTCGATCGGCTACAACGACCACGTCTGGACCCGCGACGAGCGCTACGTCATGTTCAGCACCAACCAGGGCGCGGACGCCAGGCTATACGACGTGCAACAAGACCCCGGCATGTACCGCGACCTGGCAGGGGATGAGCCCGGCACGGTCAAGCGGATGTTCGAAGACTACATACTGAGAGACGCGGGCGGTCCCCTCCCCACCTACGACTACGGCACCGCCGCGGGCTAGCCCGCTATCCCTCGGCCGGGACGCGCCAGCGGCAGAAGTCATGTTTGCAAGAGATGCCCATCCGTGGTTACGGTCCTGCCACTTCCTCGCGCGCCCGGTCCTGGGTTCCGTCTCGTGACTCTTCCTGCTCGGGCGCCTCGTCGGAGTCGAGCTCGGAGTAGAGCACGGTGAGGATGATCCCGACCAGGCCCACGGGTCCGAGCCAGGCCGGCAGACGAACGCCCAGGAGCCGATCGAGGGAGAACCCGTCGGGCTCGCGAATCATGAGGGCCGTGGCGATCGCGATGTTGAGAACGGGCAGTTCGGCACCACCCTCTGTCACCCAGATCGGCTTACCCCAGTGGGCTTTCCTCGTGGCCATAGACATGGAGGCTATGACCCCGAGTGGGCCCAGGGGGTTGAAGAGCCCCAGGGCCGTGAGAACGCCACCCCCGAACTCCGAGAGTCCCGCCAGGTAGGCCCAGGGGCGCCCCGGACGCATGCCGAGCATCTCCATAAGGCCGCTGGTCCCCTCCAGCCCCGGGCCGCCGAAGGACCCGAAGAGCTTCTGGGCCCCGTGACCCGCCATAAGAGAACCTTGCACGACGCGCACGATCATGGGCGCCGATTCGTTGAGCTTCGAGTTTGTCACCCTCACTCCTTCCTTAGCGTCTCTGAATCTGCCGCCCTGCGTCCACCAAAGGCGCGGGCGCTCGTCTACGCTCTATACCCCAGACCACCCGGTTTACACATACCCTCGAACATGCTCGTGCCTGGCCGGTGAGCCTGCCCTGGGCTATCCTGCCTACGAATGGGGTCTCCAGCGAGGAGGGGACAGATGCACGACTGGCACGACTTCTTCCTGGCCCAGGCGGGGGCCGCCGGAGTCCTTACCGGGCTGGTCTTCGTCGGGGTCTCCATCAACCTGCAGAAGATCGTCTCCGATCGGAGCTCCGGCCTGGCGGGCCGCGCCGCGGAAGCCCTGATCCTGCTGGTGGCCGTGCTCACGGCGTCCACCCTGCTGCTCGTACCCGGGCAGGGTACGACGCTGATCGGGGTCGAGATTCTCGTGGTGGGGCTCGGCGCCTGGGGATGGGTCGTGGCCATCCAATCGCTGCGGCTGAAAAGCTGGGGCACGATGGAACCGGATCTGCGCGGGCCTTTCGTGCTTCGAGTGGCGATGGTCCAGATCGCCACGTTGACGTTCGTGGCCGCGGGTATCCTCGTGCTGGCAGAAGGGCTGGGAGGACTCTATTGGCTGGTGGCGGGCACCATCTTCTCGATTCTCGCAGCGTTGTCCGATGCGTGGGTTCTACTCGTGGAGATCAACCGGTAGTGGGGGTCAGGGAGGCGCGGCGAGGACGGTTCGCGAGGGGCCCTCATTGCTCTAACAGTGCGGTAGAGTCCCCTCACGCTCCAGAAACTTCTGCAGGCTAAGGCCGCTCTCTTCGAGTCTTTTAGCGTCCTCCACTCCCACGTAGCGGTAATGCCAGGGCTCCCACTCGTAGCCGGTCTGATCCTCTTTGCCTATGGGATAGGCCATAACGAACCCGTACTCCCAAGCATGCTGCTCGAGCCACCAGTGGGCGCTCGTCTGCGCGAAAAGTCCCCAGACTTCGTAGCCAGCCGCCGCGTTGGTAAAATCCACCGCCGTGCCGAGTTGATGCTGGCTGTGCCCCGGCGTCGCGCTCATCCTGCCTGCGCCTGCCCCGAAGACGCTCAACAACCTTTCGTGGGTGAGTTTCTGCTCCTCGTAAGAGCGGTAACCTGAGGCTACCACCAGCTCCTCTCCGTCCGAGGCGGCGTCTTCCACGAGGCGTCCCAGGTGCTCGGCGGCCCCACGCCGGAGCTCTTCGCTACCCAGCGTAGGGACCCCGTAGTCCTGGAGCGGGACGAGATCCCCGGGCGCGTAGTCGGAGGGTAGGGTGTGAGAGCGGTCCACGAGCACGCTCAAATCGTCGCAGGTCGCCGAAGCGGTTGGCGACTCCCCGCTCAGCTGGTGGCCGTAAGAGTAGTAGAGCGGGGACCACTCCGCCGCGGAGGCGGAAGGCCTGGCCGGCGCCGCTACGACTTCATCCCCCCACAACCAGTACCCCACCCCGAAAACGAGGATGAGGCTCACCACCAGATAGAGCCCGCGGCGCCGGTGCTTGTAACCTAGGGGTCCACATAAAGTCTGAGTCTTCACGATACCCTTATACCGAATCTCCCGAGCACCGGCTACGCACCCGTAGGGCGTGTATGGCTAACCCCTGTATGTTGTGGTCGTTTGCCCCCGCATAACTGCGCATTTTCTCTCCACTCGCACACGATGAAAAGCTCTAGCTCCCAGGTCTAGCCTACCAGATCGAGCCCGAAGCTGCGGTGCGACCCCTCGTGGACGAGCCGGAAGCCCATCCCCTGGTAGATGCGGCGGGCGGCACAGAGCGGGTCGTTCGTCCACAGCGTGATCTTCCGGTAGCCGGCCTGTCTGGCGAAGCGAATGCATACGTCCACCAGGCGGCTGCCGATGCCGAGCCCGCGTGCATTCGGCTCCATAGTCAGGTATTGGCATTGTAACTCGCTATACATCTTTTTACCGGCGAACAGGGTCTTATCCACCCGGGCGACTAGCACTCGCCCGCCTCTTGGAGTACTCTGGCTTTTTGAACTTTTTTGTCCGTCGGAGGTTATTTGCTATTGAAATGTAACGTATTGGTAGGCGATAGTGGTCTCATGGGGGTTGGTCATCGTCCGCAGGTTAAGCGCTCAGAACTGGGGGCAGAAGGAACTTGAGTCGAAGAAGGAGCAGCATAGCGGATAGGCGTCTTGGGGGTGCGGGTTGAACGGCTTCGGGTCAGCACTCTCTTTATTGGCGGAGGCCCACGGACTCTTAAGAGGGCCGGTGGGTTTCGGGATCGCCGTCTGGATCCTCGCGATAGTCTTCGTGTGGAGCGGGCTCGCCAAGCTGCGACGACCGGCCCTGGCCGCCATGGCGATAAACGACTTTGGGGTTCTCCGCAAGATCAGGCCACGTCTGGGCGCCGCTCTTGGCGGGGCGGAATTGCTTCTAGCCCTGTCCCTGGTAGCCGGTGCGCTCCCCGCGGCCTTCTTGCCCGTTACGGCGGGCTTGCTGTGGTTGTTTGTGCTACTTATCGCGAAGAGTCTCTGGTCGGGGAAAGACTTCTCGTGTTTCTGTTTCGGGGATTCCGACGCGAGGATCTCCCGTCTGACCCTCGTCCGCACCGGCGCGCTAGCCCTGCTCGCCTCCGCGCTGGCAGTCGCCCCGGTACCTTACGCCAGTTTTAGCCAGGCCTATCTGCTTCAGGCACTCTCCGCGGCGGCTTTCGTGGGCGTCATCGCGCTCGGCGGCGAGATCCCGAAGTTGCTGCGTTGGAACAGGGACCCATATGGGCTCGGAAATATGGAGGTTGACCGATGAGTGCACTCGCGATCGTGGCGCTTGTCCTCGTCTGCGCATGGCTCGGCGTACTCACCTTCGTCGTCGTGCTCCTCGTACGCCAGATTGGCCTGCTGACCGTCCGTCTCTCCGTGGCCACCCAGGCGATATCGCTGGACGACGACGGCCCCGAGGTCGGCAGCGCCCTGCCCGAGGACGTGGCCGAGGTGATGCCCGCCGACGAACGGGCCTATCTTCTGCTCATCTCGGCGAGTTGTGAACCCTGCCGGGAGCTCGTGGTCGAGCTCGACGGGCACCGCTTCGAGCAGAGCGTCGTGGCGCTCGTGCCCGGACGCGAGGAGCAGGCGGGCGAGCTCGCCGCGCTCCTTCCCACCGGCATAAGGGTTGTCCTCGATCCCGAGGCGACCCAGCTGGCCGAGTCACTGGATCTCGAAAGCACGCCGTTCGCCATCGAAGTCGAAGGCGGGACCGTAACCAGTAAGGTCCACCTGTTCGGGGGCGCATCAGCCCTGCTGGAGTTCGTGGAATCCGGAAGCGCCCGGAATGGTGGTTTCGTAGAGATCTCCGAAAAAGAAGCGATCGAAGGGAGGTAATCGAGTATGCCTTTGGACAGGACCAGGGTGGCAGAACTCGAAGCAGAAATCGACGACGAACAGCTCTCGGAGGTTCGGTTCGGACGTAGCCGCTTCCTACGCAACGCGGGACTTGCCCTGTTCGGCCTCGCCGCCGGGGTGTTCGCGCCGCCGCCCCCAGAAGCCGAAGCTGCTCCGCCCGGCTGCAGCGGGGCCTCGACATGCGGCAGCTGCAGGGGCGCTCGTTGCCGACGTTGCCGTAGGAAAGCCTACACTTGCGGAGGAAACCATTGCTGGAGAGTCCGTCTCGGCTGCAGGGTTTACCGGTGTTGCGATTGGATCAACGTGAACGGCCACCTGTGCATCTGCCGTGGTTTCGTAGGTAACGTGTGCTGACGAAGTCGACGCTCCTTACGGCGCTCTTTCCCGCTGTCGGGCTCGGCGTCCTCGTCGGGACATTCGCGCGTGGGCCGGGCGGGGTAGGTTGGATCTTCGTCCTGCTCGTCTGCTCTTCGGTGGTGACGGCACTAGTCCAGCAGACCCT
>JBKPNW010000056.1:0-4198 GCA_046732815.1 Actinomycetota bacterium | reverse complement strand
GTGTTGCTGCCGCCGACCGCTAGCAAGAGACCGACATCCTGCGAAAAGGGTAAGTAGGCCCCGCACTTGGGTAAATAAGCCTCCGGTCTATGCGATTGGTCCTCCCTGGTGGCATCATGGTCGTGGTGTCGACCCCGTGGAGCACCGTAGGTTGGCAAGGAGGAACCTCGATGTCAGCAGAGCAGAACAAAGCCCTGGTCCACCGCTTCTTGGAAGCGCATGCTAAGGGCGATCTGGACACCCTGGAGGAGATGCTTGCCCCAGACTTCGTCGACCACAACCTGATACCCGGCCAACGGCCCGGCCGCGAGGGCTACTTGCGGTCATTCACCGAGTATCATGCTGCCTACTCCCAAACCCACTATGTCATCGAGAAGCAGCTTGCCGAGGGGGACGAGGTGGTGACTACCTTCGCCGTAAGCGCCTTCCATGACCGAGCCGAGTGGATGGGCCTGGCGCCCACCGGCAAAGAGTTCAATGCGCTGCTCGTACTTATCCACCGCGTAGATGGAGGCAAGATCGCTGAGGAGTGGAGCCAGGGGAGCGGTCTCGCAGAGCTTACGCAGCAGCGTCTGGAACAAGAAAGGATAGAGCGCGAGCGCATAGAGCAGGAGCTCAGGGTGGCCCGAAGCATTCAGCAAGCCTCGCTCCCCAAGGGGGTCCCTACGTTGGAGGGATGGCAGATCTCTCCCTTCTATCAGCCAGCCAGGGAGGTAGGAGGAGACTTCTACGACTTCTTCGAGCTAAAGGACGGGCGGGTGGGCGTTGCCGTGGGGGACGCAACGGGTAAGGGCATGCCAGCCGCTCTGGCCGTGACCGCGAGCTGCTCGATGCTCAGGGCGGTAGCCCAAGACTCGGGCTACTCACCTGGGGAGGTACTGAGACGGGTCAATGAGACGCTGGTGGCCCGCATCCCTCCCAACATGTTCGTCACCTGCTTCTACGCCATTCTTGAGCCAGAGAGCGGTCGTTTGATCTACGCCAACGCCGGACACAACCTACCGTGCTGTAGGCGCCCCGACGAGCAGGTAGCGACAACCGACCTTAGTGCCAGGGGGATGCCCCTGGGGCTGATGACGCAGATGTCCTACGAAGAGCAAGAGACAGTTCTGGTGCCGGGGGAGGGCGTGCTGTTCTACAGTGACGGGCTAATAGAGGCACACAACCCTAACGGCGAGATGCTCGGAACCCCTCACCTGCGGAACTTTTTGAGCGAACGCCCCGAGGGCGGAACGGACCTCACCGCGACCTTGATGGAGGAGCTTAGGCGTTTCACTGGAGAGGGCTGGGAGCAGGAGGACGATATAACCTTCCTTACCCTTGAGCACGCCGCAGCCTGAAGCTGGCCTTCTCAGAATGATCCTTGCTCGATGGTGGGTGAATAGGAGACCACTAGTCTTCCTGTTTGACCTTGGATGCCGTATCGGGTCGCAACCACAGCGAGACGTGAACCGGCTGCATCGTCTCTCTCACCACGCCGACCAGGTCGTTGTTGAGTGCTTCGAGGTCCGTCTCGTCTCGGAGCTTCGCCGAGAAGGCTTCCAGGGTCTTCCTCGCGTCGTACTTGCTGCGGTAGAAGCGACGGTCTATGAACGACTGGATTCGACGACGTAGCGGTGTGAAAAGAGCGGCGATCAAGACGGTGGAGGCAACCACAGCGAGCGTGGACTTCTCGCCGGTCAGTATGACGAAGAACCGCTGCAATAGGACGATGCCGCTGAAGTAGAGTGCAATCAGCGTGACGCTAAGAGATCCGTAGACGAGGGTGCGGTTTATGAGGGTATCTATCTCGTAGAGCCTGTAGCGCGCCATCGCTATGCCCACGGCCGTCGGGACGCCCGCGATCCCAATCAACGCGGTCACGTATCCCACCACGTGGAGCCATCGTAGGTCCACCGCTTCCAAGACGGTGTAGGTGGGAAAGGAGGCACCTCCCCCCAGAGCACCAGCATAAGCCACCCACTTGATCTGCTGGCGCTCTACCCCTCTCGCGTGACGCAGCCGCATGACCAAGGAGGCTGCTGCGACCAATATCAGGGCGAACATGAGCGCTTGAAGCTGCTCATTGAGATCCGGCAGGCTCGCTATCCCGAAAGGATTGCGGATGCTAAGGCCAACTCCCGGCCCCGGGGAGAACGCCGCCAGGATCGTTCCCGCCACCGCCACCAGGACGCTAAACCTCGCGAATGGACGCCAGCGAGGAGAAGGCAGGCGACCGCTGGGGAACAACAGGGGCAAGAATACGATGAAACTCAAGCCCGGAACCCAAACCCAAGAGTAGATCCAGGCCGTGACTTCTGCAGCCGGGAGCGTCCCGGGCGCCGTCAGCAGCGCGTAGGTGGCATACTCGCTGGTGAAATGGGCCACCCCCCACGATAGGCCTATGGAGCACAACACCCAGCCCACGGGGTTTGCAGGTCTGTGGGAGGCCGCCACGGCCCCTACTGTCGAGTATCCTACCGCCAAGAGGGTGTCTTCCGCCCAGTAAAGATAGATGGGAACGTTGGGATGCGAGAGATTCAAGATCAGAAGCCAGAGGCTCATCACTGTCAACGCCAGGGACAGTGCCCACATAATCCATGCAAGCCATGCGGCGACCCGATCGCTCATCCGACCCGCTCCTCGCCACTGCCGTTCACTTGCCTCTTCCGTCACAACGCCATCACTCTAGCGCACTACCGTCTCTCGAGCGTTGCGAGGTCGAGTCTTCTTGGGCGCTCGAGGCCTGCGCTAGAAAGAGGAGACCTGTATGGATCGGTACGACAAGATCCCCTCTCAGAGAGGGTCACGAGGTGGTAGGAGGGCCGTAGTGGCGGAGGGTCTTCGGTAGCTGAAATCCCGCTCCTCGGAAGGAAGTTCGTCCGCTTCAACGTGGTTCTCCGAAGGCGAGCAAGAATTCATTCGGAATTCATCACCTGCTGCTAGCGTGGGGCGTTGTGCAACACGGCGGGGCTGACGAGTCCCGGACGCCCCTACGGATCACATCAGCCACATGGTCTATGCGGGCGATAACGGGTGCCCGAAGGATCATCCGCGTGTGTTCCCGCGGCTGTTTATCCACGCGAAGTACGATACATCTCTCGGTGCCAATTCGAAGCTGGCCACCGACGCAGGCGAAGACCCGGCACACGCAGACCCGGCGACGGGCTTTCACGCAGACTACTTCGAGGCGTGGCAGCCTGGCACACTACAATTTTTCGTGGATCGTTGCATACACGTCGGGATAAACTGTCGCGACGGCGACAGGCTGCCGTAGAAGGCCTCTCGACGACATTCGTCGGCGTCTGATAGGTCTGCTGGGTTCCAAACGGCTCCCGTACGAGCGTATGATGAGCCCATGATCGTGGACAACGCCATCTACGTGGACGGACGCAGGACCGAGGAGCCTGGATCGCTGAAGGAAACGTACCGAGCCGTTCACGAGCGGCGCGGGGTGGCCTGGATCGCTCTTTACAGGCCAACCGAGGAAGAATTCGGCTCCGTGGCTGGGGAGTTCGGGTTGCATCCATTGGCCACGGAGGACCCGATCAAGGCCCCCCTGCGCACCAAGCTCGAGCGCTACGAGGGTACGCTCATTGTGGTCTTGAAGGCTGCTCGCTATCTCGATGAGAGCGAGACGGTGGAGTTCGGCGAGGTCGATATCTTCGTGGGGGAGGACTTCGTGGTGATGGTGCTCCGGGGCGACGAGCCCGCGGCCCTGGCTCCGATGCGAGAGCGCATGCAGGAAGGCCCGGAGCTGCGAGGGCGGGAACCGGAAGCGATCCTCTACGCGATCGTGGACCGGGTGGTCGACGGCTACGCTCCCGTGGTGGCGGGCTTGGAGAACGACATAGACGAGATAGAGACCGAGGTCTTCTCGGGCAACGCGCTGGTCTCGCGGCGCATTTACGAGCTGTCTCGCGAAGTGATCGAGTTCCAGAGGGCTACCGAGCCGCTGCCTGGTATCCTCGATCGGCTTATAGGAGGTGTCGAGGGCTCCGGGGCTGATGGCGATGTGCAGAGGTACCTGCGCACGGTGCAGGACCGCGCGTTGAGGATCACCGAGCGGGTCGAAGGCTTCCGCCAGTTGTTGCAGAACATCCTGAGCGTCAACCTGACGCTGGTGGGCCTCTCGCAGAACGACGAGGTGAAGAAGATCAGCGCCTGGGCGGCGATCC
Source organism: Actinomycetota bacterium (assembly GCA_046732815.1). Taxonomy (GTDB): domain Bacteria; phylum Actinomycetota; class Rubrobacteria; order Rubrobacterales; family Rubrobacteraceae; genus Rubrobacter_D. Next base: position 41 of record JBKPNW010000056.1, on the reverse strand, counting down.
TGTTCGCCCCTACGCTCATAGGGACCGTCTACGGCATGAAC
>JBKPNW010000055.1:0-3464 GCA_046732815.1 Actinomycetota bacterium | reverse complement strand
CCCCACCACCCCGCCGAAGTACACGCCTGCCAGCATTACTGTAAGGGCGCCGTAGACGAGGGTGCGGTTTATGACCAGGTCTATGTCGTAGAGGCGGTGCTTCACGATGGCCACACCCGTGAAAACCGGCAACCCCAGCAGGGCCAGGCCGATGATCATGATGCTGCCAGGCACGTTCCAGATGCTGACGAACCCGCTCACGAAGATGGTGCCCACCACCACCGCGCCTCCGTAGGCGAGCCACTTGATCTGCTGACGCTCCACCCTCCCCGCGCGGCGCGTCCTGACGATGAGCGAGACGGCCGACGCCACCATGGAGCCCCCTGCCGCGATGGCGCCTGCGTACCCTACTACCTCCAGGATTGGGCTAGCGACGCCGAAAGGGTTCACGATCCGTGGGTAATCTTCGAGCGGACCGACCTGCAGCGCGAAGCCCGTCACGAAGCCGGCGATCCCAAGCCCTGCGCACCACGCCACGAACCGCCAGCCAGGCGAAGGCAGACGCCCGTCTGGGAACAACAGCAGCAGGAAGGTAGTGGGGACAAATACCAGAAGAATCCACGACCATGTGTTGAACCACGCCGCCATCTCGGCGAGGCTCTTTATGCCGGAACCGCTTGTGAGCCAGAACCTAGCGTAACCTCCCGCGAGGGAGCTGAGACCTACTATCAAACCCGTGCCGCAGAAGAGCCAGCCTATAGTGTTGCGGGGATGTCGGGAAGCGATGATGGCGCCTACGACAGGGAAAGGGAGCAATGTAGCCAGGCCAATGAGTGCGCCAATGAAGTACGCCTCCCTGCCCGATGTAAGTTCCGGAGCTGCAGACCTCGTAGCCACAGTTAACGAGACCCCTCCCATAAACAGCGCCACGGATAACGCTACCAGCGACCAGGCCAGCCAGGCGGCGGCGCTGCGGCTCACTCTGCCGACTCCATGGCCGTGCGTTTCTGAAGAATATCCACGACCCACCAAGGTGCCGGCCCAGCACCAGGAACCACACCGTCCTCGGAACCTCCGGCCTGCAACCCGAGCTGGACGTACAGGATAATGAAAAACAGGTTGGCGAGGATGCCTGTGGCTCCTGCCGCGTAGACGAAGCGGGACACCACCTTGATCGGCATGCCCTTCGTAGTCCCGACCATCGTCCTCACTCCTTTCGAGGGCCGCAGATTGCCTCTTTCGTCTACCATCGTAGCGGGCGCGCGTCTGCTAACCGTTACGGAAAACGTTACGGGCAGGATTTCTGCAAACCTTCCTGACCAAACGCCCGAGGTTCTCGGGCTTACGTACGCGGAACACTTGTACCGAGAAGCCTTGTTGAAGGTGGATGCTTGCTTTTGTGAAGAAACCTTTACAATAAGGGTTCAAGCATACAGGGACCGGCATTGCGGGCACGACGGGAGATGCAGTGGCACAGGGAAGCGGTTCGATGGGGTTCTCCATAGGCGAGGTCTCACAGGCGGTGGGGCTTGCGCCCCAGACCTTGAGGCTGTGGGAGAGGGAGCGCCTGATCAAACCCCGCAGGACAGACCGGGGCTACAGGGTATACACGGAGCCCGACGTCAAGCGGCTGCGTGAGATCAAACAGCTCAGGAAGGTCGAGGGCCTGAACTTCGCGGCGATACGCAAGCAAATGGGCAGCGCGCCGGAGGCGACCAGTCCCAACGGAGCGGCGCTCGGCGGGGTGGCGGGGGCGCCGGGAGAGCGGTTGCGGAGGCTCAGGATCAAGGCTCACAAGACGCTGAAGGAGGTCTCGGAGGCCACGGGGCTCTCCATCTCTTTTATCTCCGCGCTCGAGCGGGGGGGTTCGGGGGCTTCGGTCGCGTCATTGCGGCTGCTCGCGGGGGCCTACGGGGCGAACATGCGCGAGGTGTTCGGCGCCGACCTGGAACAGAGCTCGCCGCTCGTGCGGGGCGCTGAGCGGCCGGTGATGCAGTGGGACAACGGCGTGCGCTTCGAGGAGATGGCCTCGGGCGAGAAGGTCATGGACCCTTCCTTCATAAGGGTGCCTTCAGGCACGGGGAGCGAGGGTTTCTACTCCCACAACGGGGAAGAGTTCATCTACGTGATCTCCGGCCGGCTGTTCGTAGAGCTGAAGGACCAGGGGACGTTCCAGGTCGCGCCCGGCGACACGCTCTATTTCCCCTCGACCACCCCGCACCGCTGGTGGGCCGAGTCGGAGCCCGTCGAGGCCGTCTACGTCAACACCCCGCCGACGTTCTAGTCGGGAAGGAACTCTTGTCCCACGACCTCCGGCTCGAGGCCCTGCTCTCCATCCCCGCGCTCTTCGGGGCGCAGGTCTCGCCCGACGGAGATTGGGTGGCGTGGAGCTGGTCGCGCCTCGGGCCGGCCGCTGACGCGTTCGCCACCCCCACGGACGGCTCGCAGCCTCCCTTGCGCCTCACCCAGACCGCCGAAGGTGACACGGTAGTCGTCTCCTGGACCCCGGACAGCGAGGCGGTCCTGGTATCCGAAGATAGAGACGGCGATGAGCGCGTCCGGCTCTTCCGGGTCAGGCTCGCCGAGCCGGGCGTCATGGAGCCGCTTACGGCGGAGGACCCGAATTACTATCTGTGGGGCGGCCAGCTCCATCCCAACGGACGCTGGCTGATCTACGACGCCAACTTCGACCCCGAGACAGGAGAGGAGATAGGGCAGAGCTGCATCTATCGTCACGACCTGAAGACGGGCGAGAAGTTGCTACTCGTGCGCCCCGAGCGGAACATCGGCCCGTCCTCGATGAACCGGCAGGGGACCCACATTCTCTACTCGCGCAACGATTTGCATCCGGCCGGACAGCAGGTCTGGCTGGTCGACATAGAGGGCATCGAAGACCGCGAGATCCTCAACTTCGGGGCGCAGACGAAGGTCTCCGCCTCCTGGCTGCCGGACGGGCGGCGGGTGATCTTCGTCGCCGAGGCGGGATCTTACCGGCGGCTGGGGGTGTGGGACGACGGATCAGTCCGCTGGCTCATAGACGATCCCACCCGCAACGTCGGCTACGCCTACGCCCCACCGAACGGCGGCCCTGCGGTCGTCATCGGAGCGGAGCAGGCGCGGGTGCGAGCCTCTCTGCTGGACGTCGAGAGCGGCGTGGAGACGGACCTACGCCACGACCGGGGTAACCTCGTGCCGTTGGCGCCGACAGGCGACGGGCCCTGGATCTGCACCTACTACGACGCCATACATCCCGTGGACCTCGTACGCTACGGCGCGGACGACGGCAAGCCGGCCAGCCTGACGGGCTTACCGGAGAGAGCAACCATAGGCGGGAAGCAACTCGTCGCCGCCGAAGACTTCCGCTGGCGGTCTGTAGACGGCATGGAGGTGCAGGGTTGGCTCTACCGTACACGTGGCGAGAGGCTTGGAACCATCGTCTTGATCCACGGCGGCCCGACCAGCCACGCCGAAGACCGGTTCAACGCCGAGATCCAGTACCTGGCCTCGCGCGGCTTCGACGTGCT
>JBKPNW010000054.1:0-9067 GCA_046732815.1 Actinomycetota bacterium | reverse complement strand
TGCAGCCAGGCTGAACGGCAAACGTTGCGGGGCCCCATCCAACGCGGGTAAAGGCCGACGTAAGCTGGTCCCCAACGAAGCTGACAAGCTGAAATGCAGAAGTACTGAGGAGCTGAAACGCAGACCGCTCAGGCTCCGGGCAGATACAGGTAGTAAGGCTTCGGTTCCAGATCTAGGCCTGAGGCTTCCATGATCTGCTGGGCCTGCGGCTCCTGCGGGGCCACTCGCGCCAGTACGGTCTCGAGCAGGGTCGGCTCCTGAACGTAGCGGATCACGGTCGTGTCTTTGGCGCCGGCGAGCCTGCCCGCGGTGGCGGACGCTTGGTCGAGGTCTCCGAAGGAGTCGACGAGCCCGAGATCCCTGGCCTGGACGCCTGAGTAAACGCGGCCGTCGGCGATCTCCCTGACCCTCTCCTCCGGGATCTTGCGGCCCTCGGAGACCACGTCGACGAACTCGGAGTATTCCTGGTCCACGATCGACTGGTAGATGTCACGCTCGTCAGGCGTCATCTTTCGAAAGGCGCTTCCCATGTCCTTGTATTTGCCGCTCTTTATGACTACCTGCTTTATGCCGTACTTGTCGGCGGCCTCCGCGTAGTTGTTGAGCGGGATAATTACGCCCAACGAGCCGGTTATGGTCGTCTCGTGGGCGACGATGCGGTCGGCCGCCGTGGAGATGTAGTAGCCGCCGGAGGCCGCGACGTCTCCCATGGAGACGACGACCGGTTTACCAGTGTTCTTTCTGAAATCCAGGATGCTCTGGTGCATCTCGTCGCTCGCCGTCACCCCGCCGCCGGGGGAGTTGATCTCGAGCACCACGGCGACCACGCTCGTGTCCTGGGCGGCCTGGCGCAGGGCGTCTGCGAGTCCTTCCGGCGTGGTCGTCGGCACCGTTCCGCCCAAAGGGTCGTCTGCAGGCGCGATAACGCCCTCGACGGGCACTACGGCCACCTTGTCGGGCCCGTTGCCGGACACGTACTCCTCGTCGTATACGGCAGGGGCCGTCGGGCCGCATGCCGCTACCAGGATGAGCACCACCGCAAATACGATGAGCCCCACCAGGCCCAAGGCCACGAGCCCGCCGACCACGAAGGGCCACCGGCGCCGTCTCCCCAGTTCTCCCGCATGCGTCTCGGGCTGACGAGACGGCCCGTCAGAGGAACTATCCATACCGCTCCCTTCGTTGCCACGTGTGTTGGCGGGACCGACCGACAGGATGCCCGCGCCGATCGCCACGCGAATTATAGAGCGGTTCGCAATCAGGATAGGCCTTTCGCGGTTCGGGCCTTCGGGGGATGGTCCGAGCGGACTGGGTGCACTAAACAGGGTTTGCACTTTCTAAAGATCTTAGGGATATCTATCAATAGGTAAGGGTCGAGGCTGAAAGCCTCGGCCTTTTCCTCGTGCCCTTGACGCTAGCCACGATGCGTATCGAAAGTACAAGAAGGCAGGCCATGTTCATGGGAAAAAGATGGTCGTAAGCCTAGGTGTAGCGGAGATAGTCTCGAAGGTGGATAAACCCTGGACTACACCAATTAGTACACCAACCCACACCAACGACCGCGAACAGAGACGAATACACCCAGCCGTAAAAGGACGGTTTTGCAGGTATTTCTGGACACCAGCGAACAGTCACGTCGTTATAGATCTGCCTTCATACGGCAGAGGTCGCTGGTTCGAACCCAGCATCGCCCACTCCCAAGATATTTCGTTTTGCAAGCAGAACGTGAAAGACAAGAGCAGCTCCCGGACACACCCCGGAGCCATTGTGCGATAACCGTGTAGCAGCGCGGCTAGAGTAAGGGCACAGCCAGTGCATGGGTAGTTGGAGTAGGGGCCGTCAGGCTAATGGAGCAGCTCGTGCGCTCGTTTACTCCCTACTCAGGGACTATCTGCCGGCTGAGGCTTGTCGGGGTCGAATCGTGAGCTGCTGAGCTGGCTAATCGGTGGTAGAGACAGTTCTTCCATCAGCTGGTAGGCCTCTGTACGCGCCTTTTCTGCCTCCGCAGCGCGGCCCTGATTTTCGTACCAGTTGCCCAAGAGTTGCAGAACTCGCGCTAGATATGGTCGCATTTCATTGCGGCGATAGTAATCGAGAGCGGTGTCGAGATACTGTTTGGCAAGCTCGAAGTCGCCCATCTGTATATATGCTTCACCGAGAGCCTGCGCTATGAATGCGCCGGTATACTCATCACCGACCGCTTCGGCATTCGCCAGGGTACGCTTGATGTCGTCGATCGCCTCGGTGCGTCCCCTGAAGAACTGGGTTATAGCGAGCCCGGCACGTACCTCGTTCGCCACCTGATGTCTACCCTGTAATTCCGGAACGAAGTCTGGGAGTAGCTCGAGGGCGGATTCGAACTCCTTCTGCGCTTCGATCAGGTTTTGTGAGTGCAGGTTACCGAGCCCCGAGCAGTAGTGGCCATACATTGCGCATTCCGAGCCGGAGGCCGACATGGCCTGCTCCGTTCCCCGCCGACTGTATTCCAACCCGCGCTGCACGTCGCCCATATCGAAGAAGGCCTGCGACGACATGATCGCTACGTCCGCGCCGTTCATCACCGAATCGGTGGTACGAGTAACCTCCCGGGCGCGTTTCATGGCTTCCTTGGCCTTTGCAAACTCCCCCAGCCGAGCATGGGCCATGGCCTTCTTGGCCAGGGCGTGTGCTTCGAGCTCGCGGTTGTGGTACTTACGGGACGCCTCGAGCACGTACTCCAGTTGCTCCAATCCTCCGCGTGGGTCTCGATCGATCATGGCGGCCGTCATCCAGAAAGTGGCCACCAGGGCCAGCCGTTCGTCGCCGAGACGTTCCGCGAGCTGGTGGCTCTCGAACAACGCCGGCATCCCGCGTGTTGGGAAGCCATTCGAGACGTACGCGTTGCCGATCCAGTGCAATACCCAGGCGAGGCGTGACTCATCCCCCATCCTACGCGCGACCTTCTCCGCCTCCCCCAGCCTCTCCAACACTTCCTGGTAAGGCTTGACCTTGAGGGCAGGAAAGGTCCAACCCAGGATCGCGTCGCAAATCTGCTCGGGGGAAGGCTCGGGAATCTTCCTCAACGCCCGATAGGCATTCTCATAGTGCTCGAGCGCTTCGCGCAGTGCGTAGACCTTCAGCGCCTGCTCGCCCGCACTCATCGCGTAGGCGGCGGTACGCTGCCACTCTTCCCCAATCCGGAAATGATACGCCAGCACCGACGCCGACTCGTCCTGCCCCTGAAAGAGCCGTTCGAGCACCTCGCCGGCGCGGCGGTGGAGCTCTTTGCGACGCCTGAACAGCAGCGCCTCGTAGGCGGCTTCCCGGGTGAGGGCATGCTTGAAGATGTACTCAAGTTCAGGATCGTTCGTCCTTTCGCGCACCAACTCCTCGTAGGTAAGCACACCGAGATGGGGCTCGACATCCTCGATTTGTTCAGGAGGTGGCGCTGCCGCGCAGACCGTTTTCAGCGCGCGGTACTCGAAGATGCGGCCCAGGACGGCGGCCGTCTGGGCCACGTGCTTCGTATTCTCTGGTAGTCGGTCGATGCGGGCACTCAGTACGCCTGAAAGCGTGTCAGGGATGGTGACGTTCACGATCTCTCTTGTTGCGCGCCAGTAGCCGTTCTCCTGGACGATGTGTCTTGAGTCGATCAGCGCACGGATGACCTCTTCGACGAAGAACGGATTACCCTCAGCCTTGTTCAAGATCAATTTGCGCACGCTCTCGGGCAGGGCCTCAATATAGAGCAAGTTTCCGAGAAGCTCCTGCGCGTGCTCAGGGTCGAGCGGCTCGAGCAAGATCTCGGTGTATAGGGCCCCCAGCCTCTGCCGCACCGTCTCTATAGCCGCCCAGCTCGGCGCGTCTTTATCAGGCCGGAGCAGGCAGATAATGAGTAGGGGCCAGTCCTCCACCAACCCGGCCAAACCAAGCAAGAGATCTAGCGAAGCGCTATCCGCCCAGTGCAGATCGTCGAGCACGATCACCGTCGGCATCAGGTCGGCGCGGGTACGAAAGTAGCTACGCGTAGTATCGGTGATGCGGTCGACCATAGCCTCACCCTCCAACGCCGCAACCGCCTCTTTCGTCGCTTCGCTCTCGACGGATAGCAGCACCTCGAGGTACTGCAAGTAGTCCTCAGGCATCGTGTCCCAATCTGAACCACGAAGCAGCTTCTCGCGTACGGCCTCAGATGTCTCACCCTCTTGCGCGCCGATGGCTTTGCGGATCACCTGCCGCCAGGGATAATAGGTGACGGCCTGCTCGTAGGAGAGGGCCCGCCCCTCGAACCAGGCTACCTGTGGCCCGGCCTTCGTCGCGCTGCTCACCTCGGCCAGCAGTCTAGACTTGCCAAGACCCGCTTCGCCCACTACTGCCACGAACGCGCCGCGCCCCTCACGCACCTCCTCCAGCTTGTCGTGCACCAGTTGGAATTCGGCAGCGCGGCCTACGAGCGGCGAGGTCAACCCTTCGAGACCCCGCATCTTGCCTGGAACGGCTCTGGGAGAGAGCACCTCATAGGTCTCGATGGGTGTCGACTTGCCTTTGACCATTGTGGCGCCACGCGGCTCGAATTCGAAGAGCCCTTTCACGAGGTTATAGGTGCTGGCACTGATCAGAACGGTGCCGGGAAAAGCAGAAGCCTGCATCCGGGCTGCGATGTTCGTGGTATCGCCCATCGCCGTGTACTCCGTCCTGATCTCGCTTCCCATGGCGGCGAGCACGGCAAGCCCCGTGTTGATACCGACGCGCACGTCGAAATCGACCCCATACTCTCGCCTGACCGCCCGAGCGTATTCTCTTGCGGCCTCCTGGAGATCCAAGCCCGCCCGTACAGCGCGTTCGGCATCATCTTCGTGTGCGACGGGCGCTCCGAAAAAGGCGATGATCGCGTCGCCCAGTAACCTGGCGACCGTCCCACCGTACTTGGTGACCGAGGCATCGAAAAAGGCGAAGGCGCCGTTCATGATCTCGGCAACGTGCTCGGGATCGAGCCTCTCGCCGAGCCCGGTCGAGTCGACTACATCGGCGAAGAGCACCGTCACGTGCTTGCGTTCGCCATCGACCCGAGCCGGTGCTTCGAGTTGGTTGCCGCAGTTCAGGCAGAACCTTGCGCCCTCTGGGTTGGCAGTCTGGCAGCTGGGGCAGTTCAACTTCAACTCCTCATTCAGATCGTAGGAGATGATCCGAATGGCCCATTATAGCGCTGCTGTGAGGGTACCATTGCCCTGAGGAGCGCTTCAACCGGTACTGATCTACGCCACCTGCGTGGTGGTCTTCGTCGCGCTACGCGAGGAGGTTGGCTGGCGTAGGTGCGCCTTGCCTGCGCTGCAAGCGCGCTACGGAGCCCTCCTCTCTAGCGTGATCCTGCGGACGCTGTGGCCCACGTGTGGAAGTTAGATGGCTGCGGGTCCTCCGGCGCCTGGAGTGGATCGGCGCTCGATTTCCTTGCGTACTGCGGGGGCTACCTCTGTACCGAACCGCTCGATGGCGCGCATCACCTTATCGTGCGGCATCGTGCCGACGCTGATCTGCGCCATGAAGCGCTGGTGGTCGAAGAGCTCGTGCTCGAAGAGGATCTTCTCCACGACCTCCTCCGGGCTGCCGACGAGGAGCGCCCCGCGCGGCGAACGGCCCGTCTCGAACTGGCTGCGGCCCATAGGAGTCCAGCCGCGCTCGCGACCGATCCGATTCATCATCGCGGCGTAGGTGGGGAAGTACTCGTCGCCCGCTTGCTGGGAGGTCTCGGCCACATAGGTGTGGGAGTTGATGCTGATCGCCATACGCGCGGGGTCGTGGCCGGCCCTTCTTGCGGCCGCGCGGTAGAGTCGGGCTAGCGGCGCGAAGTGTTCGGGCTGACCACCGATGATCGCGATCGCCAGCGGCAACCCGAGCAGCGCGGCGCGGACGACCGACTGCGGCGTCCCCCCTACGGCGATCCAGACCGGCAAAGGGTCCTGTAGCGGGCGCGGGTAGACTCCGGCCTCTTCAAGAGGCGCGCGGTGCCTGCCCGACCAGGTGACGCGCTCGGACTCGCGCAGCTCGAGCAACAGCTCGAGCTTCTCGGAGAACAGCTCGTCGTAGTCGCCCAGATCGTAACCGAACAGCGGGAACGACTCGACGAACGAGCCGCGGCCGGCCATGATCTCCGCGCGACCGTCCGAGATGAGATCTAGCGTGGCGAAGGCCTGGAAGACGCGCACTGGGTCGTCCGAGCTCAGAACCGTGACCGCGCTCGTCAGGCGAATGTCCTTGGTGCGTGCGGCGGCGGCCGCCAACGCCACGGCCGGCGAGGAGACGGCGTAGTCGGGGCGGTGGTGCTCGCCTACGCCGAAAACGTCGAGGCCGAGCTGATCCGCCAGCTCGATCTCCTCGAGGAGGTTGTGCAGCCTCTGGGCCGGGTCGATCTCGGGGCCAACGTCGGCGAAGGTGTAGAGACCTAGTTCCATCGTCGATTCCTTTCGGCTCAATCCGGCGTGAGCGGACGTCCCCCTCGACACAGCTCCAAGATGAGAGCGAGAGCAGATCCCGCGCGGCTCGTCTTCTCACAGGTCATTCGCCGATTCTGTCAGAAAACCCGCGAAGGGGTAGGGGCTCCTCTGCGATAGTGAGGTGGCTACGTCCACCCTTCAAAGAGCTCGTCCGCTCTCGCCGCCATAATGAAGTCGTTTCGGTGCAGACCACCGATCTTGTGCGTCCACCAGGTAACCGTTACCTTGCCCCACTCGGTCAACAGCGCGGGGTGGTGCCCCTCCTTCTCGGCCTGCTCGCCGACTCCGTCGGTGAAAGCCAGCGCCTGGGCGAAGTCAGGGAACCTGAACACGCGCTCCAGGCGCTTGATGCCCTCCCGCTTCACTACTTGCCACTCGGGGACCCGCGGGCGCAGCTCCGAGATCTCTGCTTCGGTTAGCGTGGGCTCGTCGCCGCGGCAGGCGGTGCACTTCATCTCCGAGAGTTCGCTCATGTTCTCCTCCTTTCTATGTGCTTGTAGGTTGAGTGCTAAGTCTATCCTCCGTATGGGCGCCTTAGCGTCTCAAGCAATCCAGGAACGATCAGCAGCTCACGATTAGTCCCGATGAGCCTCGGCCGGCCTGCCGATGATCGCTGAGTAGAAAGGATGCGACGTGCTGCGCGTAGGACCTTCCTCCCGTACAATCTTGGCGCGCGTGTCGCGCGGACGGGTTCGGGTTTCACTGAAGTCGGGAGGTACGTGGTACATGCGGGCACGGATTCGGCCATTGGCCGATCGGGACGTCGGGGCGGTAGTCGACCTCTCGCTCAGGGCGTGGGAGCCGGTCTTCGCGTCCCTCGAGCGGGTGTTGGGCTCCGACGTTTTCGGACGACTGCACCCTGACTGGCGGGAGGACCAGCGGCGGGCGGTGGAGGGCGTCCTGGCCGCGAAGGAGGGGCGGGTGTGGGTCGCCGAGGCGGACGGAACAGCCGTGGGCTTCGTGTCGGTCGGGGTTTTCGATGCCGAGAGGGGCATGGGCGAGATCTCCATGCTGGCCGTCGACCCCGATTACCAGGACGGCGGCATAGGTACCGCCCTAACAAAGTTCGCGCTCCAGATGCTCGAGGACGAAGGCCTGAAAGTGGCGATGGTCGAGACGGGGGGCGACCCCGGACACGCCGCGGCGCGTCGCACCTACGAGAAGGCCGGCTTCGTGCTCCTGCCGGTAGCCAGGTACTTCAAGAACCTGTAGCCGAGAGGGGCCGCGCTACCCCCGGGATGCCGCGTGCCATCACGCATTGCACATGTCAATTCCATGGCGTAGCATTACTAACGTAGATTAACGGTGTGATTTTGCGTTAGCAAATCGCCGATGGTGAGAGGTTAGGGGCTATGGAGCTTACGGAGAAGGAACTCAGGGATCGCGGGATACGGAGGAGTCCCGAGGACATTGCCGAAGAGGCGAGGCGGCTGGTGTCCTATGTCGTCTCCGAGATGCCGACGGGCCGGTGGGCGAGCGATCCTGGCAGGGAGTATACCGAAGAGGAGATCGCAGCCTTGAAGGAGGGAGGTCTGGACCTCGCGCTACGTGAGGCGGGGCCAGACCCCCTGGCCGGGACGGCCGCCAAATACGTGGCTTTGCTCGCTTCCGCCCTCACCACGAAGGAGGCCGCCGGGGTGCTCGGGGTCGGCGAGAGCCGCATCCGCCAGAGGTTGAGAGAGGGAACGCTCTATGGCGTAAAGGCGGGAAGGGAGAACAGGTTGCCCGCCTTCCAGTTCGAGGGGGGCAAGGAGGTGCCCGGAATAGCTGAGGTGCTGGCGCGAATGGACCGCTCCGTGCATCCGGTGGCGGTCCTCAACTGGTTCGTGCTGCCCAACCCAGACCTGTACATCGACGAAGAAGAAGCGAGACCCGTCTCCCCGAGGCAGTGGCTGCTCTCGGGTGGCGACCCGGGAGTTCCGGCGCACCTGGCCGAAGACCTCTAGGGTGGCCAAGCTCCCGGAGCCTCCACCCGTCGCCGCCTTGAGGCGTGTACCACCGGCCGTGGAGACGCTGCAGGCGGGCACGAAGCTCTGGCGGATCTACTTCCGGGGTGGGAGCTTCCCGGTTGCGTGGAATCGGTTGAGATACTACGGACCCGTTGGAAACGCACGCTTTGATCACCACCTGGACCCTCCAGGCGATCAGGACCGCGGCATCCTCTACGCGGCCACTGGAGACGACGCCATAGCCACTTGCGTCGCCGAGGTCTTTCAGGACACGCGTCTCGTTGACACCAGGAGGAACGAGCCGTGGCTCGCTGCGTTTGCCTTGACGGAAGACGTATCACTACTCGACCTGACTAGCAAGTGGCCAACCAGGGCGAGGGCCTCGGCGAACATCAACTCAGGGCCGCGGCCCAGGTGTCGGCGCTGGTCGCGGGCGATCTACGACGCCTACCCCGACCTCATGGGCCTGTGCTACGCTTCCTCCATGAACGGCAACGAGCCGGCGGTGGCCTTGTACGAAAGAGGCACGAAGGTACTTCCGCGCTTGCCAGTCCTCAATAGGCCGCTCTCCGACGCACCCTTGCTCGTCCCCATCGAGAGGATCGCCGCCGACCTCCGCTATGATGTGATCTGAAAGCGGTTCGCAAC
>JBKPNW010000053.1:0-8752 GCA_046732815.1 Actinomycetota bacterium | reverse complement strand
ATGTTCTGCCACTCCTTTCCCTCGATACGCTGCGATCATCCTACGCTATTCACCGGAGTGCGTGGAAGGACTATTCGCGGAAGGCGGCCCTAGGACGTCTGGACCGGGGCTATGCCGAACTTCGCCTTCACGGAGTTCTCGGAAGTACGTATAGCCCCGGTCCAACACCCATGAGCGTTCCCGGCCGAGGTCTGCTGTCTTTGGATGTTATTCTGGCTTCTGGACGCGCAAGAGGCCGATGGCCAGCACCGCCACCCAGAGCATGATGGCGTAGATGTTGCCGCGCTCCACTATTCCCAGCCAGGGTGTAGGCTGGTTAGCTTCTATCCGGCCAGCCTGTGCGCCCGCCAAGACGCCAAACACGAGCATGGCGAGGATCGTCGCGTACGAGTAGTACCGGAACCGCCTGCCCAGTAGCGTGGATCCGAAGCCTATGGCCAACAGGACGCAGAGCACCGACAGCGCCGTTCCGGGAATGTGCAGGTTGTTGCGCCACGTCTCCTTGCCCGCTTCCAGGACCTCACGCGTGGCCGCCGAGAGGAACACCCCTGTCACGGCGCCGGTGACCGCGTACCCGACCAGTAGGGCTCCTGTGATACGCCCGGTGCGCCTCCCACTCGCAGCCTGCCAGACGCCCACCCCGAAGGCCGTTGCCAGCACGCCATACGGGATGGCAAGCAGCACTAACACGAGGGGTCTCGTTGGAGATCCGGGAGCCAGCAGCTCGCTGAAGGACTGATCACGGTAGCTGTAGTTCGGGTCCCACCAGGAGATCAAGATGTCGGAGGCAACATACAGCACCGACGAGGCGATGCCGCAGCCAATCAAGATTTTTCGCACCATAATTCAGCCCCATTGAGTTCGTGTCATCCGTATTAGTGTGCCACGAGTGTCATGGAGTTTGCCATACGACGCGTTGACACTAAGCGAGGCTTATTCACCGAAGTACGTGGAAGGGGTGTTCTCCGAAGTTCGAGCAAACTGATGGGCGAGGCATCGCGGCCGACTACGCTATCCTTTCGGTAAGCGACCCCGCTCGAACAAGCGGGGAAGGGAGGGAGCGCATGAAGCGCAGAGTTTCGGTTCTAGGGGCAACGATGCTCCTGGTTGCAGCGATGATGGTGGCCAGCGCACCGCCGGTGTTCGCACTGGAGGGGGGTTGCCAGAACGGGCAGGACCAAGTCTGGATGAATACCTGGAGTAAGGACAACAAGGACGAACAAGGGTTGAAGCATCTTGACAAGATGATCGATTGCTACCTCGACCAACCTCCGGGAGAGGGGCAGTAGCCTTGGCTAGGGCCGGGACTAACAAGCAGTTTCGGCCCTTTCCCTAGCCTTATTCACCCAACGTCTTAGAAGGGGGATTCTCCGAAGTCCATATACAGCATCCTGCATAGCCCGCTCCGCCGAAGTGGGTTCGCAGCCCATCTGCCGATCCGACCCACAAGCAGCCGACACAAAATGTTGTGACGCCGCATAAAGATTCGGGATGCTGCATGGGCCGCCTAGCGTTCATGCGACCGGGCCGACCAGCCCCGGTGCAAGCCGAACCCCGCGCAATTGACGCACCACGAATGTCGCCGGAACTCCCGGGCAAACCCCTCTGGGCTCGGCCTGGCCAGGTAGGCGCTGGCGGCCTCCGGCTCCTCGGCACCCAGCGTCCCGAAGAGCCCTGTAAGCTCGCGGCGACGAAGTGCCGGGTGCGTCGTCGCGCGGGGTGGGGCGCTTCCCGACGCACAAGCGCTCGTAGAAGAGGGCACGCCCCCGGACGTTGCCGCGCTCTTCGACCACGAGCACGACCCGATCGCCTTCCTCGACAAGAGGGCGGGGCTGCCGTCCCTGTGCTGGGAGGTGTCCGGCATGAAAGTCCACGGCCCGGCATCGCGCTGGAGAGCCGGCGCGGGGGACCAACCGGAAGGAATGACGCATTCTTAACACGCTCGAATCGCTTTACGGTCGCGACTCGGGCGCACCCCGCTACGGACCACGGCGGTGCGCAGTTTGCGGCAAGGGCCGCTACGAGGGCCTTATCTGCGACAACCGCACGAGCTATACTGCGGCTTCCAGTTTGAAGCGGAACACGTCGCACATTGGAGTAAACACCGTGCCGAACCCCCGCGCGACACACGAGACCAGAAAGCCACGCTTGCTCTTGAACCCCATACTCGCCAGCCAGGGCGCCTACCCGCTCCTCCGCCTCGACGAACGCCGCCAGGAGCTGGAAGACAAGGGGATGCGGCTCTTCGACTTCGGCACCGGCGACCCGCGAGAGCCGACGGACGAGAGGATCCGCCACGCCCTCATAGACGGCGTCCCCGAGGTCAGCCGATACCCGAGCACGGAAGGCAAGCGGGCGCTGCGCGAGTCCTTCTGCGGCTGGATGGAACGCCGCCACGGGGTCGCGCTCGATCCCGAGAGCGAGGTGCTGCCGGCGACGGGCTCCAAGGAGGCCATCTTCCACGCTCCCCTGGCCTTCCTGCACCACTCGCACGGGCGACGCGGCGTCGCCTACGGCACGCCCGGCTACCCCGTCTACGAAAGGGGGACGCTGCTGGCCGGCGGCGAGGCATTGCCCGTCGAGTTGCATGGGGAGAAAGGGTTCCTGCTACAGACAGAGGCAATAGACCCCGGGCGTACGCGGATACTCTGGATCAACTACCCCCACAACCCCACGGGCGCAACGGCGACCTACGAGTACCTCGAGAGCGTGGTCGAGTTCTGCAGCGCCCACGGCATCCTGCTCTTCTCCGACGAGTGCTACAACGACATCTACTCCGGCGAGCCCCCGCCGTCCGTGCTGGAGATCACCACGGAGCGGACCCTCGCGTTCTGCTCCCTCTCCAAGCGTAGCGGCATGACGGGCTACCGCTCCGCGATGATGGCGGGCGATGCGGAGCTCATCGCCGCGCTCAGGAAGCTCCGCCCCTCCATCGGCGTCGCCACCCAATCTTTCGTCCAGGCCGCCGCGGCCGCGGCGTGGGGCGACGACGCCCACGTCGAGGAGCGCCGGCGCATCTTCGGTAAGAAGCGAACCCTCTTCACCGAATTCTTCGAGCGCTCTGGCCTGGAATATCTGCCCACCCAAGCGAGCTTCTACCTCTGGGTCGCCGTACCCGGTGGCGATGACGAAGCCTACGCGCTGCGGCTTATGGAAGAGGGAATAATCGTGGCGCCAGGCAGGGCGTTCGGGGCCGGAGGCGCAGGGTACGTCAGGATCGCCCTGGTACCAGGGCTCGACGACTGCAGGCTGGCGATAGAGCGCTGGGCGGGACTCGAAGCGTGGAGATAAGACTACGCGACGCCACGCTCGAGGATCTCGCGTCCATCGTGGAGATCTACAACTCCACCATCCCGAGCCGGATCGTCTCGGCCGACACGGAGCCCGTCTCCGTCGAGCAGAGGCTGCCCTGGTTCCACGAGCACGATCCAGAACGGCGTCCGATCCGGGTCGCCGAAACAAGAGGTGAGGTGGTAGGCTGGCTCAGCCTCGGCGACTTCTACGACGCCAGGCCCGCCTACGACGGGACGGCCGAGATCGGCATCTACGTCAGGGAGGGCTACCGGAGGGAAGGAATAGGCAGACGCCTGCTGCAAGAGGCCATAGAACGTGCTCCCGCGCTCGGCATAAAGACCCTGACCGCGGGTGCCTTCGGCAGCAACGAGTCGAGCCTCGCACTGTTCGGGCGCTTCGGCTTCGAGCGGTGGGCGCACTTTCCCCGCGTCGCCGAACTCGACGGCTCCGAGCGAGACCTCATCGTCCTCGGGCTCAGGCTCACAGCGGAGTGAGGGAGGTTAGCCTCCCTCACTCCGCGCATTTCAGCATTTCAGCACGCTCAGGCTTCGCCTTCGCTTGTCAGCAGGTCAGCAAAAAGCTGTGGCACTAGCGTTTCTGTTTTGGCTGGACTTTCTCTCTCGCGGAGGGGGTGCTAAGCACGATCCAGTACGCACCGATCAGCATGACCAGGAACAGGAGCAGGGCCACGGCGAACTCCAGCATCTCGCTCCTGATGCTCCCCTCCCCAAAGAGGGTCAGGAGCGTACCGGTGAAGCCGACGACCATCCCTATAGAACCCGTTATTAGTATGGTTTTGAGCAAAGTCGTCCCCGACTATTCCCGCACGCTCACTGGTTCAGATCTTCAGTATCCACTGCGATAGCGTACCCTAAATCCAGCGCTATCGGGCGAAATACCCGTCGACCTCATCCCAAGAATCTAGGAATTACGTGCGGACAGGCCATCCGACCGTAACCGCCCATGCGTAAATATGTTAAGAAGTACTGCAAAGAGTACTGCAAAGATTATAATGGGTGGTCCTCGATGGGGAAAGGACGCAGGCGCCTTTCACGGGACGCGATCGAAAACAACCAGCGTAAGGAGGAGCCTTGAAGCGACTACTGTATCTGGCCATACTCTCGATGGCGGCGTTGCTGCTCTTCGCTCCTGCCGCCTCGGCGCAGGACGATATGACGGTCTCGATCCAGGATTTCTTCTTTAGTCCCGATCAGATGACCGTCTCCCCTGGCACCACCGTGACCTGGACCAACGACGGACAGCAACCTCACACCTCCACTGCCGACGATGGGACGTGGGACTCCGGAACCCTGCAGCCTGGAGATGACTACTCGTTCACCTTCGATGACCCGGGCACCTACACATACCATTGCTCGATTCATCCTGATATGACGGCGACCATCAAGGTGTCCGGAGGGGGCGGTGGGGCTACGTCCTCGGCGAGCGCCTCCATGAGCGCTTCCATGAGCCCATCGGCGAGCGCGATGGCGAGCGCGTCCGCAAGCCCGACGGCGAGCGCCTCCGCGAGCGTGCCGGCGAAGCTGGCCGAGACCGGTGGCATTTCCCTGCCTATTGTGGCGGCCGCAGCGCTCCTGGGTCTCGGCGTTCTGGCCTTGATCTCCGTGCGGCGCGCCTCGTAACCGCGCGATCCACGTAGCTGGGGGGAAGCCTGCACCCCCCAGCTTTTTAGCTGGTCAGCACGCTCGGGCCTTACGGCCCTCTCTTGTCAGCACTTCAGCACGCGTCGGCCTTCGGCCTCGCTTGTCAGCCAGGCCTTGCCCACGCGAAAGCTGAAATGCTGAAATGCTCCTACATTCATCCGTGATTCATCGCCGCGTGCTCCAATACTCGGGCAGTAGCTTACCGCCGGGCTGCCTGAGCGATACTTGTAGCCCGGCCCGAGGGAAGGAGCCTAGCGTGCGTCAGCAAAAGGGTCATCGACACTCCATCTTCTGCATCCTGCCGCCGAACGTTCTGCGGGACATCGCCCGGGACGGGGCCGACGAGGAGCGCCGCGCTGCGCTCGACACGTTGGCGGCGGACTCTACCTTCCGTACCCTGCGGGCCATCCGCCAGGCGGCGCCCGTGGCAACGGCATCTCCGGCCTCGGTAAGCCTGGCCGCCGTGGTAGAGACGAGCGAAGAGAAGCAGTTACAGCGCACGATCTTCGACTGCCACAACACAAGGACCCTGCCGGGTGACCCGCTACGGGTCGAGGGAGCACAGACCACAGACAATCCTGCCGTGGACGAGGCCTACGACGGCCTCGGGGCCACCTACGACTTCTTCTGGGACGTGTTGCGGCGCAACTCGATCGACGATCAGGGGATGCCCCTGAACGGTCACGTTCATTACGGCAACAAGTACAACAACGCCTTCTGGGACGGGCAGCGTATGATCTTCGGAGACGGCGACGGGGTGCTGTTCAGCCGCTTCACCATCTCGCTGGACATCATGGGCCACGAGCTGACCCATGGTGTGACGGAGAAAGAAGCGCAGCTCATCTATCAGGACCAGTCCGGCGCGCTCAACGAGTCCGTCTCCGACGTGTACGGCTCCCTCGTCAAGCAATACAACAACGGCAGACAGGCCGCCGGGGAGGCCGACTGGCTGATCGGCGAGGGCATCTGGGCGAATCCGGATCGGGGAGCGGCGCTGCGCTCCATGAAGGATCCGGGGTCCGCTTTCGAAGGGGACACGCAACCGGGGCACATGAACGACTACGTGAACACCATCGACGATAACGGTGGCGTGCACATCAACTCCGGCATCCCGAACAAGGCTTTCTACCTCGCCGCCACCGAGATGGGTGGGTACGCGGGGGCGAAGGCCGGCCCCATCTGGTACGCGACACTGCGCGACCCCAGGCTGAAACCCGACGCCTCGTTCGTGCAATTCGCCCGACTGACGATCATCAACGCAGAGATCCTCTTTCCCGGGGGCGAGCAACAACAGATCGTCCGAGACGCCTGGGCCCAGGTAGGTATAAACGCACAGCACTAGAGCTGGTCAGCACGCCGCTTCGCGGCTTATCAGCATTTCAGCACGCCTGCTTCGCAGGCTCGTCAGCCAGTCAGCAAGAACAAGGAGCTGACTTGCTGAAATGCTGAGAGCCGCCGAGCGTAGCGAGGCGGCGTGCTGACAAGCGGAGGCGAAGCCGAAGCGTGCTGACTTGCTGAAATGCTGAAATGCTGACATGCTGAAGTGCTGAAATGCGCGTTCAGTTCAAGATCGACGGAGGCTTCGTCTACTTACCCGCTCGGAGCGAGCCGGTGACCGTGGATACGGACGAACTGCCGGAAGCAGAGGCCGCAGAGCTCGAACGGCTGGTCGACGCTGCCGGCTTCTTCGGGCGGTCGGGGCCCTCTTCGCACCCTCACGGGGCACCTGACGGTTTCCGGTACACCATCTCGGTGACGAGGCGCGGGCACACCCACACAGTGCAGGTGACCGATCCCATCGAGGATCCTGACCTCCAGGCGCTGGTGGAGTACCTGGAGGCGAAGGCCGGATAGGCGAGGACTCTGGAATGGACACCGGGCAGGGCAGTCTCTACCCCTTCGTACGTTTCTCCCGCGAGGATTGGGCCCGCTTGCCGGTGGACGCCTCGTTCTCACTGTCCGGGGAAGACGTGCGGAGAATAGGGGCGCACCTCTCCCAGGAAGAAGCAACAGAGGTCTACCTTCCTCTCTCGCGGCTGTTGTACCTCCACGTGGACGCCACGCAGGGTCTGTACCGGGCGGCCAGCGCGTTCCTGGCCGAGGAGGAGAGGGAGGTGCCCTACGTCGTTGGCGTCGCTGGCAGCGTCGCCGTGGGCAAGAGCACGGTGGCCGAAGTTTTGCGGGCCCTGATCTCCCGCTGGCCCTCTCGTCCCGAGGTCGCGTTGGTGAGCACGGACGGCTTTATCTACCCCAACCGCGTACTGCAGTCGCGGGGTTTGATGGAACGCAAGGGTTTCCCCGAGAGCTACGATGTGGCGCTCCTCGTGCGGTTTCTCGCCGACGTCAAATCCGGCCGCGATGTGGTGAGCGCCCCGATCCACTCGCACCTGACCTACGACATCCTCCCCGATAAAGCACAGCTCGTGGGGCGGCCCGACGTCCTCATCGTCGAAGGCCTCAACATGCTCGAGGCCGGGGTACCCGAGCCTTCAGAAGGACACATGGTCTTCGTCTCCGACTACTGCGACTTCTCGATCTACGTCGATGCTGAGGAGAGTTACCTCAAAGAATGGTATCTGGAGCGCTTCTTGCGCCTGCGCGAAGAAGCGCTGGGAGACCGTGCCGCCTACTTCCACCGATTCGCGGAGCTCTCGGTCGAGCAGGCTACCGAGATGGCCCTGCGCGTCTGGGACGAGATCGACCACCCCAACCTCATAGAGAACATCGAGCCGACGAAAGAAAGGGCGCGTCTGATCCTCGAAAAGGGAAAGGATCACGCGGTCACGGGCATACGCCTGCGCAAGATCTAGATGCGGATGGAGGAAGGCTTGTGCCTTCCTCCATCCGCGCAGTCACCTTTCAGCTTTTTGGCTGACTGCTGATGGCTGACAGCTGACGGCTCATCCAGGCCGAACCGGTCGGCGATGCGCGCGGCGAGCAGGGCCAGGCCGAAGACGTCGTACGGAGCCTGCGCGGTAGAGCCGGTTCGGACGCGCTGAAATGCTCCTCTAGCATTTGTGGTTCCAGAGATCCACCTTCTCCGGTTCAGACTGCTGGTAATCCGGCTGTGTAAGCTCCAGCATGTAGATGATCCGGAACGTCTCGAGGGTCTGTGCGCCCGTATGACGGGCGTTCCACTCGCGGCAGATGTACTGGCCGAAGTACGGGTTCTGGCCGGCGAAATCCTGGTTGTAGAGGTTCTCCAGGTACTTGCGCCAGTGCTCGTTCTTGTAGGTGGCGCGGACGTTTTGCGGTTTCTCGTAAGAGACCGGGTGCACGCCGTAATCGTCGCGGGTGATGGGCATGAGATCCACCTTCTGGCCGTCGCGCAGTTCGCCTGGTATCACATACCAGCCGTCTTCCTTGGTCGGGGAGGGTGCGAACATCCCCCAGTATTGTTCGATGCCGAGGAACGTGCCGAGCGGGACGGTGCGCTCGGGCAACGTGAAGGAGGTGACCGTGGTTAGGTTAGAGCAGAGGATGTAGAAGACGAAGAAGAAGGCCAGCAGGTTCGTGGCGAGGGAAGATTGCAGCTCCGCGGGTTCGGGTTCTTCCACGAGGGTTTCACGGCGCGCTCCGGTCCCGGCCACGGTCTCGCCCTGGCCCGTCGCCCCGACCGCCAGGGGCGGGACCGTGGGTGCCAAGGGGGCTGCGAGGGGGTCGCCATGCGGCGCGGGGGTGCCGAACAGGAGTTGCCTGGCGTCGGCCAGGAACGCCAGAATCGTCCGGGAGAGGGCCACAATGGCCTTGCCCGACCGCGCCGCCGCGAGCTGCAGGCGGCGGGCGAGCCCGAACCG
>JBKPNW010000052.1:0-10618 GCA_046732815.1 Actinomycetota bacterium | reverse complement strand
TGTCAACATATCGTGTAATCGGCATTTACTGACGGTGATTATACTGTAGGGGTCTATGGCTCCCAAGGGGTTTGTCATCGCGGGCTGCGCCCTTCAGCTCGCGTTCTTCAGGGTGTAGTTTCTTTCGACTATCTCGTAGGCGGGCCCGAGCGCGCCGACGTTCTGGCCGTTGATCTCCACCTTTACGGCCCCCGCATCCCCGCTCTTGATGTAGAGTTCCCTCTCGGCCTCGAAGGTTTGCGAGAACCCTGGCTGGGCTATCTGCTCGTAGGCGGTCGTTCCGTCGGCCCGGATCAGGATCCAGGAGGGCCGCCCTCTTACGTCGATGGAGACCTGCAACGTGTCGGGCGGGACGCTGTGCTCTGCACCCGCTGTTTTCTTTTCGGCTCCAGCCTTCTCGTGGACCCCGCCGCCCTCTTCCTTGGCCTTTCCTTTCTCCGTGACCCTCTCCCTGTCGGCGACGTTCTGTCGATCCTGGCGAGGCGGGGTCGCCGGGGGGTCCTCCCTGGAAGCCTGCACCCCGCGTCCCACAAAGTAGAGCGTCCCGATTACGGCGGCGAGGGCGAGCAGGGCGACGAGCAGGGTCACTATGGCCGACGAGATAGAGATCCTGCGCTTCCGAGTCCCCGACAGACCGCGGGGCGACATCACGGGCTGCCCGAGGTCGCTCTCCGGCCTGGTGTTGTAGTCGATCCCGCGCTCGCGCCGCGGCTTTCTGGTGCTCTTGAGCTGGCGGGAGAGCGCCTCGCCGTCGAGGCCAAGGTAGTTGGCGTAGGTCTTAAGAAAGCCCCTTGCGTAGACCGCGTCGGGCAGGATCGCGTAGTCGTCGCGCTCGAGGCCCGTGAGGTAGCGCTTGCGGATCTTGGTCGCCTGCTCGACCTCTTCGAGGGAGAGGCCCTGTTCCTTCCGCTTGTGCTCTAGAAGACGACCGATCCCGGGCCCGTTGATCGCCTCTGGGTCCTGCGCAGATTTGTGCTGCCCTTCTTCCATCGCGCCTATGAGCGTACCACAAAAGCTACCAGCCCTCGGCCCGTTCGGGCTTCTCCTCGCCGTCTTGGAACATGGACTCGAGGTCCATCGGGGAAGCCACCACCGCGCGGCTCTTGGAGCCCTCGTAGGGGCCGACGACGCCCTTGCGCTCGAGCGCGTCGATGATCCTGCCGGCCCGCGAGTAGCCTACCCTGAAGCGCCGCTGTACCGCGCTAACGGAGGCCTG
The DNA here is from genome assembly GCA_046732815.1 of Actinomycetota bacterium. GTDB lineage: Bacteria > Actinomycetota > Rubrobacteria > Rubrobacterales > Rubrobacteraceae > Rubrobacter_D. The sequence continues at coordinate 9,402 of JBKPNW010000052.1, read as the reverse complement.
CTGCGTGGAGACGACGAAGCTCGCCGCCTCTGGGAGAAGCTCGTCGTCGGGCTCGTCGTCCTCCTCCTTGACGCTCCTCGGCTCGGTTACCTCCTCAACAAAGCGCGCCTCTGCCCGCCCTGAGGCCGCCTTCACCGTGGCCGAGACCACCGTATCGACCTCCCCCTCGGAGATGAAGGCGCCCTGGACTCGCGACGGCCTCGCCGCAGAGACCGGCTTGTAGAGCATGTCGCCCATCCCGAGCAGAGCCTCAGCGCCAGGGCCGTCGAGTATCACCCGGCTGTCCACCTGGCTCGAGACGGCGAAGGCGACCCGGCTGGGGACGTTGGCTTTGATCATTCCCGTTATGACGTCCACGCTCGGCCGCTGGGTCGCGACCACGAGGTGGATGCCCACCGCGCGAGCTTTCTGGGCCAGCCTTATAATGGCGTCCTCGACCTTGGCCCCTGCCTGCATCATGAGGTCGGCGAGCTCGTCTATGACGACGACGACGTAAGGCATGGGGGTCTCGGCCCTGTCGTTGTATCCCTCGACGGAGCGGACCCCGATCTGCTCGAGCACTTCGTAACGGCGCTCCATCTCGGCGACGGCCCACCCCAGGGCGTTCGCAGCCTTCTTCACGTCGGTTACTACCGGTGTGATCAGGTGCGGCACCCTCCCGAACTGGGAGAGCTCGACCCTCTTCGGGTCGATGAGGACCATCTTGACCTGCCTGGGGTCGGTGGTCAAGAGCAGCGAGGTCAATAGCCCGTTGAGCATGACGCTCTTGCCGCTGCCCGTGGTCCCGGCGACGAGCAGGTGCGGCATCTCGGCGAGGTCGAAAAATACGGCCCGCCCCGAGATGTCTTTGCCCAATCCCACAGGAAGAGTCCAGTCGTTGGCATCGGGGTAAGATCGGAACACGTCTCCTAGCGTCACCTTCGCCGGCCTGGTATTGGGCACTTCGACGCCGACCGCGCTCTTGCCGGGGATGGGGGCGAGTATTCTGACCTCGGTCGCCGCGAGGGCGTAAGCGATGTCCTGCTGCAAATTCCTAACCTTCCCCACCTTGACCCCGCTCCCGAGACGCAGCTCGTAGCGCGTGACCCGCGGACCGACCACCGCCCGCACCACGTGGGCCTCGACCCCGAGATCGGAGAGGGCCAGGGTCAGCCTCTGGCTCGTACTCTCGGCGTCGTGCTCGGGGTCCCCATGCCCGAGGCTCAACATCGAGAACGGCGGCGGCGTGTACTCGCCGGGCTCGAGCTCCCTCTCCGCGCTGAATGCCTCCTGGGCGGTCCCGCGCTCGGGCAAGATGACCTCGAACTCCCTGGTCGGCGCGCCCTCCTCGACCTGAGCAGGCGCCTCGTCGCGCGCCTCCCGCACGTTTGTGTCGGCACCCGCACCGTTTTTCGCGGCGCTTTCCCTCGGACCACCGCGCCGACGGGAGGGTTCGGGGGGCCTTACTCTTCTCTGCCACAGCCATCGGCCGAAGCCCACAACCTTCTCGATCGAGCTCTTGAATGCGGCGAGGGCACCTGCGAAGCTCACGCCGGTGAGCAGGGAAAGGCCAAGGGCGTAGAGCAACCCGATCGCGAGCGCGGCCCCGACAACTCCTGAGCCCCATTGCATGACCGCGTAGAATCCACTGCCAAAAAGACCCCCGGCCTCGGGGTAATGCCGGGCGGAGAACAGCTGCCTGTGTGGTAGGGTGGCGGCGAAGGTGGCAGCACCGGCGAGCAGCAACAGCGCGGCGCCGGCGACGAACCGGCCACCCAGGCGACCGAGCAAGAGCAGCAGGCCACAGGCCGCCGCCAGCGGGGCGAGCGCGAAGCCTACCAACCCTAGCAGCCGCGCGCTCACAAAGGTTCCCACATCCCCGAGGAATGCCCCGCGCCCGCTCACGAACGCGGCGGTGAAAAACAGACCGAGGGCGAGAAGAATGACCCCCACGGCCTCCCTCGTTACCGCCCCGGCAAGCCCCTCCCGAAGCCGGCCCAGCAGCGAAATGCCCTTGCGCGTAGTCCTTCCGCGGTTCCTGCCCGGAGACCTTTTCTTGGGCGAAGACTTTTTTGGTGCGCGCCTGCTCTTAGCCACGCCCTAAGTCTAGCCCATAAACCTCTAGTCTACCGTCAACCGCAAGGTGTGGTACAGGGTTAAATCTAAACCTCAACTATTAGCGGCAGGATGATCGGGCGTTTCCCCGTACGCTCGGAGAGGAAGCCGGAGAGGTCTCTACGGACGGCGTTCTTCAGTTCGCCCCAGTCTGTGACGCGCTGACTCGCGGTTCGCTGCAGGGTCTGGTTCACCACATCTATGGACTGATCGACGAGGCCGTTGGCATCCTGCGCGCTGACGAAGCCGCGGGAGATAACATCGGGGGGCCCGAGAAGCTGGCCGTTCTGGGCGTTGATGCGGGCCACCACGATAAACATACCGTCTTCGGAGAGCTGCTGACGCTCGCGCATCACGCCAGAGGAGCTCTCGGCTATGGCGCCGGCGTCGACGAGGAACATACCTGCGGGGACGTTCTCGGTGAGGTTGGCCCCGTCGGCGTCGAACTCCAGGCAGTCGCCGTTCTCCAGGATGAAGATGCGGTCCTCGGGGATGCCGAGGCTGAGCGCGGTGTTAGCGTGGTGGCGCAGGTGCCTGAACTCGCCGTGCACGGGGACGAGATAGCGCGGCTTCAGGAGCGAGAGCACTATCTTCTGCTCCTCCTGGGCGGCGTGGCCCGAGACGTGGACTGGCATAAGGGGGCTGTAGAAGACGTGGGCGCCCCGCTTCATGAGGTTGTTGATCGTGCGCGAGACCCCGCGCTCGTTGCCGGGGATAGGATGCGCCGCGATGACCACCGTGTCATCGGGTCCCACTTCGATGGTGCGGTGCGTCCCGTTGGCGATGCGGCTCAGGGCCGCCAGGGGCTCGCCCTGGGAGCCCGTCGTCAGAACCACAATGTCGGAGTCGGGGATCTTGTTGACGTCCTTCTGGTCGACCATCATCTCCTGGGGAAGATCCAGGTATCCCAGCTCGCGCGCGATCTGGACGTTGCGGATCATCGAGCGGCCCGTGACCCCGACGAGCCGGTCGTGCTTTTTTGCCGCCTCGACCACCTGGCTGACGCGGTGGATGTGCGAGGCGAAAGAGGCCACGATGATGCGGCCCCTGGACCTCTCGAAAACCTCGTTAAGCGTGTCCCCAACGATCCTTTCGGAGGGCACATAGCCGGGTCGTTCCGAGTTCGTGGAGTCACCGAAGTACGCGAGCACGCCCTCTTTGCCGAGCTCGGCGAGCCGGCCCAGGTCCATCGGCGAGCCCTCTATAGGCGTAAGGTCGATCTTGTAGTCACCGGAGAATACGATGGTGCCAGCGTTGGTACGGATCGCTATCGCGACGGCGCCGGGTATGGAGTGGTTGACCTGTATGAACTCGAGCCCGAACCCCCCTAGGTTCTGCCGGTCGCCGGCAGCTATCTCGCGCAGATCCCCCTTCTTGATCCCGAACTCCTGCAACTTGCTGCGCACTAGCCCGAGCGTAAGCTTGGTGGCATAGACGGGCACGTTGAACTCACGCAAAAGGTAGGGCAGCGCGCCCACATGGTCCTCGTGACCGTGTGTGAGCACTATCCCCTTCAATTCGTTCGCATGTTCGCGCAGGTAGGTAAAATCGGGAAGGACGAGGTCTATCCCCGGCATCTCCTCATCCGGGAACGACATACCGGCATCGACCAGGATCATGCCACTGTCCTGGCGCACGGCCGTCATGTTCTTGCCTATCTCACCCAACCCCCCGAGGGGAACGACCTGCAAGGTCTCGTTGTCTAACTCCATTTCCTCCCTTCGGTCGGAAAGCTAGCCAGCCAATCAGCACGCTTCGGCCTCCGCTTGTCAGCATTTCAGCACGCCATCTTCGACAGCTTTCAGTAACTCAGCGAGAAACAGGGTTGACATGCTGAAGTACTGACCAGCTGACATGCTGACTAGCTTCCGTTCAGGTATCTTCCCAGGTCGAGCTCTTTCGGCCCGACGGCGGAGAGGTACAACTTGTCTGTTCTGAGGTGCTCTCTTGCGAGGCGTGCGATGTCCTCCGGGGTAACGGCCTCGATGCGGGCGGAGATCTCCTCCGGTGTAAGGAGCTCTGAGCCGGTTATGATGCTGCGGCCGATTCGATTCATCCTCGCCGAGGTGCTCTCCAGGGCGAGGAGCGTCGAGCTCTTGAGCTGCTGCTTGGTACGCTCCAGCTCCTCCTCCTCGACCTCCTCGTCCATGACCCGGCCGAGTTGCTCGACGATCACCCTGACGGCCTCCTCCACGTTGCCCGTGGTGGAGCCGACGTAGGTCTTGATCGCGCCGGCGTCCGAGTATCCCTGGTGGTAGGAGAACACGGCGTACGCGAGGCCCCGCTTCTCGCGCACCTCCTGGAAGAGTCGGCTGCTCATGCCCCCGCCGAGGACGTTGTTGAGGGCGGCCATCGCGTAACGATCCTCGCTCTTGGCGGGGATGCCCAGAGAGCCCAACGAGACGTGGTACTGTTCCGTCTCCTTGAACTTGAAGAAAACGCGGCTCTCGGGCGGCGTCGGCCTCGCCTCCCGCATGAAAGGTTCTCCTTCCGGCAGCCCGGAGAGCTTCTCCCCGACCATCCGCTCGACCTTCTCGGGGTCGAGCTTTCCGGCGGCGACCACGAAGATGTTGGGGGCCGTGTAGGTGTTGGAGTGGAAGCGCTCGAGCGTATCATGATCGACCCCGCGCACCGTCTCCGCCGACCCGATGATCGGGCGTCCGAGGGGATCCTCGTGGAAGATCAAAGACGAGAGGTACTCGTCGGCGAGCTGATCCGGCCTATCCTCGTACATCTTGATCTCTTCGACGATTACCTCCCGCTCTCGCTCGAGGTCGGCGAGGGTCGGCCTGAGGACCATGTCGCTCATGATGTCGAGGGCGCGTCCCAGGTGCTCGGGCAGAAAGCGGGCGTAGAGCAAGGTGTACTCCTCGCCGGTCGCCGCGTTCTCCTGCGCCCCGATGCCCTCGAAGGCCTGGGCGATGCTGAGAGCGTCCATGTCGGGAGTCCCCTTGAAGAGCATGTGCTCCATGAGGTGGCTTATGCCCGCGACCTCATCCTTCTCGTCACGGGAGCCGGCCCGGATCCAGAGCCCCAAAGAGACGCTCGTCGCCTCCGCGAGGGGCTCGGAGAAGACCCTGAGACCCCCCGGAAGGTCCTTACGCCTGATGTTGAGGTCGGCCACTCTAGCCCTCCAGCTTCTCGAGGCTGATGCGGTTCTGCTTGTCGATCTCAAGGACGCGCACCTTGATCCGGTCGCCCTCGTTGACTACGTCCTCGACCCGCTCGACTCGCTGCTTTCCGGGCGCCAGTCGCGAGATGTGCACGAGCCCGTCGCGGCCCGGCGTGAGCTCGACGAAGGCCCCGAAGTTGGTGGTCTTCACCACCTTGCCGGTGTAGATCTCACCGGCCTCCACGTCCTTCATCATCCCGTTTATCGCGGAGGCTGCCTCCCTGGAGATGCTCCCTTCACCGGCGACGAAGACGGTTCCGTCGTCCTCGACGGAGATGTTCACACCGAACTGCTCCTGCAGCGCGTTTATGGTCTTGCCGCCAGGACCTATGAGCATCCCGATCTTGTCCTTCGGGATCTTTATGACCTCGACTCTCGGGGCGTAATCGGAGACCTCGGCCCTCGGCTCGGCTATGGCGCCGCGCAGGATCTCGAGTATCTGCAAACGCCCGGCCTTGGCCTGCTCCAGCGCTTCCTGCAACAGCTGGGCCGAGACGCCGGTGATCTTCATGTCCATCTGCAGCGCCGTTATGCCGTCGGCCGTGCCGGCGACCTTGAAGTCCATGTCGCCCATGTGGTCCTCGAGGCCCTGTATGTCGCTCAGGATGACGTAATCCTCGCCCTCTTTGACCAGCCCCATCGCCACACCGGCCACGGGAGCTTTGATCGGCACTCCGCCGTCCATCAGCGCCAGCGTCGAACCGCAGACGCTCGCCATCGAAGAGGACCCGTTCGACTCGAGCACCTCCGAGATTACTCGCAGGGCATAGGGGAACTCGTCCTCGGAAGGGACGACGGGGACGAGCGCGCGCTCGGCGAGGGCGCCGTGCCCGATCTCACGCCGCCGCGGGCTCCCGAGCCGTCCCGTCTCGCCCGTGGAGAACGGCGGGAAGTTGTAGTGGTGCATGTAGCGCTTACCCGTCTGCGGCTCGATGGTGTCGAGCCGCTGCGCAAGACCCAGGTCGGCCAGAGCCAGGGAGCTCAAGACCTGCGTCTCGCCCCTCGTGAAGAGGCCCGTGCCGTGCACCCTCGGGAGCACCTGCACCTGGGCCGAGGTCGGCCTGATCTCATCGAGCTCACGCAAATCCGTGCGCTTGCGGTCCTTGAGATAGAGCTCGCGGAAGGCCTCTTTCTCGACAGTCGAGAAGGCGGCGGTTATCTGGGGGATCTCCTCCTCTTCGCGGCCCTCGACCATCTCTTCCCGGATCTCGCCCAGCGCCTCGCTGCGGGCCCTGCGGTCGGTCTGAATGATGCCTTCCTTGATACGGCCGAAATAGCGCTCACGGAGGTCCGCAAGGAAGGGGTTCGCCTCGGGCTCCTCTATCTGCTGCTTCTCTTTTCCGTGCTCTCTGGCCCACTCGTCTATCGCCTCGGCTTGACTCTGCACGGTCTCCTGGGCGATTTGCAAGGCCTCGACCATGACGCCCTCGGGGACCTCGTTCGCCCCCGCCTCGACCATGGTGATGGCTTCCCTGGTACCGGCGACCACGAGGTCGAGGTCGCTCTCCGCGATCTGGTCGTAAGTGGGGTTCAGGATGAACTCGCCGTCGAGCGAACGTCCCAAGCGCACGGCCCCGATCGGGCCGTCAAAAGGCAGGTCCGAGAGGGCGAGTGCCGCGGAAGCCCCCACCATGCTAACGGTGTCAAAAGGGGTGTCCTGGTCGGCGACCAGAACGGTTCCTATAACCTGTATCTCGTAGTGATAATTCTTCGGGAAGAGCGGCCTTAAGGGCCTGTCGGTGAGACGCGAGGTCAATATCGCCCGCTCGGAGGGCCTCCCCTCGCGCTTGATAAAGCCGCCAGGGATCTTGCCCGCCGCGGACATGCGCTCCTCTATGTCCACGCTCAATGGCAAGAAAGTCGCCCCTGGACGCGGCGCCTGCGAGCGTGTCGCTGTGGAGAGAATTACGGTGTCGCCGAGCCTCGCCGTCACGGCACCGCCTGCTTGCTTGGCCAGTTTCCCGGTTTCGAGCACGATCGAGCGCTCACCTACTGGTATTTCTAGACGCATATGGTTTTCTCCTCTTGCTTCTCTTGTTACCCGGACTACCGGCGTAGGCCGAGCTTGGCGATGAGCGCCCGGTAGCGCTCGACGTCCTTCATCTGCAAGTACTTGAGTAGCCTGCGGCGCCTGCCGACCATCTTCAGCAGTCCCCGCCGCGAATGGTAGTCGTGCTTGTGCTCGCGCAAGTGCTCCGTGAGATGCGCTATGCGCCGCGTGAGCACCGCGACCTGCACCTCGGGCGACCCCGTGTCACCCTCGTGCGTCTGGTGCTCCCGAATGATCTCCTCTTTTTGCTCAACTACAGCCAACTTCTTCTTTCTCCTCTTTGCTCAATTCTCTCTTGTTTAACCCGTTCGACTCTTTATGCTACCACATGCATCACATAGTATCGTGCCTTGTTACAGGCTCGAGAATGGCCCAGAGCGGTTCTCTGCACAAACCAGGCGGAGCTGGGATGGGCGGGTGTGTATTACCCCTGCGTGATGAGCCTGGCCTCCTGCACGTCGCGCTGTATCTGCTGCTTGAGCTCGTCGATGCCCGAGAATCGGCGCTCTTCCCTTATGCGTCTTACGAAGCTGACGTCAACTACTTGCCCGTAGAGATCGCCTTCGAAGTCGAGAAGATAAGCCTCGACACGGCTCTCGGCGCGTCCGAAGGTGGGAGCCACCCCGACGTTCGTACACGCGGCGTACTCTACTTCCCCGACGCGGACGAACCCGGCGTAGACGCCGCGTGCTGGTATCACCGCGTCCGCATCGGGCAGCACGTTCGCGGTGGGAAACCCGATCGACCTTCCACGTTTGTCTCCGACCACCACCTCACCCCTGAGCACGTAGGGACGTCCGAGTAAGCCCGCGGCCGCGGCCACCTCTCCCGCAGAGATCAGAGCCCGTATGCGGGTGGAGCTGATCCCACCCTCCGGGCCGACACCGCGTACCCCTACTGCTACGGCCTCTCCACCCGCCTCCCGCATGAGGCGCTCGAGATCTTCGTAGTCGCCGGCGGCCTTGTGACCGAAACGGAAGTTCTCCCCCACGACGACTACCCCAGCCCCACCCTCTCCACGGAGAACATCCTCCACAAATTGCTCGGGAGTTTTCCTGGAAAGGTCGTCATCGAAGGGGATCACCCACACGTCATCGGCCCCGAAACCGAGGAGTAGCTCCGTCCGCAACCCGAGCGGTGTTAGCAGCTTCGGAGGATCACCAGGCCCGAGTACGGCCCTGGGATGGGGATGGAAGGTGGCGGCCACGACCCTCGAGCCAGTGCGCCGCCCTTCTTCCACGGCCCGCCTCAATACCTCCTGGTGGCCGAGGTGCACGCCGTCGAAGTTCCCCAGAGCCAAAACTACCCCGCGCAAAGCACCACCTCGGCCCGCCCCCCATCCTCGTCGTCCCTGTAAACGGCCAGCAACTCCCCCTCACACATCACCCTGTAACTGCCATCGACCCGAGAACTCGGCAAGCGCCCGCCGTGACATACCACACTGCGCCCCACCTCCGCAGAGACATCCACGCCAGGCAAGTGCGCAATCACTTCAAACGGAGGTATTATGTGGTTATGTAAGGTCTCTGGGTGGAGAAGCGGGGAGACTTGGGCGTCTCCTACGGTGAGGTGTCCGACGCTCGTACGGCGCAGGGCGGTGAGGTAGGCGCCCGTGCCCAGTGATGTTGCGAGATCTGCTATCAGGGTTCTGACGTAGGTGCCGCTGCTGCAGGTGACATCGAAGGTTGCCGACCGTGTGGAGGGATCGAGGTCGGCGAGTCTGAACGTGTGGACCGTGACGGGACGGGCCTCTCGTTCGACGCTGATGCCGCGGCGGTGCAACTCGTAGAGGCGGACACCCTCGCGCTTGAGGGCCGAGGCCATCGGTGGGACCTGGAGCAGTTCGCCGCTGAACTTGGGGAGCGCCTCGCGAATGGCGCCTTCCGAAGGCAGGGGAGCGTCCAGATCCGTGATGTCGCCTTCCGCATCGAGCGTGTCCGAGACAGCGCCGAAACGGGCGGTGGCCGTGTAGGATTTGTCCAGGCCCGTCACGTAGCGCGAGAGACGGGTCGCGCGCCCGATCAGGAGCACGAGGAGGCCAGAGGCCAGGGGATCCAGGGTCCCTGTGTGCCCGATCTTGCTCTTT
>JBKPNW010000051.1:0-5288 GCA_046732815.1 Actinomycetota bacterium | reverse complement strand
ACGGCCTGGCACCGGTAGCCGTCTTCGAACGTTGGGGCCGGGCTCTTCCCCGCCTTTATACCGTCCATCAGGTCTTTCATGGTGTGGATGAAGGTGTGCTCGTAGCCGAGGATGTGACCCGGCGGCCACCAGGCCCCCGTGTAGGGGTGCTCGGGCTCGGTAACGTTCACGGTCCTGAAGCCCTGGACGTCGGGCTCGTCTTCCGTGAAGTACACCTCGAGCTCGTTCATGCGCTCGAGATCGAAGGCAACGCTTCCCTTGGACCCGTTGACCTCGAAGGAGTTCTGGTTTCTGCGGCCAGCGGCGAAGCGCGTGGCCTCGAAGGTGCCTACGGCGCCGTTCTCGAAGCGGGCCAGAAAGGCCGCGGCGTCGTCGACCGTCACCTCCCCCATCTCCGTGCCACCGCTCGCCGAAAGCCCCCCGCCGGCGCTGGCCTCTTCGAGGGGACGCTCCTTTACGAACGTCTCCGTCATACCGGTGACCTCGGAGATAGGTCCGACCACGAAGTGGGCCAGATCGATGATGTGCGCCCCTATGTCGCCAAGGGCGCCCGAGCCCGAGACTTCTTTGTCGAGGCGCCAGATCAGGGGGAAAGAAGGGTCCATGATGAAGTCCTGCAGATACGTGGCCCGCCAGTGCCTGATCTCCCCGAGCCGCTCTTCCGCGACGAGCTTCCGCGCTAATTGCACCGCGGGGGCGCGCCTGTAGTTGAAGCAGACCATGTTGACCGTACCCGCATTCCTGGCCGCCGTGAGCATCTCCTTTGCTTCGGAGAGAGTATTGGCGAGCGGCTTCTCGCAGATGACGTGCTTGCCCGCCTCGAGGGCGGTGAGCACGATCTCACGGTGCGTGTTGCCCGGCGTGACCACGTCAACGAGACCTATATCCTGGCGCGCTATGAGCTTGCGGTAGTCCGTCTCGTAGGAGTCCCAGCCTAAAGTGTCAGCCGCATCCCTGACGCCGGCCTCGTCGCGGCCGCAGATGGCGGCCATCCTGGGGGCCGGATCTACGTCGAAAAAGCTCGCGACCTGGCGGTAGGCGTTGGAGTGGGCGCGGCCCATGAACTTGTAGCCGACGAGCCCGACCCCTATCTCGCTTCGCTCCATGCCTACTCCTCCCTCGCGAAGGCCGCGTCGAATGCCTGGGTCGATGGCTCGAAATCCGTGCGTCTGGCGAAAGCGAGCGCATCGCGGGCCCCGTACTCGCGGTCCATCCCGGAGTCCTCCCACTCGATGCTCAGGGGACCCTCGTAGCCGATACGGTTGAGCGCCCTTATGCAGTCCTCGAGGTCCACGTCGCCGTGGCCGGGGGAGACGAAGTCCCAGCCGCGCTCGGGGCTGCCGAAGTCGAGGTGGCCCGCGAGAATGCTCCTGCGGCCGTTCAAGCGCTTGCGGCTGTCTTTGATGTGGAAGTGGTAGATCCTCTCCGCGAACTCCTCGATGAAGGCGGCAGAGTCGAGGAACTGGTGGGCGAAGTGGCTCGGGTCGAAGTTGATACCGAACCCCTCCCTACTGCCGATAGCGTCGAGGGCCTTGCGGGTGGTCACGAAGTCGTAGGCGATCTCCGTCGGGTGCACCTCGAGGCCCCACCTGACGCCCTCCTCGTCGAAGACGTCGATGATGGGGTTCCACCGCTCGGCGAAGTCCTCGTAACCGCGCTCTATCTCCGAAAAGTCGTTGGGCGGGAAGGAGTAGAGCAGGTGCCAGATGCTCGATCCCGTAAAGCCGTTGACCTGCGTCACCCCGAAGCGCGCGGCGGCCCTCGCCGTGTCCTTGACCTTCTCGGCGGCGCGCTGGCGCACACCCTCGGGGTCGCCGTCGCCCCACACGTCGGGGGGTAGCGTCGCCCCGTGGCGGGCGTCTATGGCGTCGCAGACCGCCTGGCCGACCAGATGGGTGCTTATGGCCCAGCAGTTCAGGCCGTTGGAGCGCAGTATCTCCCAGCGCCCTTCGAGGTAGCCCTCCTCCGAGAGCGCTTTGTCTACGTCGAAGTGATCCCCCCAGCATGCGAGCTCGAGCCCGTCGAAACCCCACTCTCCGCATTTCCTGGCGAGTTCTTCGAGCGTAAGATCAGCCCACTGTCCCGTGAATAGCGTTACCGGTCTGGCCACGTTACAACCTCCTCTTGCTCTCCGCTTCGCGCCCCTACAGCTTAGCGCCCTTCGCCCCAAGAAGCGCGGACACGTCGACGGGCTCGCCGCTCTCGATAGACCTCACGCAACCGAGCATGGCGGCCAGACTCTTCACGTTGTCCGCGGCGACGGTCTCCGGCGGCTCGCCGCCCTCGATCGCCGCGCGCAGCGCCTGCAGCGTCGCCTCCCTCTCCACGAACTCGAGGCCGCGCTGCTCGATGGGACGAGGCTCCCGGCCCCAGCGCTCGAAGACGACCTCTCCGGTCCCGCGATCTTCCAGGTCGCCGCTCCAGAGTAATCTTCCGGCCTCGCCGGCGATCTCCCAGTCGCCGTTCCAGGAAGTCTCGGGCTCGTGGGTCGCCCAGTCTCCCTCGTAGACGACAGGCACGTGGCCCTCCAGGTCCAGAAGGGCGGCGACCGTTGGATCGTGGACGAATGGGCTGTAGGGGGCGCGCCAGCTGCGGGCGTACACGCTCTTTACGTCACGTCCGGTCGCCGCCCTTATGAGATCGAAGTGGTGGATGGACATGTCGAGGACGTAAGGGTGGCGCATCGCGTACCTGAAGTCCTCCGGCGCGAAGAGCGACCGCGTGTCGCGCCGGCAAGTGATCCTGATCGACGCGAGCTCCCCGAGATCGCCTCCAACGACGAGTCGCTGCACCGCGCGAAACGGCGCGTTGTAACGGTAGTTCTGGCTGACCATGAGGATACGCTCCGCCCTCTCTGCGGCCCGGACGAGGTCCAGGGCATCTTCGAGGCTGGTGGCCAGGGGCTTTTCGCAGAGGACGTGCTTGCCCGCCGCGAGCGCGGCCTTCGCCACCGCGTGGTGGGTACCCGGCGGCGAGGCGACGAGCACCGCGTCACAATCGACTGCCGCGAGCGCCTCCTCTAGGACCCCGAAACCCGGGGTGTCCCTCAAGTGCCCCCGGGCTTCTTCGTTGGGGTCTACCACCGCGGCCAGGTCGACACCGGGGGCTCCCGCCACCACCCCGGCCCAGCTGCGGCCCCAGATCCCGAGTCCGGCCTGGACTACGTGGATGATATCCCCTCCGCGGGCGCGTCGCCGCTTTCGAGCCAGGCAAGCTCTTCGGGCGAAAGCTCCACGGCGCCGGCCTCGACGTTGGAGGCGAACTCCTCGCCCGTGTTGCAACCGACGAGGGCGAAGATTTCGAGCGGTTGATCCAGGGCGTAAGCGAGGGCGATCTGCGGGACGGTAAGTCCCTTCTCCCTGGCGAGAACGGCGGCGCGGTCGAAGCGCCCGAAGTTCTCCTCGTAGCAGTAGGTCCGCACGCAGATCTGGTCGAGATAGGCCTCGAAAGTGTCGAGGTTGTCGCGGGTGAAGCGGCCGGAGAAGAAACCGCCAGCCAGGCTCGACCAGGTAAACACCGGCATCCCGGCCTCTTCGTACCAGCGGCGGCTCTCCTCTCCCGCTTCTCCACTGATGCTCACGCAGTCGGGCCAGGGCTCTTCGATCTGCACGGCGAGGCTCAGGTTGGGGCTGCTCGCGACCATGGGCGTGAGGCCGTTCTCTGCGGCGTAGTCGTTCGCTTCCCGCAGGCGCTCGGGGCTCCAGTTCGAGCCGCCGAAGGCGTGGATCCTACCCTCCTCCAGGTGCTCGTTCAGTACCTCGACGATGGGGCCGACGGGGACCGCAGGGTCGTCACGGTGGAGGAGGTAGAGGTCTATGTAGTCGAAGTCGAGGCGGGCCAGAGAGTCGTAGAGGTCAGAGGTGATATCGAAGGGTGTAACCCGCTTGCGGTCGTCGTTGTGGTGGGCGCCCTTGCCGATCACCACGACCTCCTCGCGCAGGCCGCGGTCCCTCACCCACCGGCCCAGGGTCCGCTCGCAGTCTCCCCCGCCGTACTGATGGGCCGTATCGAACGTGGTGCCGCCGCGGGCGAAGACCTCATCGAGCAGCGCGAAGCTCCGCTCTTCTTCACCTTCCTCCTCGGAGCGGATCATCACGGTTCCCTGCACGATTTTGGCCACGGGTTTCTCGACCCCGGGTACGCTGCCGTACTTCAAGTGGCACCCTCCTCTCCAGGGTACCTGAGGCCCCACGCGGCCCTGATGCCATCCATCGTCCTCAATACGGAGATCGTCTCATCCAGCGGCATGACATCGCTCTCTGTCTTGCCTGCCTGGAGACACCGCATAACCTCAGCGGCCTCGTAGTTGAAACCGTTGCCGATGAGAGGAGTCTCGATGGTCTCGTCCTCTTCACCGGGTCTCGAGATCGTCATCGACTCGGGACGCCACCAGGGAGCGTGGATCCTGACGTACCCTTCCGTACCCATGATCGTCGCCTCCTGTGGTGTGGTGGTCCTGATGCCGACGGAGAGGTTGGCGAGCCTGCCCCCTTCGTGCTCGAGGATTATGGAAGCCTGCTCGTCGACGCCCGTCTCCCCGAGATGCGAGATCCCGACCGACCCCGCGGGCCGGCCCAGGACCATCGAGGCGAACGAGACGCAATAGACCCCGACGTCGAGCAGGGCGCCACCGCCGAGCTCGGGGGCGAAGAGCCGGGAAGCGGGGTCAGGGTCGGCCCTGAAGCCGAAGTCCACGTTCAGCATCCGCACTTCGCCCAGGGCTCCCGTCGAGAGGAGGCGCCGCAACTCTTCCATCAACGGGAAGAACCTGGTCCACATCCCTTCCATGAGGAAGATCCCTCTCTCCCGCGCGAGCCCGATCACCCGCTCGGCTTCGGCGGCGTTCACGGAGAAAGGCTTCTCGCAGAGGACCGGCTTGCCGGCCTCGAGGCACAGCGTGGCGTGCTCCGCGTGAAAGGGGTGGGGCGTCGCTATGTAGACGACGTCGATGTCGGGGTCTGAGGCAAGAACGTCGTAGCCAGCGTGGCGGCGCGGGATGTTCCTCTTCTCCGCGAACTTCGTCGCCGAGGCCTCCGAGCGGGACCCGACGGCGAGGACCTCGGCCTCGGGCAGGGAGCGCAGGCTGCGCACGAATTGCCTCGCGATGGCGCCCGTCCCGAGTATGCCCCACCGGACCTTTTTCACGAGCCCTGCGCGCCTTCCCTTCCCGCCTCAAACGGCCAGATGCACAAGCCGCGATGCTACACACTAAGGTGCACGGAATCAAATCGCTGGGGTCTGTCTCTTATACACATCTGACGCTGCCGACGACTGCGAGCCAGTGTAGT
>JBKPNW010000050.1:0-5699 GCA_046732815.1 Actinomycetota bacterium | reverse complement strand
GCGCACTCGTCCTCGCGGGCGTGGGTGTGCGGGGGGATCATCTCGCCCGGAGCGAGGCCCACCTCGATGATCGTGAAGGCACCGTCGAAGCTCTCCACCGTCACCTTGTGGGTTATGTCCAAGACGGGGAGGTGGACTCCTTCGCCCGGAGCGATGAAAATCTTCTTGTTGGTCGCCAAGGGGTGCTTCCTTCCTCTTCGGGCGCCTGACGAGGTCATCGTACCCTAGCCGAGAGGTTCGGTGGATCATCGAACTTCTGAGAACGCCGTCAACGCGAAGTTCGCAGAACTCTTCCACGCACTCCGGTCTATGAGGACATGGAGAAGGGGCCGAGGCTCTTACTAGCCGCCCCGACCCCTTCGCGGATGCTCCTCGGTTAGGAGAGCAGGTCCTTTAGGTCGCCCTTCTTCTCCTTGGCCTTTGCCTTCCTCTGATCCGAGCGGCCTTCCCTCTTCTTGCCCTTGTCGCCGGTTAGGGCGCCGCCCGCCTCCTTCATCCGGCCTTTGGCCCTGTCCATCTTCCCCTCGTCCTTGTCGTCCTTGCCGCCGCTACCGCCTAGCGGGCCCATATCTCTCTGCCTCCTTACCTCGTGGGTGAGCCTAGGATCATGATACGCGAGAAGGCCGGGGCGGTTGCACTCGGGGCCCTCCGAGGTGCACCCAGAACGGACTTCCTAGAGAACGCCGTTTAGCCGAACTTCTAAAGAATAACCCTTCCACGCACTCCGCTGAATAAGGGCGAGGGGAAGGACCGGGGTCTGGCAGCCCTGACCGATTGCATACTGTCAGCGTGAGCCACATCCCGAGTGCGCCCTCCTACGCCCTTACCCGAGGTTCGCCTTCCGCCCGCCAACGGCGGCTAGTCCCAAAGAGTGGTCGTTTTGCCCGATTCGTAGATAGGCGAATTCGACCATCACAAAATGATCGTATTGCCCGATTCCTTCTTCCCCTTCCTCACCTAGGATCTCAACAAGCGACAGAATAGCCACCCCAAAGGAGGCAAAAGGAGAATTCTACTTCGGGTGATAATCGCAAGGTATGAGAGGCAAGTGTGGCCGCGGTTGCGGCCGATCATCGAAAATGGAGGCACACCGATCACCATGAAGATCATAACCAAGAGCCTATCGGGCTCCCCAGGCCGCTCGGGCACGAGCGCTCCGGCGCTGGTGACGCTCGCAAGCGCGATCGTGGCGCTCGTCGTTCTGGCGCTCTCGGCGACCACCGCACAAAGCTCCGAGCGCCATAACGGCAAAACCGTCGAGCTGAGCGGAGAGACCCGGCTGAAGGTAGACCAAGGCACGGCCGCGGCCCTCTCGGATGCTGGCGTCAAAGTCAAGGCGGTCGGGGCGGCCGAAGGACCCACCGCCAAGCGCCCTTACACCTTCGCCTTCCCCATAGTGGGGGGCAAGGTGGACAAGCGCCCGCTGGGCGGCAAGATCGTGCACTCCGGGGGGCTCTCCTTCGGCGCCGACTCGGAGAAGGTGGTCGTAAAGCGCTTCGTGATCGATCTGGACCGGGGCGTGCTCACCGCCAAGGTTGCCGGAACGGGGCAGCGCATAGCGTTGCTTAAGTTGGGCGCTCCCGATGGCGTTAAGGTAGGTCCCGAGCGGATCGTGTTGAGGGGCGTCGACGCCAAGCTGACCGCCCAGGCGGCCGAAGCGCTCAACGAGGCGTTGGACACGAAGCTGTTCGCGGGTGGCTTGCTCATAGGAGAGGCAAAGGTCGTCGCCAAAATAGGCGACGACGACTAAAGGCTAGCTCTCTGGGTAGGTCTTGTGTGGCCTAAGGAGCACCAGGATCGACCGGCTACCGGCGGCGGGGCGGGGTTCTTCTCTCCGGGGAGAGCCTCGCCCTCGTACGTTTCGTGGTAACCCCGAGAGAACTACTACACCTTCGGAGCATTTTCCTTCCACGCACTCCGGTGGATACGGGCAAAAAGCGGTCCGAGCGTGGCAAGCCTAGCCCGCGATAGGCTCTGGCAGACCCGGTGCTACGAGACCACGGGACTACCCCAGAAGCGAAGCCCCGAGCGTCCGTCCCCAAGGCGCCCGAGGATCCTTCGTGGACTCCTCGGGCGCCGTCGTCGTTCGTCCCGTCGCTACCTCCCTAAGGCGTGGCTCGTCGAGCACCACGAGAGCGCGCGGCCTCGGCGTCTCGATCAGCCCGGCCTCCCTGAACCCGCCGATGGCCTCGGAGACGGCCTCGCGCGTGCAGGCCACCATGCACGAGAGGTCTCGTTGGCTCAGGCGCACCCTCAAAGTCCTACCCCGTCCGCTCCCCTCCCCGAATCGCTCTGCTAGCTCCAGCAAAAGGCACGCCAGTCGGCGGTCCACCTGGCGGTCGAGCATCCGTCCCACCGCGGCTTCGCGCTCCTCGGCGCACCCGGCGAAGGCTCCGAGCAGCGCCGGGGCGCAGCCCGCATCCTCCGAGAGGAGGCGCAGCAGGGGACCCTTGGGCACCTTAGCCGCCCGGCAAGCGGAGAGGGCCTGAGCCGAGTCGCGGTGGCGCCCCGCCGATCGCAGCGAGGGCTCGCCGAAGAGTCCTTCGTGGTCGAGTAGCCTCACGGTGGCCTTGCTGAAGGCACCGTAGAACTTGTAGACCTCGAGCGTGCCCTCGAGGAGGAACCACAGCCCTTCGTCGGGGTCCCCGCGCATGTAGGGGTGCTCGCCGGGCGAGTAGCGGCGCTCGATGAGCGGAACCCCGGAGGCCTCGAGGCCCGCCAGCAAGGACGCCTGTGACGTGCCGGGTTGCCCGCGTGGTGGCGCCGACGGTTCTTGCATGCGATCCCCTCTCGTACGGCGCCCAACGGCGCCCCGATTCTTGCCCAAGGTTCGTCCGTGCCCGCCCTGCACGTCGCCCGCAGGGCGGCTATCCCGGTATGTTCGCATCCCGAAACGGTGGCGTCATTACACCCTTTTGACCATTTTGTCCTTACGCCGAACTTCCCAAAACGCCGTTTAGCCGAACTTCCGAGAACGCTATACGGGCGAAGCTCGCGCAGAGGCTCGCGCCGGCAAAGCGGCAAATCGGTGCGAGCGTGGGAATCGTCGTGCGGGAGGCTACTCCTCCACCAACTCCTCTAAGGGCACCCCGTATGCCTTGGCGAGCTTCGTCACGGTCGGCATGTAGGGCGCTCGTTTGCCTGACTCCAGGTAGAGCACGGTCCAGTGCGATACGTCGGCGAGCTTGGCCGCTTCCTCCTGCGTAAGACCCCGCTCCTCACGAAGGACCCTAAGCTTCAGCGCGATCGGTTGCGGCACCGTTACTCCTCTAGACATCGGAGGGCCGGAGCTCCTTAGAGAGGAGCCCCGGTCCGGAGGGCCTAGCCTATTTTAGGGACCATATATAGGTCCGGTCGCTATTATCGGTCTTACGTACGTCTGGGCAAGAAGAAGCTCCTATTTGTACATAAGACACCCTGCCGCATAGAAAGACCGGGCAACGATGCACCCCCTCATACCGGCGAAGGTTCAGGGCGATCGCCTAGATCGGCCCATGCTCTTGCCCGATCGCCTCTAGGTCCCTGAGCAAGGCCTCCCGCGCGGCTATTCCTTGATCCGTGAGGTGATGGTCGTCGTCGATGAACTCCAGGGCGTTGTGCAGAGTACGCTTGGTGGTCTCCAAACGCTCCAGGAGCTCGGCATACGATTCGCTCATCTACCTCCCCTCAAGCATGGACTTTTCGGAAGCATCCAGACCGCATTCGTGGAGGCCGCCGTGTAGCGGCCCCCGCGATGCCTCACCTCCTCTCTTGGGGAGACCTTAGCCGCTCGAGCCCTCTATCTCGATGCGCTTCGGGGCCTGCTCGATGGCGGCGCCCTCCACGGTCACCTCCAGCACTCCGTCCTCGAAGCGGGCGTGGACCTTGCTCTCGTCGGTGCCCTCCGGCAGCGTCATGCTCCTTCGGAACGAGCCGTAACGGCGCTCCCTGACGTGGTAGCTACCGCGCTCCTCTTCCTCGTCGACCCTGTGCTCGCCGGAGATCGTCAAGACCCCGTTTTGCAGGGTGATGTCCACGTCCTCCTGCTTGAGCCCGGGAAGCTCGGCGCGGATCACCAGGTTATCGTCCTTGGTGAGCACGTCCACGGCCGGCGCCCACTGGGCGAGCTGCCGATCTGCCTGACGCGCCCGTCCGCGACCCAAGCCCCCCAACATCTCGTTGAAGAGGCGATCAGCCTCACTCTGCGCATCGTAAAACCCACGGAAAGGACTCAACATGATCCTTGCACCTCCTTCTCTTCATGGCCCCCTAAGGCCGGGGCCAACCTCCCTTCTGCACGAGCATTATACACTCCCTGACACAGTTTTCAAACAGTTTTATCGAAAAATTTACAGGTTTTTCCGGACCTACACAGCAATAATAAAGTTTTGGTACAGTTTATGGTATGCTTTCGTAGGTAGTTAGAGACGAGATGTGAACGTGCCCGACATAGGAGAGCGTGTGCAAAGAGTCCGTCGCCTGCGAATGTGGACCCAGGCTAGGTTGGCTCGGGAGGCCGACGTAAGTCCCACCACCGTCTCTGGCATCGAGACCGGCAAGATAGGGCGTCCACACTTTGGCACCCTCGGCAAGCTGGCTCTAGCTTTGGGCGTGGCGCCCGAAGAACTCCTCGGTTCGGGTGAGGCCGGCGAGCGGCAAGGTCCTGAGCTCCTGTCGCTCGGGTGGGCCAGAGAAACCGGGGAGGGGGAGTTCGAGAGCGGGCTCGAGCGCGCTTCGCTCGAAAGCCTCGACTCCCTCTCTCGCGGTCTGGATGTCGAGCAGGGACGCCTCCAGAGGCTCTACGGGGAGTTTCCCGAGGGCGGCGAGCAGGGACGGTACATAAAGCGTCAGATCCGAGAGGTAGCGGGGCGGTCGGGGTCGGTGAAAGCTTCGGCGATGGTTCGCCGCAACCAGGACGACGCAAAGCATAAGGTGGGGTACGCTAGAGACGCCGAACCCCCGAATCGGGGTACAAACCCCGGCCTGGGCGACAAAAATTCTTGACCCTTGAGGTCACATCACCGAACCGATTGCCCATGATTGCCCATTGTCGAGCTGAGTTCCAGGGTGGCCAAGAGACGAACCAGCCGAATGGTAGCCTCGGACTTCCGAGAACTCCGTCAACACGAAGTTCGCAGAATCCCTTGTATGCGAACTTCTGAGAATAACCCTTCCACGCACTCGGGTGGATAGGCTAGGATGATCCGAGGATCCTGAGGGAGAGGAGCACGCATGGCTGACAACCAGGACAACCCCGGTATTCGGGTACCCCCACCCCTGATCTACCTGGTGCCCCTGGCCGCGGGATTGGTCCTAGACAGGCGCTTGCACCTCCCCTTCTCGCCGCGCGGGGTGGCGCGAGGGCTGGGATTGTCGCTCTTGGGCGGCGGGGCGGCACTCAACGCGTGGTCCCTACTGACGATACGAAAGGCCGACGTGCCGATACGCACCGACAGACCCGTGCCGAGGCTGACCACGGAAGGCCCGTTCCGCTACTCCCGCAACCCCAGCTATCTGGCCCTGGCCTTGATCTACGCCGGCGTCTCCTCTCTTCGTAACTCGCTGTGGGCGATGCTCCTGCTGGCGCCGGTGGTTATGGTTATGCAGCGCGAGGTGATCGGACGCGAGGAGAGCTACCTAGAACGCGCTTTCGGGGAGGAGTATCTAGCCTATAAGGCGCAGGTGCGGCGCTGGGTGTAGCAGGCGCAACTTCCGAGAAC
>JBKPNW010000049.1:0-29769 GCA_046732815.1 Actinomycetota bacterium | reverse complement strand
GTACTACAGACGACAGACCTACGATATGACGTAAAGGGGTTACGGATGACCGACAGGCCGGAAGAGGGTCGCGAGGAGCGCCGCAGAACGGGCCCACTGGGAGATGCCGACGATGAGACGCGCCGTGTGCCCACCGGCAACGGCGCCGATGCCACGCGACGGGTCCGGTCGGGGGAGACCGAGTCTCCCGAGACTAGAAGAGCGGCCAGGGAGACTTCCGGGGAAAAGGAGACCCGCGTTATCAGGGGGTCAGGCTACCCGGACACCACGAGGGACGCGACTCCCTACCCGCGGGGTTACTTCGAGGCCGCAGAGGAACGTGAGGACCGGCTGAGGGATATGTACGGGGGTGTGGACTGGCTGGCCAGCTTTCTCGGGCTAATCTTCGCCCTCGTACTCGGGGCGGTCTTCTCGGCCACCGCAGGGTTCGTGCTCATTCCCTTCGGCCTCCCGCTGGATCTTTCGGACGGAGAACTAGGCACTTCTGCCATCACGGGCCTCGCCCTGCTCGGGGTTTTGATCTTCCTGACCTATTTCTTCGGCGGGTACGTGGCCGGCCGTCTCGCGCGGTTCGACGGGGGCCGCAACGGGGTGATGGTTCTCGTCTGGACGTTTATCGTGATCCTGATCCTCGCCCTTGCCGCGGTGGTCTTTTCCGGTTTCCTGCCCGACGCGGCGGCCGAGCGCATCGCCAACAGCGTCGATGAGATGCTCTCTACGGTCCGAGATCTGGCCGCCGCCGGGGTCGTTGGCATCGTAACCGCGCTGGCCGCCGTGCTCATAGCGTTGGCCGGCGGCTTCCTGGGGGGGCGTTTGGGCAGCAGGTACCACACCGAGATAGACCGGGCGAACTAACCTGAGGCGACATTTCCTCGGAAGCTCTGGAGAGCCTTACAACAGAACCCGAAAGCGAGGCAAGTCGTGAAGAAGGCCATAGCCCTCAAACTGATCAAGAGCAAGACGGCGCGCCACGTAGTCCTCAAGGCCCTGCAGAACAAGAGGGTTCGCAAGATCGTCGTGAACCAGGCCAAGCGCAAGGTGTTCGGGAAGTAGCGCCGCAAAGAGGGAACCTCTTTGCGAGCTTTCAGCCCTCAGCTATCAGCCCTGGCTCCGAGGTTCTTGCCACAACGTCCCTTGCGACTTCGACGGTGGACCCCGTCTCCTTCCACACTTGTAGCTGGCGCACGGATTCGGTCGGCTCGCCGAGCATGCGCTCGAGCCCTGATAACTCTCTGGTGCCGATCTCGGAGAGGCGTGCTAGGAGCGTCTCCAGGGCGGTACGGGTCTCGATGGCCTCGTGGGTCTCGTGGTCGACAAAGATGCCTCCCAGGCCGTAACGCTGGGCGCTCCACTTGTTCTCCTCGATCTCGCGGTTCGGGATGATGGGCATGGAATCGCCCGAGTCGAACTCGAGGGCGAGCATGTCGCACAGGGCCGCCGCCAGGACGATCAGGCCCTCGTTGCGGGCGGGGTCCGTCTGGGCGTCGAAGGCCCTGATCTCGACGGTGTCGAGTCCCGGGTGGAGCCTCACATCCCACCAGATCTCCCCCAGCGTGTCTATGAGGCCCGCGCGCCCTAGGTAGTCGATGTAGTCCGTGTACTCGGGCCAGGAGGCGAAGGGCCCGGGGAGCCCGGCGCGGTGGTAGGCGCGCGAGAACATGAGGACGCGCGCCGAGTGCATGTCCGTGTACTCACCCTGCCAGAAAGGAGAGTTGACCGAGAGCGCGAGCATGTGCGGCACGTACTCGCGCAGGCGGTTGAAGAGGTAGACGGCCTTTTCGCGGCCCTGCACGGCGTAGTGGACGTGCAAAGAGAAGGTGTTGTTGCGCCGGATCAACCACCCGAGTTTCTTCTTGAGGCGCTGGTAGTGGGGTTTGTCGATAATCTCTTGCTCTCTCCAGTCGCCGATCGGGTGCGTCCCACTGGTGCCGAGGACCCTGCCGAGCCGCCCTGCCTGCCCGAGCAGGACGCGGCGGCGGGAGAGGAGGTCGTCGAGGACCCCTGCCGGTTGCCCGTGCACGCCCGTGTTCGACTCGATCTCGCAGTCTATGAGCTCCCCCGAGAACAGTTCCGCGGGCTCGCTTGCCAGGATCTTCTGCGCCCCACCTGAGAGCTTGAGGGTCTTTGGGTCGGCGAGCCACAGCTCCTCCTCGGCGCCCAGGGTACCCTCCCCTAGGCCCTTCTCGAACGCATCCTCCGATAGGAGAGAGGTGTGGCTGCGGGTGTTCAAGAGCCTCCCTGGCGGGACGACATTCTACATTCCCGCTGGCTCTTCCCGGTCGCGCCGGCGGGCGGTTCCTGGTAGTGGGGTGAGCGATCCATGGCGAGGAGTATATTACTTCGTCCGTGTGGAGAGGTAGCGGCCTCGGGTTAGAATGGGCTCCGGTAGCGACGAGGAGGTGCTTGTGTCGGCGGACGTTTGCAAATTCAAAGCCTGATGGGGCCACGCGACGAAGAATTCGTGGCCGAAAGTCTCGTGTCGGCCAGCGCTGCCACGGCCATCATGCTCGTCTACAGCGCCCCCACTCCGGGGACGGGATCCCGCTACCTCGACGGCCGCGTCGCGCACGAGTCGAAGGTGCTCTCCGTAGTCTCCGTAAGGGATGCCCTCGGCGGGTCGGGCCGTCGGGGGGTCGGGACGACGGTCCTCGAGGCCACCCTCTCCTCGCTCTCCCTGGCCGGCTTCGCCGACCCGCGGGTCGCCGGATATCTGGCACCACTCGCCCGCGGTGCCCTGCGTGAGGAGCCCTCGGCCCGCGTCCTTGCTGGACTCGGTCACGACCAGATAGCGCCGTTCGCGCGGGCGCTGGAGGTGGCCGGCGGCGAGGATGCCCTCGCGAGCGCGCTCTCTTACGCCCTGGGGGCGGGCAAGGACGCCACGCTCCGCGACGCCATGCGCTTCTCGGCCTCGCGCCACGCGCTGGCCCGAGAGTACGCCAGGGACTTCGAGGTCACCCGCGAGCTCGCCAGACCCGCGCTTCTCTCCGCCCTCTCCCGCGCAGACTCCGTCCGTGGCGCCCTGGTCCAGACTTACATAGAGGTCCTCTCGGAGGTGCCCGACCTGGATGTGGCAAGCCGCGCGGGCCGCCAAGAGGCCGAAGAAGTCTCCCGCATGGCGCACGGTGTCTTGAAGGCCGGCGGTGTCCATTCCAGGCGCGGCCTCGAAGGGATAGCCAACCTCGGCGGCCTGCTACGCGAAGACCCCCGCCTCTCTCCGACCTCGACCGAATACCCCGTCATCGCGGCCGCCTTCCTCGTCGCCCTGGAGTACGGACCCGACGCCCTGAGCCACAGGCTCAGACCGGCCACGAGGTAAAGCGCAAAGGGGCCGCTGGCCCCTTTGCGAGCATTTCAGCAAGTCAGCACCTCAGCATGTCAGCTTTTTTGGCTGAAGTGCTGACCAGCTGAAGTGCTGAAATGCGCGATTCGGGGAGGGCCGTCGGCCCTCCCCGAATCGCTTGAGGTAGAATCTGCCGGCACATCGGCCGCAGAGGAGGAGCATGAGGGCTCTCGTTATCGTGGGGCACGGTTCGCACTTGAATGAAGACTCGAGCCTGCCCGTCTACGAGCATGCCGCCCGCATCAGGGAGACCGCAGAGTTCGACGAGGTCGTCGAATGCTTCTGGAAAGAGGAGCCCTCCATGCGCCACGTGCTCGACACCGTAGAGTCAGAGGATGTCTATGTCGTCCCCGCCTTCATCTCCGAGGGATATTTCACCCAGCAGGTCATCCCGAGGGAGCTTGGTCTCGAGGGGCCCATCACCAGGAAGGGTGGGAAGATTATCCGCTACGCTGGACCTCTAGGCACCTTCGATGGAATGCCTGATGTCATCCTGGAGCGTACGGACGACCTAATGCGCGGAAGAGAGGTCTCGGGGCGCACGGCCCTCGTCTTACTCGGCCATGGGACCGACCTCAACAAGAACTCCGGCGGTGTCATCTACCTGAATGCCGGACGCATCAGAGCGCGCGGCATCTACGACCTCGTCGAAGTCGGGTTCCTGGACCAGGAACCCGAGATCGGTCGGGTCGTCGCCGGTGTAGAAGCGGAGAACGTGATCCTGATCCCCCTGTTTATCGCGGAGGGCTGGCACACCCGCGAGACGATCCCCGAGGACCTCGGCCTGAGCGGCGAGGTCACGGTCTCGGGCGACAAGACGATCTACTACGGGGCTCCCGTCGGAACGCATCCCTCCCTGGCAAACCTCATAGCCGCCCGCGCCCGTGAGACGGCTACGGAGCAGCCCGTTGTCTGAGATCCAGCCCGAGAACGTCGCCGCCGCTTCGCGGGAGGCCTTCGCGACGTGGGTGGACGGCGCGCCAGAAGGACGTGTCTTCGGGCAGGTGATCGTTCGTCCTGCTCGGTCCCTCGAATATTCTCTGCGACACCTGGCCGACGCGCGGGAGGATGGTCTCAGGGTCAGCGAGGATCCACGAGAAGCGCGAGAGATCGCCAGGTTCACCGCGGGCGGGGACTACAGACCGCTGAAGAGCTCCCCCAATCTGCGGCGCGGCTGGGAGCTCAGGGTCACGGGCTCTCGCTCGCTCGCGATCGCGATGAACTACCTCTATCCCGCCGGCGTCGCCCAGTGGTACCTCCACAGGGAAGGTAGGCTGGTCCTCACGAGCTTCAGGGAGAACGCGGCGAGGCAGAGCGGGATCTACAAGCGCATCCAGCGGCTCTCGGACGAGGGGGTGCTCCACGCAGCCCGCGCCTGCTGCGATGACGCCGTGTGTCTCAAACGGACCCTCTGGGATATCGACGAGGCAACCCCGCTTGACGTTGATCGGGGAGAAGGTGAGATTCCCTGCTCCGAGCCCTGCAGTATCTTCGTAGCCTTCGCGCGGCGGGTGAGGCTCTTCGAGCGGGAGAACGCCGATGATGGTCTCTCGACTTCGGAGAAAGAAGACTTGGCCGCCCTCGTCGAGGCCGCCGCCACAGGGGAGGTCGGGTTCGTCCGCGAGGCGGAGTTCGAGAAGCCACTCAACGAGAGAAGAATGCGCTACAGGAAACTAACCCTCGTCCCCAGGCTGCGCCGGGGCGGATGATTCTCTTGTGGGCCTCCCTGACCTGAGGTCGCGGTTCGCGAATCGCTCCTACAAACAAACCGCTATTGGCTTCGGAAAACGTGGTGGTGTCTTATCCTGCGCTGTTTCCGAACGGGCCTTTCGGGGTATCTCGTTGTTTCGAGAAACAACCTTGCGAAGATGGAGGTAGTGAATGGCGCGCAGGAAGAGACAGGCCGCCAAGACCGGCGTCAAGGCCGGGGCGAGAGTAGGAGCAAGGGTAGCGCCCGTCGCCGGCAGAACCGCCGGTAAGGCTGCGTGGAAGCTGGGTAAGGGCGAAGCCAGGCTTATCCGGCGGGCGATGAGCTCGCGGGAACCAAGGAAGGTCCGGTGGTTAAAGTACGCGATCTTCACCCTGCTCGG
Organism: Actinomycetota bacterium; assembly: GCA_046732815.1. Classification (GTDB taxonomy): domain Bacteria; phylum Actinomycetota; class Rubrobacteria; order Rubrobacterales; family Rubrobacteraceae; genus Rubrobacter_D. Next base: position 24,339 of record JBKPNW010000049.1, on the reverse strand, counting down.
GCTCGCCATCGGATCCGCCATCGCGCGTGCGAGGAAAGGCGAACCTTCGGGCGAGTCCTCCTCCTACACGGGTACGACCGGCCACCACGCCCCCGACGCCGGGAGTCCCGCGGGCCAACGGGGCGCGACCTGGGGTAGTGGTACCCCGACAGGGACCGCCGGCGGCGGTGGACAGCAGGCCCCGGGGGATGCTAACCGCACCGGCGCCGAGCGGGAGTACTCGGATCCCGCAACAGGGCCCCTGATCGGCGAGCAGCACGGGAACGTCGAGGGCGTGGGCGAACAGCAAGAAGAGCTAGAACAGCGCATCCGCACCGACATCGGCGAGGACCCGCGCACCGCGGAGATGCCGCGGGTTAACGTCGAGGTAAACGATGGGGTCGCCGAACTACGCGGGACCGCGCCCTCCGAAGACGCCAAACTGGCGGCGGGTGAGATCGCCCAGCAGGTCGAAGGCGTCCGCGAAGTCAGAAACCTGATTCAAGTAAGCTAGTCAGTATGTAAGCATTTCAGCAAGTCAGCACGCCACCCTACGGGCGGCTTGTCAGCACGTCAGCTTGCATAGATCGCCGCATCCAGCGCCAGTACGAACGCCCCGTTGTTCTGACGGGGCGTTACCTTTGCCCCCGGTTATCCTCCCAAGGCCGAAGCTGAAATGCTGAAGTGCTGACAAGCGAAGGCGAAGCCTGAGCGTGCTGAAATGCTGCTCAGCCTCGAATGAGGCTGAGCAACTCGTCGCGCCTTTGCTCCATCGTTTCTCTGTCGTTGGCTTCCACGTTCAGGCGGAGGAGGGGCTCGGTGTTCGAGGGGCGGAGGTTGAACCACCAGTCGCCCAGGTCGACGGTGAGGCCGTCGAGGTGGTCAATTTTTGTGTCTTCGTTCTCGGAGTAGTGGTCCTCGACCTTCTGGAGGGTAGCGGCCTGGTCTTCTACTTCGGAGTTGATCTCACCCGAGCGGACGTAGGGGTCGATGGGGGCGAGGAGGCTGGAGATGGGTTCCTCCTGGCGGCCGACGAGCTCGGCGATGGTCAGCATGGCGATGATGCCTGAGTCGGCGAAGTAGTTGTCCCGGAAATAGAAGTGGGCCGAGTGTTCCCCCCCGAAGGCCGCGTCGTGCTTGCGCATCTGCGGCTTGATGATGGAGTGGCCTGCCTTGGTCCTTATGGCCTTACCGCCCTCGCGCTCCACGAGCTCGGGGAAAGCCTTAGAGCAGACGGCGCTGTACAGTATCGTCGCTCCTGGCTCCTTCTCGAGCACGTTCTTGGCAATGAGGGTGGCGGCCAGGTCGCCCGAGATGGTCGTACCGTTCTCGTCGATGATAAAGCAGCGGTCTGCGTCGCCGTCGAATGACACCCCGAAGTCTGCCTCCTCTGCGACCACGCGCTCCTGGAGCTCGCTGACGTTTTCGGGCTCGATGGGGTTCGGCGGATGGTGGGGGAAGGAGCCATCGAGCTCGAAGTACATCGGGACGTACTTGAAAGGAAGGTCCTCGAATATGGGAGGGACCATCTTGCCCGCCATGCCGTTGCCGGCGTCGATCACGATCTTAAGCGGCCTCAGGCCCTCGGTGTCTATAAAGCTCAGGCAGTGTTTTGCGTAATCTACGGTGATGTCCGTCTCCTCCACGGAACCTGGATACTCCGCGGGGTCGGGGAGCTCTCCCGAGACGATCGCATCACGGATCTGGCCTAACCCGGCTTCGCCCGAGAGGGCGATGGCTTCCTCCCTGCACAGCTTGAAGCCATTGTAGTCCCTGGGGTTGTGCGAGGCGGTGACCATGGCCCCGCCGGGCTCCTCCAGGTGCCCCACGGCGAAGTAGAGCGCGTCGGTCGAGACCAGCCCGAGGTCGAGTACGTCGGCGCCGGCCTCCGTGACCCCCCGTATGAAAGCCTTCTCCAGAGCCTCGCCGGAGAGGCGCATGTCGCGGGCCACGACGACCCTGGAGCCCGAGAGATCCAGTTGCGCGACGAAGGCGCGGCCTATGTCCGAGGCGACTCCCTCATCCAGGCTCTCGGGATAGATGCCACGGATGTCGTAGGCCTTGAAAATCGACTCGTCGAGCATCTCCTACCTCCGGACTGCGTGCGACCTGTGGTTTTCTTCGTCCGGTACAATAACGGGTTATGGCCCATCGTGCAGACCGGTTCGAAGCGCACCCGGGGTAGGCACGCGTTGGGCCCGCGCTTCGTCACCTTCGCCGCACTATTCTACGGTTCGCTCGCCGTCGTTGCGGCCCTGTGGTGCGGCCTCAGGGGCTTCGATGTTCCCCTTCTCGGCGAGAGCCCGCCGGCGAGCGTGCTCCTCGGTCTCCTCACCGCCCTCTGCACCCTCGCCCTGGGGCTCCTGGCTTACCGCTTCCTGCCCGTCCTACGCAAGATCTCCGAGGAGCTCGCCCCGCGGCTGATCGACGGCGCCGATGCGAGGAGCCTCCTGCTGGTCGCGATCTTCTCTGGTGTCGGTGAGGAAGCGTTTTTCAGGGGCGCCGTACAGCAGGAGTTTGGCCTGGTGGTTGCCTCCCTCCTGTTTGGCGTGGCCCACATTGGCCCGGATCGACGTTACCTCGTGTGGACGGCGTGGGCCGTCCTGGCGGGCTTCGTCTTCGGCATCATCTACGATGTCAGCGGCGGTCTGCTCGCCCCCATCCTCGCCCACTCCACGCACAACGCCGCCACGCTGCTGCTATGGAAACGCTCCCGCGAGGGCGGGAAGAAGGGTGGCCCCTGAACAGGCTCCCCAACACGACCACGGGAAAGACCTCAGAGCGCTACCGCGTCAATCTTGCGCTGGTCGCCCTATGCCTGGCGGTGCTGTTGCTCGCCGGGGTCTTGTCCCTCTCTCCAGGAGGTTTCTCACCCGGGGAGGACCTGGTCGCGCCGGGGGCTGCGGACATCGCGGTGAGCCAGAAAGACACGATGTACCCCACCTCCGACAGGCTGCGTTTCGACGGGGGGGCGGAGGAGATCTACGTCTACCTGAGGGTAGAGAATCTCGCCACCTACGGGGACCTCGAGGCGAGCGTCGAGAGGACGTCGAGGACCTCAGCCCTGGGACGCCTCCTCGGCGGCGGTGGTGAGCTCGTCGTCGAAAACGAGGGTGAGGAGCGCCTCGCCGTCTCCTCAGGCGGGGCCTCCGGCGTGGTGAAGTTCGCCGTCCGCCCCGCATCCGGAGGAGGGCTGCCCTCCGGCGATTACACCGTGACGGTCTACGGCGCATCGGGGGGGACGGGCCAGAATACCATCGTGGCCAGAAAATACTTTGTGGTGGGCGGCTGGCACAGCTAGTAGCCGTACGCTTTTGGGATACAATGAACTGCGATCGAGGCGGCGGTCCACGTGGCCGCGTAGGGAGGGAACCATAGCGCGCTTCACCGAACTGGTCGTCAACGTGTTGAGCCTGCTGGTCGTCGGCGTGGGAATCGTGGTGGCCGCCAGCTTCTTCGTCGGCTCTCCGCGGCACGACGCCGAGGCCGAAGTCGCCGTCGGCGAGAAGGTGATCACGGCCAAAGAGCAGCCTAAAGTTCCTGTGGACGCGAAGATCGACCGGGCCATACAGAGGCAGAAGCAAGAAGAACCGCAGACGAGGTTCGCCGCTCCGGAGGCCAAGAGGAATGTCGTCCCCAGGGGGCCTTCCCGCAAGATGCTGCGCATGACGATCCCGAAGATGGCCCAGATACGCAACGATACGATCCCCTACTCCGTCAGCGACGACGACAAGGCCTTCCGCAAGCACGCCGCCGTGCACCTCCGCGGGACCGGCAACCCCTGGGACAGGCAGGCCAACGTCTACATCGCCGGCCACAGGCTAGGGTTCCCCGGCACCAACAGCTGGCTGGCGTTCTGGGATCTGAACGTGTTGAAGAAGGGGGACAGGATCTTTATCAGGGACGCGGCGGGGGACCACTACGTCTACAAGGTGTTCAAGGTCTTTATCGTGGACCCTGATGAGGTATCGGTGACGAGGCCGCTCGCGGGCAGGAACATACTCTCCCTGCAGACGTGTACGCTGCCCGACTACTCCAAGCGTCTGATCGTCCAGGCCGAAAAGGTGGCAACACACAAGTGATCGCAGCGGGAGAGGGGGGTAGAGGTTGCTCCGGTCGCCGGTGAGGCAGAAGAAGCAGGCGAATCCCGCGAAAAAGCGTGTGGAGACGCCGCCGATGACCAAGGGCAACATGCAGGTGCGCGTCGTCACCCTGGCGGTACTTATCGCCGCCGTCTTCCTCGTCCTCGGCGCCAGGCTCTGGTACCTGCAGGTCCTGACGGGCCAGGACTACACCCTGGCCGCGAGGGCCACGCAGCACACCAACATCAAGATCCCCGCCCAGCGCGGCGTCGTCTACGACCGCGACGGCAAGATCCTGGCCAACAACGTCCCCGGGCTGAACGTTACCGTCATCCCCGACGAGATCTCCAGGGACAAGGTCAAGGAGCTGGCGACTGTCGTCGGGGCCGACACGGAGGCCGTGCTAGGCCGCTATGATGCGGCCAGGGAGACCGGTAGCCAGTACAGTCCCATCCTGGTCAAGGAGAACGCGAGCCGCGACGCGGTGACTTACATCAGTGAGCGCACCACGGAGTTCGAGGGCGTCGCCGTGAACGACGACTGGGTCCGTAGCTACCCGGAAGGCCGCCTCGCCTCCCACATCCTCGGGTATACCGGCGCCGTAACCCAGGATGAGCTCAAGCAGGAGCCTTTCAAGGGCCTGGACGCCGACTCCGTCGTCGGCAAGAGCGGGGTCGAGCTCACCTACGAGAAGGTGCTGCGCGGCAAAGCGGGCCGGAGGACGTACAACGTGGACGCCCTCGGGCGCATAGTTCCCGAGGGGAGCAGGGTCGACTCCATGGGCAGATTCGTGGACGAAAACGGTGAGCCCATAAACGCGAACCCGAGCCAGGAGCTACCCGACCACGTCACCGAGCCGGTGCCCGGAAAGAACCTGAAGCTGACCTTGGACCTCGACGTCCAGCGGCTCGCCGAGGACGAGCTCGACGCGGCCATCGGAAGGGTGAGGGAGAAAGGGTACCCGGGGAGGGGGGGAGCCGTCATCGCGATGGACCCGCGCAACGGCGACATCCTCGCCCTCGCCAGCCGTCCCGACTTCGACCCGCAACTGTTCGTCGGCGGCATCTCGGGCGAGAGGGAACTCAAGACCTACCATTACCTCGGCAGCGACGCTTCGGAGCATCCATTTATCAACCGCGCGATAACGGCCGGCCAGCCGGCCGCGTCGACCTTCAAGACGTTCACCGGCCTCGGGGGCCTCGCCTCGGGCGTCATCGACCGTTACACCACCTACACCGACAATGGATCTTGCTGGCACCCCACGAACGTTACGGTCAGCCCCTGCTACCAGAGCTGGCGCGAGAACAGCCCCAACGCGGCTTACCTCGGGACCCACGGCACCGAGAACTTCTCGGAAGCACTCACCGACTCCAACGACAAGTTCTTCTACCAGGTCGCCGACTGGATCTGGAACAACACCTCGGACAAGGCCTGGCTGCCCCATTTCTACGAGCGGTTCGGCTTCGGCTCCCTGACGGGCATAGACCTGGCCGGCGAGACGGCGGGGCGCGTACCGACCGCAGAAGGAGAGCGGGAACTGGCCGAAGCCCTGGGCACCCCTGAGGAGGCCTACTGGAGCGTCGGGGACTGGGTGAACCTCGCCATCGGCCAGGGGGACCTGCTCGTCTCCCCGATTCAGCTCGCGGTAGCTTACTCGGCGGTCGAGAACGGCGGCACGCTCGTCACCCCGCATGTGGCGAGCGAAGTCCAGAACCAGGACGGCAGCGTCGCCGAGCGGATCTCCCCGAAGCCCTCAGGTAACGTGGGCCTGCCCGACGCTTATCTGGAGAACGCCAGGGAGGGCCTGAGGGGGGTGCCAGCGAACGATGTCAGGGGGGTGCCACAACACGAGGGCACCGCCTACCCCGCGTTCGTCGGGTCCACACTGCCCACGCTCGGCAAGAGCGGTACGGGCGAGTTGCCCAGCGGGAAAGATTTCGTGAACTGGTACGTCGGCTGGGCCGCGCACAAGGAATCCGATCCGCTGGTCGTCGTCGTCATGATCGAGGGCGGAGGGGCCTTCCAGAACGGCAGCGAGATGAGCTCGGCCCCCGCCGTGCGTCACATCCTGGAGTCCTACTACGGCGTCGAGCAATCGAAGAAGGACCCCAACCCGACGGACGCGCAGCCGATCGGAGAGAAGCCGGCCGGGGAGAAGCCCTCCAAGCATAAGTCCGGCGCCTCGGCTGATTAGGCCACATGTCCCTCGCTTCCATACCGAGCCCGCCCTCTCCGGTAATTTTCGAGGTGGGGCCCCTCGCCCTTCGCTATTACGGGCTTTGCATCGCCCTTGGCATCATCGTCGCGACCTGGCTCACGGGTAGAGAACTGGAGCGCAGGGGATACGACGGCTCCCTGGCCCTCGACTCGCTGTTCTTTATCGTGCCGCTCGGCTTCGTCGGCGCCAGGGCCTACCACGTTATCACCGACTACGAGCTCTATTCCGAGGACCCTTTTCCCGGCGTGTTCGAGGTCTGGAACGGGGGACTCGGGATCTACGGCGCCGTCGTCGGAGGGTTTGTGGGACTCTTGATCTTCGCCCGGATCCGGGGCATAAGCCCGTGGGCCTTCGCCGACGCGGTCGCACCAGGACTGGTCCTCGCCCAGGCGATAGGGCGCTGGGGCAACTACTTCAACCAGGAGCTCTTCGGGCGACCCTCCGACCTGCCGTGGGCCATCCGCATAGCCCCGGAGAACAGGCCGGTCGGGTATGCGGACGCCACGACCTTTCACCCTACCTTCCTTTACGAGTCGATCTGGGATGTCGTGGTCTGCCTCATACTGCTGTGGGTGGCCCGACGCTTCCCGGAGCGCCTGAAGAACGGCGACATCGCCGTTCTCTACGTGAGCCTCTACTCCTTCGGACGCTTCTTCGTGGAGGCCCTCCGCGTCGACCCTGCTTTCATCATCGGGGGAACCATCCGCGGAAACCTCCTCGTTAGCAGCGTCCTCGCGTTGGGCTTCGCCATGATATTGCTGCTCAGGCACTCAGGGACCAGGCGCAAGGACCGTCGGGCCTGAGGCCCGACGGAGCTAGTCAGCACTTCAGCTGGTCAGCATTTCAGCAAGCGTCCGACGGTCTGGCTCCCGCACGCAGGCAGGCTCCGAAGCAAATGCGCCCTTATCCACCGCAGGGCAAAGCGAACTCGAGCCACTCCCCAGCGAAGCTGACATGCTGACAAGCGAAGCCCGAAGGGCGTAGCGTGCTGACTGGCTAATGCTCGTACATGGCGTTCACCTTCGAGTACCACGAGAGCACCTGGAGGCGTTTACGTTTTAGCTCCTCTGTGCTCTGCTCGTCTGCGATGTTGTTTTTCTCCAGGGGATCCGAGGCCAGATCGTAGACCTCCTCGGGCTGGTTGCCGAAGAAGTAGATGTACTTCTCCGTCCCCTGGATGCTGGCGAGGCACCTGTACTCGTCAAAGCAGGAAAAGAACAGCGTGCGGTCCTCCTTTGGCGGGGCGAGGAGGGATCTCCCCGGGTAACGACCGCCCGTGACCTTGAAGCCGAGCAAGTCTATCAGGGTGGGGACTACGTCGAGCTGGTCGGTCAGGGCGCCCACGCGTTTGCCGTTCTCGAAGCGCCCGGGCTCGTGGATGAGGAATGGTACTTTGAGCCCCTCCTGGTAGATGGTGTTGTCGTGCTGGAAGAGATCGTGCTCCCCGAAACCCTCCCCATGGTCACCGTAGATCACGAAAATGGTGTCGTCATAGAGGCCCAACTCCTTGTACTGGTCGATAACGTTGTGCACGAAGAAGTCGAGGTAGCGGACCTCGTTCTGGTAGTGGTCGAGCGGGGGATAGTCCGAGTAGTGCTTCAGCCCGTAACGGGTGACGGGCCGGTAGTCGTGGTGGCCCGTCACCCCGAGGTAGGTCGCCAGGAAAGGCTTGTCTTTGTGGTGCTCCAACCAAACTCTGCTCGGCTGGAGCATGATGTCGTCCTCGTAGCCGAAGTAGTTGGACTGTTGGAAGCCTTTCTTGTTCATCGTGTCGACGGGTTGGAAGTCGTCGTAGCCGAAGTTATCGACGAGACCCCTGCGGTCCTCGAAGTGCTCGGTCGCCGAGGAGAACCAGACGGAGGTATATCCCTGCTCCTTCAGGAGTTCGGGCAGGCAACGGACCGGGATGCCGCCCGGTTTCGCCTCGGTGATCTCGCGCACGAGGTGCGGATCGATCCCGCAGTTGATCGAGGTGATGGCCTTCGAGGTGTGCGGGACGATCGTGTACGCCTGCTCGGCCATCAGGCTCTCCTTCGAGAGGCTGTCGAGGTAGGGCGTCGTGTCCAGGCTCCCGTTGTAGGGCGTCGTGGAGCGGGCCCGGGTGGACTCGAGGTGGATCAAGACGATGTTCTTCTTCTCTGTCTTGGGAGTCTTCTGCAGATGGACGTCGGCCGGAAGCTTCTTCGGAGCGGCGTTGGCGCTCAGGCCTCTTATCTGCGCGTGTTCAACCCCGGACATAACGACGTTGACTATGGAGTCCCTGGAAAAGGACTTGCCGGCTTCTCCCTCGCTGGCCGGCAGCGAGAGGAAGACGAGCCCGAGGGACATCATCAGGGCCCCGAGGGCGAACAGCCGGGCTGTCGAAAGCGAGCCGAAGGACCCGGCCCGCCCGGGCCTACCACAAACGATCGTGGTTATCGTCCAGGGACCCGTCACCATGTAACTGATGATTACAATCCCCCATGCCCACGTAGTCAGCGACGTCACGCTGCCGATCACGTCTTCGATCTCACCGAACTTGCCGATCGAGTACGTGATCACGTTGAGACTGAGCGTAGAGCCGGTCTCCTGGAAGTACAGGTGGGCGCAGGTCGTCGTCGCCAGAACGACTATGCTGACGACGTGGAATAGGACTACCACGGGCCAGCGAAAACGACTCTGTCTCGTCAACGCGAAGAGGCCAACCCAGAGAAGTACGTACCCGAGATCGAAGAGCACGTCGGAACGCATGAATGAGAAAGCCGCAATCCCACCAGGAAGCTCCTCCTGAGAGCCTATCCGGATCCACTTCAACACCAGATCGTAGACCACGAGCGGAACGAGCAGGCTGGACAGGTAGACCCAGTCACGACCGCTCAAGATGGAGCGGAAGCGGGCCAAGAGCGCCAGCTGCTTGTGATCTCCGGTAGCCACGAGTCCGAGAGAGTTTACAAAGATTTCTTACAACGTGATAGCCGCCCCACGTTTTTCGTCCCGTCCGCTTTGATTCGCCAGAATCCGCTTGCTATCTTACGGATGCAAAGATCTTTCGATCAGCGGCGAGGTCTGGGGTGAGGCGGCTGTGAGTGCGGTCCTTATGGCTTTGCTGGCCGCTGTGGGTTTCTCCGCGGCGAGCCTGCTGGCCCTACTCGGTGGAGAGTTGGGGACCAGGGGCAGGTCTTACGCCGCGGCCTTCGCCGCGGGGATACTCCTCGCGCTCGCGTTCGCAGACCTCTTCCCCGAGGGACTCGAGCTCGGTGGCGAGACCGCGGTCGCCGGTTTCGTCGGCGGGTTCGCCCTCCTTTTCATGACCGAGGCTTTCACCAGGGCCCACACGCACCACCAGCCCGAAGAGCACGTCCACAAGCACGCGCTCGGGCCTTTCGTGTTCGGGCTGGCTGTTCACAACCTCGCCGACGGTTTCGTTCTCGGCGTAGCCGCCAAGGCCGCGGCCGTTACCTCCTGGCTCGTCGGGCTCGGGGTCCTGGTTCACCAGGTACCCGTGGGGATCTCGCTGGCCGCCGTCCTGCTCGCCGCCCGCGTCGGAAGGGCCGGAATCATGAGGACGGCGGTCACTCTTGGCCTGGCGATCCCCGCCGCGGCGGCGTTGACCGTGGCCTTCCCCGCACCAGGCGAAGGCACGCTCGGTCTCCTCACCGGGGTCGCCGGAGGCGTGCTCGCCTACATCGGCGCCGCGCACCTGCTCCCCGAGGCCCAGGCCGAGCACATAGACAGGTTTGCCGGCATCGTGTTCGTCGCGACGCTTGTCTTGACGGCCGCCAGCCTAATAGCACTTCAGCACGCCGCCTGACCGCGGCTTGTCAGCACGCCGCCTTCCTCCGGTCGGCGGCTTCTCAGCATTTCAGCAGGTCGTCCTGAGCCCAGCCGCGAGCGTGGTGCCCGACTGCCGCCATCAGCGGCTCGTTGTACGCAGCAGGCGGGGCCCGAACGGGAGAAGCTGACTTGCTGACGAGCGAGGCCGCAGGCCGAAGCGTGCTGACAAGGCGCGAAGCGCCGGGCTGACCAGCTACAAGAGAAACCAGATCGCGAGCAGGGTCACCTCCGCGCCTACCACGATTATCGTTGGCGTCGCCGCGCGGAGCTTCTTGCTCGCGTAGACGGAGGGCGCTGTGAGCCATCCGAAGGCCGCCCCGCCTACGAGGCCGCCGATATGGGCCGTATTGCTTATGTTGGAAACCGAGAAGCCGAAGTAGAGGTTCAGGGCGGTCAGGATAAGGAGCTGTCGGATCAGGGGGTTCTGCCAGGAGAAGGTGCCGCGGCGTAGAGAGTAACCGAGGACGCCGCCGAGAAGTCCGAAGATTGCGCCGGAAGCGCCAACGGCGGGCAGATCGAAGGTCCCGAAATAGAGGTAGGCGATGCCGCCGGCGAGCCCGCTCGCGAGGTAGAGCGCGAGAAAACGGCCCTTCCCGAACGCCTGCTCCACAAACGAGCCGAGGAAGTACAGAGAGAGCATGTTCAAAGCCAAATGGATGAACCCCGAGTGCAAGAACATGCTCGTCAGCAACAGCCACACCCGGCCCTGGGCGACGGCGGCGGGAATGAGGGCCCCGTTCGCGAGCACCTCCTTGGGCTGCATCACCAGCCCGGCATTCAGGGGATAGCCGTAAGATTGGCCAGCGATCGCTACGGCGACGTAGACGGCCACGCAGGCGGCCATGAGGCCGAACGTCACCGGCAGGCGGGAGAGTTCGTTCAATGCGGGTGCTTGCTTCTGGTCTTTAGCGGCGTTTGATCTCGCGCACGGCGTCCCCGACCTGTACCTGCGAGAGGTCCTGCAGGGGCCCGCCGAGCATCGACTCGAGGTCGGGATCGTCGCCGGAGGTGGAGCCGAAGCCGCGGACCTGGACGTCATCGCCGAACATCTGCCCGAACATACGCTGCAGGTTCTCCTGCATCTCCCCGATGTTCACGGCCCCGAACGGTGTATCGTGCGCGTTCTGGAGGCGGGCCACAGCGAGCCTGTCCTTGACCTCCGTAACCTCCGCTTTCGCCTTTACGTCCTCGACGGTGCCCAGCGTCTCGCCCGTGTCGGGGTCCCAGACCTCCTCGCCCTCGGGGGCGAAGATCTCGAAGATCATGCCCTGGCGTACGCCATGGCCCCTTCCACGATTCATAACGATCTCGCTGTTTCCCAGAATCTTCGCTACCTTGCCTTCGACCGCCATGCGGGTGGCTCCTTCCGATCGTTTCGAGGGATTATATCTCTCATTGCGTGGCGCATGAGCCTCATCGAGCCTCATGCGCCACGCGCATTTCAGCACTTCAGCCGGTCAGCATGTCAGCGAAACAAGGGCTGACTGGCTGACGAGCGAGAGCCGAAAGCTCGAGCGTGCTGACATGCTGACCAGCGCGGTATGGGGGATCGACCCCCCATACCGCTGCTAGAATCCCCGCCATGCCGGGGAGGACAAACAGTGTAGGTCGGCACCTTCCGACCTCTGGCGGGCTCTCCAGGACCCTCGAGGCCGCGCGCGAGCTCGGCTGCGAGACGATCCAGATCTTCGTCTCCAACCCGCAGGCCTGGGCCGCCCCCAGCCCACGCCAGGACGCCGAGGCCTTTGTGAGAGGCATCCGGGACTTCGGCATCTCGCCGGTCGTCGCGCACGCGAAGTACCTCATAAACCTTGCCTCCTCGAAGGAGGAGCAGCGCGACCTCTCGATTCTGGCCCTGGCGCGCGAGCTCGCCGCCGCCGGCGCGCTCGGGGTCGACCTGGTGGTCGTGCACGCCGGCAGCCACGGGGGGGACGGCCAGGCGGAGGGCATGGAGCGGCTCGTGGAAGGCCTGGAGCGCGCGAGAGAAAGGGCCGCCGAATTCGACGGGGCGGGGGCCGAGCCTGTGGTCGAGAACTCCGTCGGGGCCGGTACCCAGCTCTGCTCGACGTTCGAGTCGCTAGGCGTGGTCGCGCGGCGCGCCGGGGTGAGGGTCTGCGTCGACACAGCCCACGCCTTCGTGGCCGGCTACGACCTGTCGGCCGAAGACGGAGGACGGATGGTCGCGGCCGAGATCGTGGACTCCGTGGGGGACGCTGTGGCCCTGGTTCACCTCAACGACGCGAAAAACGAACTCGGGAGCCACCGCGACGGGCACCGCAAAGTGGGGGAGGGACGCATACCCACGGGCGCCTGGCCGGGATTTTTCGACGGGCTGGCGGGCGTTCCCGTGGTCATGGAGACGCCGTACGCGACCCCCGAAGCAGACTCGGAAGAGGTGCTTCTGGTCAAGAAGTTGGCGGGTGGGTTGCGCAAAGCGCCGCCTGGAAGATAGAATTCAGGGCGTGAAGACTTTGGAGATAAGTCCGGAGCGGCACACGGGAGACCTTCTTTCGACCATCGGCGAGACCCTGCGGGCGGAACGCAACGAGCGGGGACTCACGCTCAAGCAGGTCGCCGAAGGCGCCCACGTCTCGGTCTCGTACCTCGCCGAGATCGAACGCGGCGAGAAAGACCCCTCATCGAAGGTACTGGAGAGCATCGCCGTTGGTTTGGACATCGAGGTGAGTGGGCTACTCATCCGGATCGCCGCGGCGCTCGAGCCGGCGCCGCTGGTCCCCGTCACCGACTCCCTGGCGGCCTAGACTCCTAGAGACGCCGACCTTGCGCTTCACCCTGAAGCCGATCACGCGCGAGGACGCCTACGCCATCTCGCGCTGGCGCTACGACGCACCCTATGAGGTCTACGACGGAGACCCATCCTCCGTCGACACCCTTCTGCAACCGCGCTTCTTCTACCACTCCGTCTACGACGAACGCGGAGAACTGGCCGGATACTTGCCAAAAAGCTGAAAGCTGAATTGCCTACATGCCGAAGAAGTAGAGCGCCAGGATGCTGAGCGTGTTGTAGCCTGCATGCGCGAGGAAGCTGGCCGTGGTGTTGACGTAACGGCGCAGGAGTCCGAGACCGATGGATATCACGAAGATGTAGCCGAGCAGCAGCGATGGGCCGTACTGGACGTGCATCGAGGCGAAGAGGACGGATGTCGCCGGTATTCCGAAGACCGGCTGCACGGCGCCGCGAAAGAGTGTCTCCTCCCCGAGGCCGGCGCCTACCCCGATCAGCAATGCGGAGAGCACGGCCGGGATCAGGCCCATACCCTTGGGGTCGAAGAGTGTCTGCGTGATCTCACCGACCTGGCGGTAAAGGTCGGGCTGTAATTGCGCGAACAGGGCGTCTGTGGCCACCGAGAGCGCGAACGCCACCGCGATAAACAGCACGACTATGCCCACGTGCGCAAGGGAGATGGGACCATAGCCGAGTCGGGCGAGCGTCTCGCGCGGGTTGCGACGGATGCCGGCGCCGACGCCAAGAACCGCGACGAGGACGAACGGCACCTGGCTGGCGAGGATGGCGACCGGTGGGATCCTACCCCCGGTCCCGAGGGAGAAGGCATCGACCTGATTCAACTGCTCGAAGCCGAGGATGCCTATCAGGTTGTTGGCGAGCAGCACCGTGGCGAACAACCAGAGGGCGAAAAAGATCGGGGGGTTCGTCCAGAACGCTCCGTTCGGTCTTCGACGAACGATCTTCACCAACTCGGGGACACACAACGCCAGCCCGACAGAGCCAGCCATGATCAAAGGTACTACCGTGTTCGTCAACATCTGCTGCGGATAGGCCCCTCGGGGTATCTGCCCCGAGACCCCGATGACACCGAGCAAGGCGCCAAAGGCCAGGACCAGCAGCGAGAGGATCACCAGAACGATCAACAGCGAAACCTCGGCCATTCTGTTCTTTCTCGACCACTGTGCGAGGATCGCGAGAATCCCGACGGAGACCATTAACGCGAGTGAACTGAGGAGATACTGCATGGCGCCCACAGAGGTTAACACAAACGAAGTACCGGACCGCGCGTGATCCGCGGCCCGGGCCTCTCCACTGGGCCAGGAAGGGGAAAGAGCCCAGTGCCCAGCAAAATACAGGTTCCAAATTACATTAGCGCTACTCGAAGGTAACAGTTTGGTAACAGCGTAGGTATCAGGCTTCCTGATGCCTACTATTTCATGGATCCCGGTTCTCGCCGCGCTCCAGGCCGTCGAGTATGGGACCCAGCTCCCTCTCTCGCGCCGCCTCGTACTCCTCGAGGCAGTCCGCCGTGCGTGCCAGATCTGCTATACGTCCCGTGAGGCCCCGACCGCCCTTTGCGGCGAGCATGCGCCAACCGAGGAGGCGGTAAGAGCGTTCCAGGCGCGGGTCTTGCTCCCCGCTTTCGAGAAAGCGTTCGAGCAGGGCGTGCAGCGCCTCTGCCTCTTCCGGGGCGAGCCACAGCTCGACGGCGGGCTCATTTTGCACGCTAGCGCACTTTCTCCAGGTAGATCCTATCCTGGGTGATCACCACCTGCAGGTCCTCGGGCGAGCCACGCAGGTAGTGGCGCCACTCACGGTCGAAGACCTCCGAGTCCCTGGCGTCGGTCTCGAGGAGTATGCCATTTTCCGTCTCGTCGAGCACCGCAGTATGCTCGGAGAGCTGGCCGCGCCGGACGGGATCCCGGCGATAGATCGAGTTTCGCGACCGGAAGCTCTGTACGCTGGAGGGCGTCGTGTTCAACTCCTGCGCGATCCACGTGTCGCCCCGACCCTCCTCGACCCATTGCCGGATCTTGGACGCGTGCGGCTTTAGCGCCACCCTTCTGTTTCCCAAGGACCCCTTCTCCTTCGCCCGTCTTGTTATATAGGTCATATGTACCACTTTTTGTTACCCGCCGCTAGATGCATCGGTACGCATATTGGTCAGGATCGTTTCTGGCAAGCCTGGGCCGCGGAGACCATCGCGAGCACGAGGAGCCGGTTGCTTAGTAAGCGCCGCGCCCAAGGAGATGGTCCGCGGCGGCCAGCCCGGAGAGGGTGGCGCCTTCGACCTTGGGCTGCCCGAAGGCGTCGCCGCAGAACAGCAGGGGCGGGTCGTCGGAGGCGACGAGGCATGGTTCGGGGTGGGGCTCCGTAACCCAGCTGTAGCGCCAGCGGGCGAGGGAGGTCGCGACGACGGAAGTCGCGAGGTCCGTCCCGAGCCGGCCTGACGCGAGCGAGATCATGGACCCGATAACCCGTGTCTCGTCGTCCTCGAAGTGCGAGCGGCTCCACTCCGGTCCCGCGTGTATCGTGACCGCCGAGATTTCGGAGATGCCTTTGCGCCTGTTGTCGCCGATCCAATCCAGTGGCTCACCCTTGATCTGCATCCCTCCGGGCTCCGGTACGCCGCTCGGGCCGTCGAGCACGACCAAAAGGGCGAGGCAAGGGTCGTAAGAGACGGCTTCGAGTCGGCGCCTGGTCTCATCCGGTAGCCTGTAGCTGCCTGACGAGACGAGGTCCAAAGCCTGGGGAACGGGTACCGCGAGCACGAGCGCATCCCCGTCTACCCGCAGGCCGGATTCGCACGCTACCTCCCAACCGGTGTCGCCGCCATCTACCTTTACGACCCTCTCTCCGGTGCGAACGTCGAGGTCGCGGGAGACGTATTTCGGGATGGAGGTCATACCCTCGGTGCCCCTGTAGCGGGGATGGCCATCTTCGTTGGGTCGGCCCTCCGCGTCGGCGAAGCCGCGCGTCCACTCCGCGGCGACACCCGCCTCGAGCCAGCCCTCGACGAGGCCCCCGAAGCGTTCGCCCCTGACGGTGAAGAACTGGGCGCCGTGGTCGAAGGTGCCTCCGTCGACCCGCCTGGTGGCCATCCTGCCACCGACCCCCTGGTCCTTGTCCAGGACCGTAACGTCCCAACCCCCTCGTTGCAGGGAGCTGGCCACGAGAAGACCGGAGATGCCGGCCCCTACGATGACGCAGGAATTGCGGTCGGGGTCGCTCATGGTTGGTACGATCCGCCCGGGGCCTTCTCGAGTAGATCCGCCGCGCGTCTGATGCTCTGGAAGTGCACGTCCACCGTGTCCTCTACCTCCCTGGCGTAGCCGCCTGCCATCGTAATGGCGGCCGGGATCCCGCGCTCCTTGCAGGCCTCCAGCACGATCCGGTCGCGCTCGGCCAAGCCCGCCTTGGTAACGCACAGACGGCCGAGGCGGTCTCCCTCGAAAGGGTCGGCACCCGCAAGGTAGATGGCGAGATCCGCATCGGCGGCGTCGAGCGCCGTCTTTAGTTCTCTTTCGAGCGCCGCAAGGAACGCGGTGTCATCTGCCCCATCGGGAAGGGGGGCGTCGAGGTCGCTCTCCTCCTTGTCGAAGGGGAAGTTCTTCGCGCCGTGGATCGAGAACGTGAACACTGTCGGGTCCCGGTGCAGGATCCGCGCCGTCCCGTTCCCCTGGTGTACGTCGGTGTCGATTACGACCACGCGCTCCGCGAGCCCTGCGGCCTGGACGGCGCGGGCGGCGATGGCCGAGTCGTTGAAGACGCAGTATCCCTCGCCTTTGTCGGAGAACGCGTGGTGCGTCCCCCCCGCGAGGTTCGCGGCAAAACCCTCCTCGAGGGCGGCGAGGCAAGCGCCAAGCGTGCCGCCCGAGGCGCGGCGGGAGCGCTCCACCATCCTCTCCGACCACGGGAACCCGATGCGCCGCACCTCCTTTTTCGTGAGCGTTCCCGAGACGACACGCTCCAGGTAATCGGGTGCATGGGCGCGCAGGATCTCCCCGTCCGTCACCGCGCGTGGGGTCCTGAGGTCTCCCGGACCGCAGATCCCATCTCGAGCGACCCGCTCGCGCAGCAGCGAGTACTTGACCATCGGGAAGCGGTGGTCCTCGGGCAGCGGTAATACGAAACGGTCGCTGTAGAAAACCTTCATGGTATCCGGCATCTCTCGTCCACGGCGCTAATTTAGTACATGCGGCGAGAGAGAACAGGAAGAGCGTTCATAAAAACCCTGGGGACCCGTGTGGTAGCATCGCAGCTTCAAGCCTGGATGGACGATCCCAAGCAACAGCGGCTCTTCGCGGCGACTCCCGGCAGCATCGATCCGCCGGAGGCGAACCTCTACCTCGGGACCTCCGGCTGGTCGTATGCGGACTGGGAGGGGACGCTCTATCCCGAAGCGCTTCCTGCGGCCTCGAGGCTCGCCGAGTACGTCAAGCGCTTTGCGACCGTAGAGATAGATTCGACGTTCTACGGCACCCCGCGCCGCTCGACCGTACAGAACTGGCGCGAAGTCTCACCCGACGGGTTCCTCTTCGCTGCCAAGTTCCCGCAGGAGATCACCCACGAACAGAACCTCGTCGACGCCGAAGCCGAGACCGAGAACTTCCTACGGACGATGGCCGGGCTCGGCGACAGGCTCGGGCCGCTCCTCCTGCAGCTCCCGCCGTCGTTCGCCGTCGAGGGGATGGGCGTGCTCGAGGACTTCCTCAAGGGGCTGCCCGACGGCTTTCGTTACGCCGTCGAGGTGAGGCACAGGACCTGGCTGGGCTCGGATCTGCCCGAGATGCTGCGCGAGTACGGTGCCGCCTTGACGCTGATCGACTACCCGAGGATGCCAAGGATGGACCAGGCGACGGCTGACTTCTCCTACATCCGCTGGCTCGGCGACAGGAGGGAGTTCCCCGAGGGACACACCCATCTCAAGAAGGATCGAGACGATGACCTGTTATGGTGGTCAGCCCTCGTGGATCGCTTCCTCGAAGAGGGCAGGACCGTCTTCGCCTACGCGAACAACCACTACCAGAACCACTCGCCCTCCACGCTCGAGCGGTTCTTGGAGTTGAGGCGGGGCCACAGGTGAGGCGCTTCGTCTGTGTATCGCGGGTCGTTCTGGTAGATCTGGCGGTAGAAGGCCTCCTGGCCCTCCGTCCCCAGCCAGGGCGCCACGTAGGGGGCGAGGGTCTCGTCGTCCATCGGCGCGAAGGTCGCGTCTCGGACGTAGGCGGCCACCATCGCCTCGTGCATGTAGGCGGGGACACTCCTGAAGACGCCGACGTGCTGCCTCAGACGGTGCGGGGTCGCCATGGCTCGTGCTCGTGCGCGAGCCAGACCAGCTCGGGGTCGAGCGCGCGCACCCGCAGCTGGCCTTCGGTGTGCGGCTGGTCGAGCTCGCCGAACCAAACCGCCACGTCGCCGCCGACGACGACCGGACGCCCGCCAGTCTCCACGACGACCATCTGCATGCCGCGTGTGTGGCCCGGCGCCGGGAGGAGTCGGAGCCCGGGAAGCAGCTCGAGCTCGCCGTCGACCGGCACGTACCGCACGCCGGGCGCCTCGACCCACTCGCGAATGGTGTAGTCGTCCTCGCTTAGCGCGTCGTCGAGCTCCCTCCGCTGGACGTAGATCGGCCTGCCGGCGAAGAGGTGGTTGCCGCCGCAGTGGTCGAAGTGCAGGTGTGTGTTGACGACGATGTCGATGCCTGAGAGATCGAAGTCCTGCACGCTTAGTGGCCGGAGGCGGGGATCGAGGTCGGCCACCGCCGAGTGCAGCTCCGTTATGCCGGTGTCGACCAGCACGCGCGCATCGGGATGGTCAATGACGTGCACGTAGACCGGCATCCGCTCGCCCTCGGCGAGCAGGTCGGCAACGCGGACTGGCGTGATGGTGATTGAGGCGGGGGCGTTCATTGTGTACCGACCGCCGCGGTGGTGGTTGATAGGTGAATCATGATGACCTCCTTTACCGGTTACTGGCTGACGCGCGGCCTCGGCGAAGCCGGGCACTGCCTCGCGCGCAGGCCGAGCAGCTCCTTCAATGGTTGGCTGGTAGAGCAGTGGGCCGGGTGACGGGCCCCCGTTTGTCGGTCCAGCCGCCGCTATGAGAGTTGACCGTTATTTCTAATAATGATGGAAGAGGAGCGATCTCTAAACACCCTCTTTCGCCCAATTACTGACAAATGGGGGTTCTCGGAACTTCGCGGAACTTATCTTCTAAACCGTTGCTCCATTAAGGCGTTGGGATTACCGAGTCCATTGATACCTTGGCGGAGCGGCCCGTGACATCTCTCTATTCACTCGGCAGTATACTCATCGTTTAATGGCTAAGAGGGTGAGAGCGTTTGCGGGTGGTGCACCGAACTCCCAGGAGATCACCCACGAACAGAACCTCGTCGGCGCCGAGGACGAAGTAGGTGGCCGAACTCGGGGACCGGCTCGGCCCGCTGCTCCTGCAACTACCGCCTTCCTTCGACGTCGAAGGGATGGGCATACTCGAAGACTTCCTCGAGCGTCTGCCCGAGGGCTTTCGGTACGCCGTCGAGGTGCGCCACAGGAGCTGGCTCGGCTCGGACCTACCCGAGATGCTGCGCGAGTGCGGAGCGACCAGAACCACTCGCCTTCGACGCTGGAGAGGTTCCTAAAGATCCGTCGCGGAGAGCGCTAATGGCCGTTCCCGTCATTTTCAGCACGGGTTCGCTCTATCCGTTTGGCCTCGAAAGGGTATACGCCTGGGCCTCGAAGGCCGGCTACGATGGGGTCGAGATCATGATGGACGAACGCTGGGATACCCACCAGGAGGACTATCTCGGAGAGCTCGCCGGGAGGTACGGCCTGCCGATACTGGCCCTTCACGTCCCGCTCTTTCGCAGCGCCTGGGGGCTGAGTTCCGAGGAGACGCTGGTGCGGGTTGCGAGGCTGGCGGGTCGCATGGGGGTGCCCGTCGTGGTGGCGCACCCGCCCGCGCCGGGCAGGCCCCTGGAGCGTTGGAAGGCGGGACCCCTGCGCGAGGCGCGCGAGCAGGGCACCGTCGTAGCCGTCGAGAACTTGCCGCGGAGCCGGGCAGGAGGCATGTTCAGGGTCGGACGCCGGAGATGTTACCTGCCAGAGCACCTTGCGGAAGTCGGCGAGGTCACGCTGGACACCAGTCACGCCGGGGCCAGCAAAGTCGATATCCTCAAAGCCCACTCTGTGCTGGCAACACAACTCCGTCACCTCCATCTGTCCGACTCGAACCTGGAAGCGGGTCGCGACGAGCACCGCCTCCCCGGCAAGGGGCGGCTCCCCCTGAAACCGCTTCTGGCCGCCCTTGCGGCTAGCGGTTATCCGGGGGCCGTGAGCCTGGAGCTCAAGCCCTGGCCACTAGGGGCCCCCGATCCCGAAGTCATACTGGAGCGGATGCGTGCGGCACTGCAGTTCACACGTGAAGGGCTCGACACCGCTTAGAGCATTTCAGCCGGTCAGCACTTCAGCATTTCAGCAGAAAACAATTGGCTGACAAGCTTAGGTGCTGACTGGCTGACCAGCTCGGATGATAAGCTCTCCGTGCAGAGGTCTCGTTAGAAGGGAAACGTCGATGGTAGACGAGCGGATCGGCAAGCTGGCACGGGTGTTGGTGGACTACTCTACCGAGGTCGGGGAGGGGGATCAGGTCCTCATCTCGGGGGAGGTGGGCGCGGGGCCCCTGATCAAGGCCCTCTACGCGCGGTTGTTGCAGGTCGGGGCCGCGCCGGTAACACAGATCAGCCTGCCAGGGATGCAGGAGCTCTTCTTCGAGCACGCCCAAGAGATCCATTACGATGAGATACCGGGGGTCACTCGTGCCGTCATCGAGGGCGTCGATGCCCAGATCATGATCAATGCGCCGAGCAATACGCGGGCCCTAGCGAACGTCGACCCGGCCAAGCAACAGGCGCTCCAGATGCGGAACAAGCCTCTGAGCGAGGTGGTGCTGAAGAAGGACCGCTGGGTGGTGACGCTCTTCCCGACGGAGGCGCTGGCGCAGGAGGCTCAATCGAGCCTCTCCGAGTACGAGGAGTTCGCGTTTGAAGCCATGGGGCTGAACGAGGAAGATCCCGTGCGCTACTGGAACGAGAAGTACGCCGAGCAGGAACGGCTGATAGGGAGGCTCGAGGAAGCACGGGAGATCCACATCGTCGGTCCCGAGACGGATCTGAAGCTCTCCGTCGAGGGGCGGAAATTCGTGAACGCCGCGGGGAGGCGCAACATGCCTTGCGGCGAGGTGTTCACGGGACCCGTCGAAGACTCGGCCAACGGCACGGTCTACTTCGGCGTACCCGCTGCTGTGGCGGGGCGCGAGATCTCGGGCGCGCGGCTGCGCTTCGAGGAGGGGAAGGTCGTGGAGGCGAGCGCGGAGAAGGGCGAGGAGTACCTGATGAGCCTGCTCGACGCCGACGGCGGGTCCCGCTACCTCGGCGAGCTCGGGATCGGGACCAACTACGGTATCCCCCGCGCGAGCGCGAACGTCCTCTTCGACGAGAAGCTCGGCGGGACGGTCCATCTCGCCATCGGGCGCTCCTACGCCGAGACCGGCGGCAAGAACGACTCCAGCGTGCACACCGACCTCGTCTGCGACCTGCGCGAAGGCGGAGAACTCTACGCCGACGGGGAGCTCATCCAGGAGAACGGCCGCTTTCTCGAGTTCGACCTGGCCGGGGTGAACGATGCCCGGTGAGGCGATGCTGCGTGTGGGGAACGTCAAAGACGAGGCAACGATGGAGAGCGTCAGGGACGCGCTCGACAATCTCGGCTTCGACTACGAGCACTTACGCTCCGAGCCCGACGATGACCGTTTCCCCCAGACCGCCTATTTCTACGTCCCCGACGACTCGGCCGAGGACGTAGAGGTAGCGCTCGCCGATCTCTCCGGGGAGTACGGCTTCGATGCCGAGGTGCTTTGAGCGCGGAGAGGACAAGTTAGGATGCGCTACGACGCCGTTTTCCTCGACATCGACGGGACCCTCCTGTGGGTTGATCTGGACATAGAGGGTTACATCGAGGACCTCGCCCCATATTCCGGTAACGGCGGTCTGACGACCGAGAAGGTCGCCGGTCCTGCCTGGAGAAGCCTCAGGCGCCACATCGAGCAGAACATCAGGCACCGTACCGAAGAGGAGCTCGCCGGCTTCAGGCGCCTCAACGCCAGGATGACCGCACAGGAGCTCGGGATAGAGGCGCCGGTCGACCTCCTTACGGAGGTGGCCGGGCGCAACATCTCCTTCAACCCCTACCCGGAGTCGGAGGCGGTGCTGCGCCGGTTGCGAGAGATGGGAACGAAGGTCTTCGCGGTCTCCAACTGGGACATCGAGCTCAGGAACCTGCTCGACTACCTCGGCTGGAGCGGCTATTTCGACGGCGTGATCGTCTCCGCCGTCGTCGGGGTCGAGAAGCCCGGGGGCGAAATCTTCGAGGAGGCGCTGCGTGTGGGTGGTATCTCCCGCGACAGCGTCGTACACGTCGGCAACGACCCTATAACCGACATCGCGGGCGCGTCCGGGGCCGGAATAGACACGGTGCTCGTCGACCGCAAAGGCGCCGCGCAAACGCCGGATGCTACCTACGTGCTCCCCGACCTCGACGGCCTGCCAGGGATAGTCGAGGGCCCGTAGGATGTCGGAAGGGCGCGGTGTAGATGAACCGCGCATCGAGCGGGCCGTGCGCGAGATCTTGCTCGCCATCGGCGAGGACCCCGACCGGGAGGGCCTGATCGCGACTCCCGAACGCGTCGCCGAGGCCTACGGCTTCCTCTTCTCGGGACTCCACGAAGACCCTGCGCGCAACCTGGAGGTCTCCTTCTCGGCAGACGGCCACGATGCGGTCTTGCTGCGCGACCTGCCGCTCGCGAGCATGTGCGAGCATCACCTGCTCCCCTTCGTGGGCAAGGCGCAAGTCGCGTACGTGCCCGAGGAGCGCGTCGTAGGACTCTCGGAGATCGTGCACCTCGTCGAAGGTTTCGCCCGCAGGCCGCAACTGCAGGAACGCCTTACCGCGCAGATCGCCGACGCGCTCTATGGGACCCTGGGATCACGCGGTTCTGCTGTCGTCGTCGAAGCCCAGCACCTGTGCATGACCATGAGGGGCGCCCAGAAACCTGGCACCGTTACGGTGACCTCGGCAGTACGTGGCATCCTGGATGAGGAACCAGGACGCAGGGCCGAGGTCATGGCCCTGATCTCACGCGGCCCGACGCGCGGTTAGGACGGCGCCTTCCCGCGCTCGGAGCATCGACTACGCGACCCTGGGTAAAGAGTTCGAGGAGGCCGAGGTTAGCGGGGGAAGGAGCCGACCGAGTTCTACCCGCTCCAAGAGGAAGCAG
Organism: Actinomycetota bacterium; assembly: GCA_046732815.1. Classification (GTDB taxonomy): domain Bacteria; phylum Actinomycetota; class Rubrobacteria; order Rubrobacterales; family Rubrobacteraceae; genus Rubrobacter_D. The sequence goes on along the minus strand of JBKPNW010000049.1, from coordinate 1,163 downwards.
TGCCGGCGATCTGAACCTCTGTGCAGATAGGCAGCTGATACCAAGTCCGCTGGAGGGTCGTGCTTTCCTGCTGCGGGACGCCTGGTGCGTCGCTTCCGTAATTCCCGCGAAAGCGGGAAGTCTTGAGCAGCTGAAGACGTAAAGGCGTGCGCGGTGGCGATGCCATTCACCCGCACTTGGTGTGAGTTCTCGGCGACACAGAGCACGCCCTGCTTGCTGTGGGGCGGCCGATGACCGATGATACTGGGACCACTCGCAGCAGGCTCGATGGGAGGCGCAGGTGGACGAGGCGTCCGGGACGAACGGCAAACAGGCTGGACTGCCGGGGATGCGTGGCGTGGACCACATCGGCATCACCGTACCGGACATAGAGCAAGCCACCCGCTTCTTAGTGGACGTGCTCGGCTGCGAGCTGCTCTACGAGCGTGAACCCCCGGGCGATGACGCCCCGCGGGATCGGCTCGGCGTGCCCGCGGGCAGCCGCATCCGGGCCGTCCGCTTCTTGCGCTGCGCTGACGGCGCGAACATCGAGCTCTTCGAGTTCTATTCGCCCGACCAGCGCGAGGAGTTCCCCAGACCGAGCGACGTGGGGATACAGCACCTGGCGCTCTACGTCGACGACCTGGACGCCGCGGTCGAACACATGCGCCACCACGGGGTGAACCTCATGTCCGGCCCCAACCCGTTGCCGGGACCGGAGGCCGGGGAGGGCAACCGCTTCATCTACGCGCGGACGCCTTGGGGCTTGACTATCGAACTGATCAGCTACCCGGAACCGATGGCCTACGAGCATCACGGCGACGCCCGCCGCTGGAGGCCCAGACCGACCGATAGATCGGCCTAGATCCTTCTTCTAATGCCGGCGGGCTCTGGGGCGGGAAGGCGGGCGGCGTAAGGGGGAGTAGATGTTTAGCTTCCCCTCCTGTGTGGTAGCAAACTCTTGCGGAGGAAAGGGTAGCAAACGAAGCCGCAAAGCGTTCAAAGTAACCGATCCACCACGAAGGTGGGGAAGGAGGCTTCTCTCATGGATAGGCCATGGTTCGATCAAGAGACCGATGTCTTGCTGATCGACGAGTACATCGTCGAGATGGATTCCTACAAAAGGATCGTCGAAGACGGGAAGATAACCGACACCGAACTCCTCGAGCAAACCTTGAGGGTGG
>JBKPNW010000048.1:0-4775 GCA_046732815.1 Actinomycetota bacterium | reverse complement strand
CAAGGCCAGGACGCAGGCTGCCAACCAGCTCCAGGCCTTGCGCATGACGGCGCCCGAGCAACTGCGTCACCGCTTACGCGGGCTCTCCACGAAGGAACTCGTATCGGTGGTGGCTCGCTTCCGCCTTGCAGATGATCCTCGCGACGTAGCGTCTGCGACCAGGTTCGCGCTGCGTTCGGTGGCCCGTCGCCACGAGCTCCTCTCGGCGGAGATTACTGAGCTAGAGGCGCACCTCGATGGGCTGGTGGCGCAGGCCGCCCCGGAGTTGGTCTGTTTGCTGGGCATCGGCACCGAGAATGCCGCGACGCTCTTGATCGTGGCCGGGGACAACCCTCGGAGGTTGGGGAGCGAGGCTTCCTTCGCCAGTCTGTGTGGCGTCTCTCCCATCGAGGCCTCCTCCGACAAGGTCGTGAGGCACCGTCTGAACCGAGGAGGCAACCGGGAGGCCAACCGCGCGCTGTACATGATCTGCCTGGCTAGGATGCGCAGAGATCCTCGCACCAAGGAGTACGTCGCGAGGCGCACACGGGAGGGCAAAAGCAAGCGGGAGATCATCCGCTGCTTAAAGCGCTATGTAGCCAGGGAGGTCTACCGCGTGCTGATCTCCTGCGACGCCCTTTCCTTGCCGACGAGTCCGAAAGAGGAGGAGGCCCAGATAGGCGCCGGGAACAACGCCGCTTGACCATAGGAGCGTCACTTCGGTGAATAAGGGTCTTGACCTCGCCGGTGGCGTGGCTCACGCTTCCCTGCTCGAGCCCAGAACCTCCAGATAGTGCGGGTTGTACATGATGCCCATGACGTTCCCGAAGGGATCAACTACCGAAGCGGTGACGAACCCCGCCTCGCCGCGGCGGGTGAGCGGCTCGTACTCCTTCGCTCCCATGGACAGCAGCTTCTCGAGGGTCGCCGCCACGTCGTCGACATGCCAGTACAAGATAGCGCCGCCCGGGTCGGTCGCCGAAGCCTCGGGTGCGTATCGGCTATCGATGAGGCCCAGCTCGTGCTCGTAGTCACCGACACGGAACTCGTAGTACCCCGGGCGTTCGAAGTAGGGTTCGATGCCCAACAGCTCTGAGTACCACTCCTTTGCCGCCTCAAGATCGTCCGCCCAGTAGTTGACTGTAGCGAATCCCCGCAACATCCATGCTCCTTTCGTCTTCGGGTGCCTTCAATAGTAGTACTAGGCACTTGGGTGAATAAGGGTAAGAAGAAGGTCCGAGGTTGCTAAGAGCCCCGGCCGCTGCAGAGAGTGGAGTAGAGCTTTTAGCCCCTGATGTCGTTCTCGGCTAGTTCGACGAGTAGAAACGGAGTCCAGTTTGCTCGGTGCCACGGCACATATCCTTGTCGTCGGTCGTCGACGCTGATCCAAGCTCGAGAAGCTCGATACGCTTTGAACTTCCGCAAACTCCGTACCTGCGAACTTCTGAGAATACACCTTCCACGCACTACGATGAATAAAGGGGGTTAGACGGCTGCATGCCTGTTGAGCGACTCCACTGTTCCGAGCGGGCCGCTCAGCAATCGAACACGGACCAGCACACCTCATTGCGCAACCTCTGGTCGTCCAGCACAAGGTCTCGGATCTCGCTGGGAAGCTGTGCCCGTTGCCACTGGCACTCTAGGCGTCCAGCCTGCTCTTCTTGCTCTCCTTCGGGGGCCGCCGCGCGTGCGGCCCTGATCGCGTAAGCCGCCGCGCCCAGTTCATGAGCTGGCACGTGAGATACAGCCACGGCTTGAGCGGCGGCAAGAGCCGCTAGCTTTGCAGCACCCGACACCTCTCGGGCCGCCGCATTTCCGAAGGCGGCCGTGCGGGCTTGCGTCATCGTGATCTCACCCCGCGCCCAAGCACGCGCCAATTCGATAGCGCGGCGCGGCCTCTCGTCACTTGGTCGCGCCTGCTCGAATAAGTGCAGCACATGCTGGGCACAATCGGCCGCCCAGAGCGCGAGACGGTGATGATCGGCGTCCTGTAGAGTGCCGCCCCGACGCACCGTCACAAGCCGAGCGTCCCGCTCTCTACTGAAAATCATTCGCCTGCCCATTCATGTTCCTCCTGCCCAACTACTTCTTTGAACGCCGTCTAGGCGAAGTTCATGGATGGTACTCTTCTTTTCTAAGCTCTGGTCAATTTTATTTCCCGAGGGCCATTTTCCATGAGCGTCACCCGAAATCTGAGTTCTCCTCGCTTTGTAGTTTGGCAATGATATGGTCGCTAAGCGCTAGGTTAGGGAGCGCTCGACAATAACCCGTGAGGCTCGCCATGTACGATAGCGTATCCGTTCCGCTACCGCTTCGCGTCTATTCACCCGAGTGTGTGGAAGGTTAGTTCCCCCACGTTCACGCGGTGGGACCTAAGAGAGAATAGCCCTCGCTAGGTACTGGACTTCCTCGATCTTTACCGACCTGCGATCACGAACCCGTTGCCATCGGGATCGCGGAAGACCGCTTGTAGCCCACCGGGCATCTCCCTTAGCGGGAAGTCGAAGGATACGCCCTTGGTGCGAAGCTTCTCGTAGCTAGCTCGAACGTCATCCACAGCGAAAACAAGCCCCTGTAAGGAGCCGGGTTCCATGGCCTCAAACCAGGTCACAAGCGAAAGCGACGTCGTAGAACCTTTCGGGGCCACCTCGATCCAGCGCATGCCCTCGCCGAAAGTGTTCTCCGTTTTCAGCTCGAAGCCCAAGGTGTCGGTGTAGAAGGCTCTGGCCCTATCCTGGTCGCTCACTGGCACTGATACAACCTGCACGCTTTCGATCATTGTCCTCTCCATTTTTCCAATGTTTGCCTGTCTCCTTTCCCGGTCTGCCACCCTCATTTACCCAAATGCCTAGAAGTCGTGTTCTGCGAGGTTCGCATGTACGTGGTTCTCGCACGTACGCACGTTCCGCTACGCTGTCTCTTTAGCCACTTGCCCGTGACCATGAGAGGAGACAACCCGTGAAGCTAGGAGGCGAGGACCGACGCGAACCCGGATCGTACAATGCCCCCATCGACTACGATTGCGTGGCGGATATCTACGACCTCTACGTCACCTCCGATCTCGACATCGGCTTCTACGTAGAGGAAGCTACCAAGGTGCAGGGGAAGGCCCTGGAGTTGATGTGCGGGACCGGGCGGGTCTCCATCCCGTTGCTTGAGGCCGGGGTGGATCTCACCTGCGTGGATGCCTCCGCGGAGATGCTAGCTCGCTTGGAGGAGAGGCTACGCGGGCGGAAACTCAAGGCCAGGGTAGTGCAGACGGACGTGCGCCACCTCGACCTTGGCGAGAAGGAGCAGTTCGAACTGGTGCTTGTCCCCTTCCACTCGTTCTCCGAGCTCGCCTCGCCGCGCGAGCGGGAGCTCGCGTTGAGGGCCGTAACCGGTTGCCTGAGGGAAGGCGGCCGTCTCATCTGCCCGCTTCACAACCCGGCCATCCGAACCAGATCTGCAGACGGCGCTCTCAGGTTTAACGGTAGCTTCCCCACCGGCGACGGCGGACTCCTCGTCGTCTCGGGCTTCGAGACCCTAGACCAAAATTTCGGCGTGGTCGACAGGCTGCAGTTCTACGAGTTCTATGACACTTCGAACGAACTCCTTGCCAAGCGTGCACTGCCCATGCGCTTCGCCCTGATCGACAGGAGCAGGTTCGCCGAAGCGGGCCAGGAGGCGGGTTTGGTTCCTGTTGCGTTGTACGGGGACTACGGTCGGGGCGAGTAGTTGGAGGAGAGCAGCCCTTCATGGTGTGGATCTTGGAGAAGGCAAAGGATGCTTGAGGCGTCACTGGCACTTCATTCAACCGATTGCATGGAAGGTTAGTTCTGCGAACTTCCGCGTTACGGGGTTCTAGGAAGTTCCTGGGGTGGCGGTGCTCGACGACTGCCCTACCCGTTGAGTCGCTCCCGGATGGCCGCTACAGTGGTGGGCGGATCCTCCACCTCTATCACCAGCCGCGAATACCTTTCGTCCTTTAGCCGGATCACCACCGTCTTTTCCGGGTCGTGCACGTCCCAGAAGACCCTCTCACCTTCCTGGTGGAAGGTTCCCGCCGTGATCACCCCAGGCACTTGCGTTCCTCCGCTCCTGATGCCCTGCCACCACCCCCGCGCCAGCTGCGTGTCGGCCTCGGCGTTTAGCACGTGTGCGAGGGGTATCTCTAGTCGGCTTCTAAGCGCCCACAATCGGTCCATGCCCCTTACGTGGACTATCAGCGTGTCTCGGGCAAGCTCCACTTCGGCCACGCCGGCTTACCTCCTTCCGAAAAGGCTTCACTCGCTGGCGGCCATCATCCCATGCGGCGAACCCCGGCGCATCTAAGGAAGATCTCTTCAGCGGAGTGCGTGGAAGGGTTATTCCGCGAAATTGGACTTCCGCTAAACGGCGTTCTATAGGAAGTCTGCGGGCAAGAAGACCATGGACTACCATTGCCTAAAGCAGATGGACATTAGGTATCTGGCAAACCACAGGACGAACACCAACATGAGCAAGTTTCTTAAAGGGACTCCCCTCTACACCTCCTACGGCAAGTATGTAGAGGACTGGAGAGCGGAAAACGAACAGCAGGAAGACGGTGCCAAAACCTAAGCACCACGGTGGGACTCGTGACTCGCAAGAGGCCCTCAGAAGTCGTCCTCCTCGAACTTATTCACCGGAGTGCGTGGAGCTCGAGTTTAGCCATTTGGCAGAGAAAGGGGTAGGGTACGCTCGTCACCGTTCTCGGCTAAAAGAGGTGATCGAAGTGCGTACCCTACCGCCCAAGATGGTACAGGTATTAGCCTCCTTCGCGCCACTGTTCTCCA
>JBKPNW010000047.1:0-13064 GCA_046732815.1 Actinomycetota bacterium | reverse complement strand
GCATGGGCGTCGTGTGGGGGGCCGAGAAGGTTATCGGGAACAGCCTCTCCTGCGGCCTGTGGTCGAATTGCCCGTACGGGGCAGTCCCCGGTATCCATCCGCTCGGATACGGCGATGCCGGCGCCGGCTCTTCTATCTCTGGTGGCGGTATGAACACGGGTGAGTTCGAAAGGCCGAGCCTCGTCGACCGCGTGCGCCAGAACAGGAACCCCTTTGGAGGCGACCAACCCGTCTTCGGGAATCCCGGCGGCGCGAACCCGGGTGGTGAGAATCCGGTAGTTCGCAATCAGGGTGGCGGCGGATCATTGGCATCGCCAGGCCCTGGCGCCGGACCGGGAGCAGGAGGCCAGGAATCCTCCCCGCCGGATGCGGGAGAATCCGCCCCTCCACGCGCGGGACAGGAATCCGCCCCACCGGCGGGACAGCAAGACGCCTCGCCCAGCGCCTCACCGAAGGCCGGCAGGTAACCCCTTGCGCGGCTCCTAGGCCATTCTTTTCGGTATAACTGTCATTCCCGCGAAAGTGGGAATCCAATGTGGTAGACGTTACGCCTTCCCACCACAACCGATCTACCAAACTGCGTAGTAGCCCTGGTCCCCAAGATCGTCCGTGGGCAGAATCGCTGTCGCGTAAGCCGGAACGTATCACGGTTCGCTCCAGAGTCGTCGCGAAGGGATAAACTTAGTCGGTCTTGACGAGTGCCGAGAACAATGTCCCGAAACCTGCGCTGCTGTTTGTGCTCGATGGGATCAGGCCGGACGCGCTGCAGGCGGCCATCCGCGACGGAGACGCGCCGAACCTCGGTGCCGTGGCACAGCGGGGAGAGGCGGTCTGGGACGCGGTCTCGGTCTTCCCCAGCATAACCCCCGCGGCGACGGCCGCGATAGCTACGGGGGAGGCGCCGGCTAAAAGCGGCATCGTCGGTCACGCCTGGTACGACGAGGACGAGCGGCGGGTGGTGGTCTACGGCGCCATGACGGAGACCGTGATGGCGAGCGGCCCCATCAGGGTGTTCCACAACAACGTCTGGCGGATGAACCGCGACGACCTGCACGCGGCCACCCTCTTCGAGGCCCTGCACGACCGCGGTTTCGACGGCGCGTGCGTCAACTTCCCCGTCAGGCGCGGGCCGCACACGCACCCGATCCGCATGAAGACTATAGAGAATTATATAAAGGGCGGACGCTACCTCGGACCCTCGGTCCAGGGCCCGAAAGAATACTTCATGGGAGATCTGTTCTACAGCCGCGACACCGGATTCAGCGGGCGCAAGGCCAACGGCGGCGTCTTACGCTCCGTTGGTATCAACGATGACTATGCCTCCAGGGTGGGGTCGATGTTGCTCAAGGAGAGGGCGGCGCCGTTCAACCTCGTCTACTTCTTCAAGGGCGACTCCGTAGCCCACCACCACGGCCTCCAGGCGCAGCGTCGCTGGCTGGCGACCGCGGACGAGTACGTGGCCAGGATCTTTGCAGCCGGCGGCGGGGTCGACCGCGTGCTCCAGGACTACGCCGTGCTCGCGCTCTCGGATCATGGCCACGCGCCACTCCTCCCCATGGGCCGCTACGTCGACCTCCGCACGATTCCGGGTCAGAAGGTCTCCTCGGGCGTCAAAGCCCGTTTCCGCAACGGTACCACAGTCGTCGTGGTCCCAAACGGACGTTCGGCGCTCCTGTATCTGCGCGATGACGTCGAACTGGAATCAATAGTGGAGAAGCTCGTCGTGCGTCGTGGCGTGGACCTCGCGGCCTGGATGGATGGCGGGTGGGTGGCGGTACACAGGCTCGGTCGCGAGGTTCGTTTCAGGCCAGGTTCCGGGCCTCAGGACCCGTTCGGGCGCTCCTGGGAACTCGAAGGCGACCCTCAGGCCCTGGACATCGACGTCTCCGAGGGGTTCTTGCACTACGGCGACTACCCGGACGCGCTCGAGCGGTTGTGGGGCTGCCTGCGCTCGTCGAGGTGCGGGGACTTGGTGCTCTCCGCGACGCCGGGGCATACCTTCGGTGAGATCTCCGGTGGGTATCACACGGCGAGCGACCACGGCTCGCTGCATGCCAGCGACTCCAACGTGTTCGTGCTCGCGAGCGGCGTACCTGCGCCGCACAGGATCACGGACGTGGCCCCTACGCTGCTCGCCCACTTCGGCGCCGGCATGGCCACCGAGGAACGTGTCCTCCAGTAGAGACGGCTCCTCGGGAGGTGAGGAGCGTGCTGGCCTGCGGCCGCGTTACCGGAGGGCGTTCGGGTGCGTCACCTGGGTGTACATGGGGATGCTCGTCTTCCTCGCGGCCAACTTCTTGCTCGTGCTGCCGTCCAGGTACCTCGGGAGCGGGGAGCTATTCGGTTTTCTCCCCCCCAGGCTCGCCTTCCTAGGGACCTTACTGATCCTGCCCGGAATGGTGCTCGCAGCGCTGCTCGGGGCCCGTACGTTCCGGACACCGCGCAAGCGCGGGACCCGCGTCGGGGCCGGCGTGGGAGCCCTGATCGGCTACAGTGGTTTCTTCGGCCTGGAGTGGCTCGCCATCGCCCTGGGGTTGGACGAGCGAGACCAGGCCTTCCGGACGGTCGTCTTCCCCGACCTCGGAGGAAGCCTCGCCTACTACGGCTTCGTTCCCCTCACGCTCCTGGCGACAGGCCTCGTGATTTTAGCCCTCTATGGCACAGGTGCGGAATTCGAGCGTCGGCGCAACCTCGCACTCGCCGGAGCGGCCCTGGCCGTGCTGGCGGGGCTGGGCGTCGTGGTGACGGATCCCGACCCGCTCGGGTTTGGGGGCGCCTTTATCTCCACGCTGTCCGGCGCCATCGGCGGCTACGTGAGCGGAGCCGGCTACGCCAGGGCAGGCGGTGACGAAATGATCCCGCCCGGGGCCGAGATACGGCGCCGCGAGCCTCGCCGTAAACCTCGCTGAGCGAGGAGAGGCGACCCTCCGCGGTATAATCAGCTGCGATGTCTGAGAACGGATTCCCCGATAGATCTCACCTTCCCACCTCGTCCGGCGTCTACATCTTCAAGGATGCCGAAGACGCGGTCATCTACGTGGGCAAGGCCAAGAACCTGCGCAGCAGGGTCGCCAGCTACTTCACCCGTTCCGGCGACGGCCGCCCGAAGATAGCGGAGCTCAGGGATCGCGTCAGGCAGATAGACTTCATTGTCACGAACAGCGAGACCGAGGCCCTGGTGCTCGAGGCCAACCTGATAAAGCGTCACAGGCCACGCTTCAACGCCTCCCTCAAGGACGACAAGAGCTACCCCTACATCGTGGTCACGACCGGGGACGAGTACCCCAGGGTCTTCGCCACCCGCGCGGCCCACGACCCGCGCCACCGCTACTTCGGGCCCTTCCCGAGCGCCGGAAGTGTCCACGCGACGCTCGATGTGCTGAACAAGACCTTCCCGTTCCGCAAGTGCCGCGGTCCCGAGCCGGGTCGCCGCAGCGGCGTGCCTTGCCTCAACTACCACATCGGTCGCTCGGCGGCGCCGTGCATCGGGGCCGTCTCCAAGGAAGGCTACGATGCGATCATTGCCGACGTCATCTCCTTTCTGGAGGGGCGGGTGGACGGTCTGATCCGCGAGCGCCAGGACGCCATGCGCGAGGCCGCCAGGGAAACTAACTTCGAGAGGGCGGCGAAGCTGCGGGATGAGGTCTCCGCCCTCTCCCACGTGCGCGACCGCCAGCAGGCGACCATCGCTTCCGAGGATTCCTTCGACGCCTTCGGCGCCTACTCCGAGGACGAATCGGCCTGCGTGCAGGTCTTCGCCGTGCGCGAGGGCCAGATCGTAAACCGCGACTCCTTTCTCCTCGACAACTACGGCGAGTCGCGGGCCGAGGACGTCTCGCTCCAGTTCGTCCCCCAGTACTACGGCACGGCCGCCGTCCCCCACGAGGTCCTCGTGCAATCCGACGAGCGCGAGGACGAACTGGACACGCTCGCAGACCACCTCTCGGGCCTGAGGGGGACCAGCGTAGAGGTGCGCCGGCCCAGGCGGGGGGACAAGCGCAGGATTCTCGAGATGGCCGTGCGCAACGCGGAGCTCGGGCTGGAGCACGAGCGGATGCTCGACGAGGCCAGGCGCAACAGGGTCGCCTCCACGCTCGATGGGTTGCGCGAGGAGCTCGCGCTACCCCAACTGCCGGTCCGGATCGAGTGCTACGACATCTCGAACACCATGGGGACCAACTCCGTGGCCTCCATGGTCGTGTTCCAGGGGGGACGCCCGGCCAAGAGCGAGTACCGGCGGTTCAGGATTCGTACGGTCGAGGGCGCCGACGACTTCGCGAGCATGGCCGAAGTCATCCGGCGCCGCCTCGAGCGACTGCGCGAAAACGACGAGAAGTTCACGCCCGCTCCCGACCTGATCGTACTGGACGGCGGCAAGGGACAGCTCTCCGCGGTGGTCCCTGTCCTGGAAGAGATGAAGGTCGGCGACGAGCTACCCGACATACCCCTGCGCTCGCTCGCCAAGCGCGAGGAGGAGGTCTTCGAGCCTGGCCGTCCCGAACCCGTGATCCTGGAGCGCAACTCCCCCGAACTGCACCTCCTCCAGCGCGTCCGTGACGAGGCCCACCGCTTCGCCAACGCCTACCACACCAAGCTCCGCGGCCGGGCCATGACCGCCTCGGTTCTGGACGACCTTCCCGGCGTCGGCCCCGAACGCAAAAAGAAGATACTCGACCACTTCGGCACCCCCGAAGCCTTCCTGAACGCCTCGCTCGAAGAGCTCGAGTCCGTCCCCGGACTCCCCGGAAGGGTAGCCCGCGAAGTCCACGCGAGAGTGCACAGGTAGGCGTCAGGCTACAGGTATCAGGTCCGATCCTATGTTCTTGCGTCTGTTGCCGTGTGCCGTTCAGGTGAACGGACCCGCGTTCGGGCTATGTGGTACGTTTGGGCCTTCTCTTACGTCATTCCCGCGAGAGCGGGAATCCACGGCTGTAGCCTATAGCCTGAAACCTGTTGCAAGCCCGGACCTACAATGCTAATCTCGACTCCCGAGATGGTTTGCGCACCCCAGGAGGGATCGACAACGCACCATGGGTGAGCAGGCTTCGCAGACCACGGATTCCCGGTTTTCGGGCAGGCGCAGGATCGTCATCATCACGGGGCTCTCGGGCGCCGGAAAGTCCAACGCTCTTCAAGCCTTCGAGGACGCGGGGTACTTCTGCATAGACAACCTCCCGCCGCGCATGATCCCCGCCGTCATGGAGACGACAGCGCAGGGCAACGGTGGTCCTGACGGGGTGGTCGTGGTGGTGGACATACGCGGACGGCGGTACTTCGGCGAGCAGCTGGAGCGCAATCTGGAGGCCGTAGAGCGGGAAGAGGGCTGGGAGCACCGCATCCTGTTCATCGACTCCGACGACCCCACGCTGGTCAGCCGCTACAAGGAGAGCCGCAGGCCGCACCCCGCCGCCCGCGACGGCGACGTCCTGGAGGCCATACGACGTGAGAGGCGGGATCTCGCGAACGTCCGTGAGATGGCCGACCTCGTCGTCGACACGTCGGGTTTTTCGGCGCTTGACACCCGTCTGCGGTTCAAGAAGCTAGCCGAATCGTTCTCGAGCAGCATGACCGTGAGCCTGATCTCCTTCGGCTTCAAGCACGGTACCCCCCTCGACGTGGACACCCTCCTCGACGTGCGCTTTCTTCCGAATCCCCACTACGATCCCAAACTCAGGCCGCTCACGGGCCACGACGCACCTGTTAGGGAGGCGGTCCTCGGATCGGAAGACTGCCAGACCTTCCTCGAGCAAACTGCCAGGCTACTCTTCTTCCTTATCCCCCGCTACGCCGCAGAAGGCAAGACCTACTTCACCGTCGGCATCGGCTGCACCGGCGGAAGGCACCGCTCCGTCGCCATAACAGAAGATCTGGCCAAACGCCTCAGGCAGGAGAACTCCGACATAGATCTCTTTATCAGGCATAGGGACGTAGAGAGATAGCACTTCAGCACGCTCCCTGCGGTCGCTTGTCAGCATTTCAGCCGATCAGCTTGCGCTCGATCAGGCGTAAGTTGTGCTCCTCGAAACCTTCACCTCAGGACTGCCAAGAGCAGATAGACTCTTCTGGTAGAGATGATCAGTAGCAGACCCTGACAAGCTGACAAGGCGCGAAGCGCCGGGCTGACAAGCGAAGGCGAAGCCTGAGCGTGCTGAAATGCTGAATTGCTAAGCGACCGCAGGGAGGCAACACATGCCTGGAGCGTTTGTACACGGCGAGTGGAAGACCGAGAGACAGTGGCAGAACACGGAAGGTAGGTTCGTGCGCTCCACGACAAGCTTTAGAGACTGGGTCACGGCTGATGGAGGCAGCGGCTTCCCTGCGGAGGCGGACCGCTATCATCTGTACGTCGCCTGGGCGTGTCCGTGGGCGCACAGGACTGAGATCATGCGTGCACTCAAGGGTCTCGAAGACGTTATAGGACTCTCTGCCGTTGGGTCCTTCATGGGCGAGGACGGTTGGGCTTTCTACGACGAACCCGGTGTTATACCCGACACTGTCAACGGTGCTCACTACCTGCGCGAGGTCTACGCGAAGGCAGATCCCGACTATACCGGACGCGTTACCACGCCTGTTTTGTGGGACAGAGAGACGGAGACGATCGTGAACAACGAGTCGCGTGAGATCGTGCGCATGCTCGATACCGAGTTCGGTGAGTTCGCCACGACGGACGCCGACTTCTTCCCGGAAGAACTGCGCGATGACATCGACGCGACCATAGACGCCATCTATGAGCCGGTGAACAATGGCGTCTACCGCTCCGGTTTCGCCACCAAACAGGAGGCGTACGAAGAGGCCGTTACCGAGGTCTTCTACGCGCTGGACCACTGGGAAGCCGTTCTTTCTACCAGACGCTACCTTTGCGGTGAGCGCATAACGGAGGCCGACTGGTGCCTCTTTCCCACATTGGTACGCTTCGACTCCGTGTACCACGGACATTTCAAGTGCAACCTGCGGCGCATCGTCGACTACCCGAGCCTGTGGGGGTATTTGAAGGACCTCTATCAGCAGGCGGGCGTTGCAGGCACGGTAAACATGGACCACATAAAGAAGCACTATTACGGGAGCCACGAGAGCATCAATCCGACCCGCATTGCGCCGAAGGGTCCGATCCTCGATTTCACCGAACCACACGACCGCGAGGCCCTCACCGCCTAGTCGTTACCGGGGAACGGTATACTCGGTCTCGGTGCGTGGGGTGGAGAACACAAGGGTGGTGGCGTTCGGCGGCGGCACGGGGCTGCCCGTGCTGCTCAGGGGCTTGAGGGACAGGGTCGGTGACCTTACCGCTGTAGTTTCAGTGGCCGACGATGGAGGCTCTAGCGGCCGGCTTCGCCAGGAACTCGGCGTGGCTCCGCCCGGTGACGTGCGAAATTGTCTTATCGCGCTCGCGGGACGTCGCAGGCTTGCCGAGGTCTTCGACTACCGCTTCGAGGCTCCGGGGGACTTGAACGACCACAGCGTGGGCAACATCATCATCGCGGCGCTCGCCGATATGGCCGGCGGGTTCTGCGAGGGTGTGGAGCAGGCGGCCCGTTTCTTGAGGATCAAAGGCCGCGTTTTCCCCGCGGCGATGGAAAGCCTGACGCTCGTCGTCCGCTACGCCGACGGGACCGTAACGCGCGGGGAATCGGTCGTGCACGAGGTAGGAAAACAGGTGATCGAGGTCTCTGTGGAGCCGGCGGGGATCCCCGCGCCTCGGGGGGTAATCGAGGCCATACAGGAGGCCGACGCGCTCGTGCTCGCCCCTGGCAGCCTGTTTACCAGCACGATCCCGGCCCTGCTCGGCGGCGGGGTGAGGGAAGCCATCGCGGAATTCACAGGTCCCATCATCTATGTGGCGAACGCGATGACGCAGCCGGGCGAGACGGGTGACTTTACGGTCTCTGACCACGTGCGGGCGATAACGGAGCACGTCGGGCCCGTCGTCACCGACATACTCGTCCATTCTGAAGAGATTCCGTCCGACACTCTCGCCCGCTATGAGGCCGAGGAGGCCGCGCCGGTGGCGGTCGACACTGAGGTCCTGCATGGTATGGGGTTGCGGGTTAGAGAGACGAACCTCCTCTCGAATGAGAGCCTCGCCGGCGTGAGGCACGACCCCGCGCTGTTGGCGAGGGAGGTGGGCGAGGCTGCCCTCGTTCGCCTCTGAGGTGCGTCGCCAGCTGGCCGCCGGCGCGGCGTCGAGCGCCCTGAGTGTCGGCCGGTCCGAGCTCGCGGGTCTGGTCGACGCCTCAGGGGTCTGGGATGAGGGCGGCGTTACCCTGCGCACCCCGAGCGCGGCCGTCGCCCGCTCCGTGGTGCGCCTGTGGCGCTCGGAGTTCGGGATGGAGTCCAAACTCTCACCCATCGACCCCGACCGCTTCGGCCGTACCCGCTACGCCGTACGCACCGCGGGCAACGGGGCGATACAGGCGAAGGAAGAGCTGAGGTTCGCCCGCTCCGCACGCACCGCCACGGAGCGGGCCGGCTACCTGCGGGGGGCGTTCCAGGGCTCCGGCTCCGTGAACCGTCCCGGCGGTCGCGGGGGCCACCACCTGGAGTTCGTGCATCGCGAAGAAGCGTTCATCCGCCGCTGCGCGGATTTCTCCCGCGCGCCCTTGAAGATCGTACGCCGGCGCGGACGGTGGGTCGCCTACACCAAGAGCGCCGACGGCGTAACGACCGTCCTCGCCCAGATGGGTCTCAATGAAGCCGTCCTCGAGTACGAGGCGAGGGCCGTTCTGGGTGAGGCCAAGGCCAACGCGAACCGCGTCACCAACTTCGACGCCGCGAACGCCGGCCGCACGGCGACGGCCGCAGCCCGCCAGCAGCGGGTCCTGCAAACCATCGACCCCGAGCATCTGCCACCCGCGCTCCGTGAGATGCTGGAGCTCCGGCTCGAGTACCCCGACGCGTCGCTCACCGAGCTCGCCCAACTCGGAGGTCTCTCCAAGAGCGCGGCGAACCACCGACTGCGCCGGCTCGTCAGCATTTCACCGCGACCCGCCTCAGCCTCCCTCGAAGAGGGACTTGCCCAGCCCGAGGTTCGGTTCGGCCAGGGAGAAGTACAATAGCGCCAGTAGCCCCGCGTTCTTGCCCTCCTGGGAGGGGGTCTCGGCTATGGCCGTCGGCAGGAGCTCGACGAACCGGCGGTCGCACCTGCTATCGAAGTCACCAAGGAGGGCGTAGCAGCGGTTGTGCTCCCGGCAAGCGAGATCCACGCCGTCCACGGGCGGCGTCTGGTAGGTCGGATCGCCGTGGCCGGGCCCGCAGTAGTTGCCGTAGAAAGGGAGGCTCGAAGGCCGCTCGGTCAAACCGGAGAGCTCGGGGACGGGGATCCCCGCCAGCGGACCGGGGGCATCGGCCGCGGGGTTTCCGTCGCCGCGCCCGGAGCGCTGTGCTCCTCTCTTCGCGTTGCTCACGTGTGCTCCCTTCCCGAATCGGGGATGGCCAAGGGCTTAGCCTATAGGGTCTAACCTAGGAGGTCGCCCTTATCTTGCGGTCCATCCGCTCGAGCAGCGTCGTGCGCCCCTCGTGGAGTTCCTCGTAGTCGCGAACCAGCTGCAGCTCCTCCACGGAGAGGCCCTCCAGCCTTGGGGAGATCTCCTCGACGTTCATCCGGTCGTAGCCCTCTATGGGGAAGGCGACCGCCTCGGCGGCTTGCTCGGCCCCAGAGGCCGTGGCATCGACGGCGCGGCCCGTGGCGTCAACCACAGCCCCGGTCGCCGCCCCCAAAAGTCCGGTCGCGGCCCGCCCGCTCGCCTCGGCCCCCTGCCGGACGTTATGCGCGACGCGCTCGGTGCCCGAGCGGTAGCGCGAGAAGGCCTCGTCGAGGAACTCCGCGTAGGCTCCTACCGACCCCCTGGCCAGGTCCTCACCGGCCTCCCTTTGCCTCTCCACTTGCTCGGAGAGCGTTTGGGCGCCGGCGCGGCTCGCCTCGGTCTGCTCCCTGAGGTTTTTGGCGACGAACTCGGAGAACTCCTTGGCGCGCTCTCGCTGGCGCTCGGCCGAACCTTCAGCCTGCTCGTAGACGACCCTGTAGGAATCGGCGAGGGTCTCGGCGAAACGCCGGGCGGCCTCGTTCACGTCGCGTGCACTTCCTGGGTCCGTCATCTCCGTCGGCTCCTCTCTTGGCGTGTGCCTCGTGATGCTTTTTACCCAGCCGGGTCCGGGGATACACGCGAACTCAGGCCCCGCGCGGCTCCCCTTGCTCCAGGAACCCGAGGACCTCCCGGTTGACGTCCTCGGCCCGCTCGACGAAGACGAGGTGGCCCGCACCTTCGAGGATGCCAGGGGCGAAAATGGCCCGAAGTGTGCATCGACGGTGCTGCCCGTGCGAGCATCGTCGGGGATTGGGGTCGTCGAGCGGGAGGGGGGACGACCCGTCGTCCTAATAGGAGCAAAACGAAGAATCCAACGCCTTAGAGTTTACATCGGATATATGTGTGGTAAGAACTTAGTAACAAGCAGTTACCAACTACCACGGAGGTAACGAAGTGGTCACCACCGCTAACATCGAGGAGACGACGCGCACTGGCCGAGAGATGGCCGAAGCCCAGCGCGACGCCTTCTCGGCCATAGCCGAGAACTTCGCGAGCGCCCAGCGCCGCTCCATCGGGCTCGCCGAAGGCGGGCTGGAGTTCTTGAGGCTACAGGAGCGGAACGCCAGGGCCGCCCAGGAGTTCTTCGCGAGCGGCGTGAGGCTCTTGCAACTCCAGGGCCGCAACGCCGAGTTCGTGCGGGGCTGGATGGGCGAGGCCGCAGAGGTCGTGCGCGAGCAGACAGACCAGAACGCCCACACCGTAGAGGCGTTCGCGCGGAGCGTGAGCAGGCAGCAGGAGGGCTTTAGGGCGCTCACCCGGTGGTGGTTCGGTGCCTACCGCGACCTCTTCTCTCCCTTCGCCTACTTCCGGGAGGGCGTGAGGACCTTTCAGCGGGCTGCCCAGCAGGGCCTCGAGGTAACAGAGCAGGTAGCAAAGCAGGGGCTTAGGGCCTCCGAGCAGGCCACCCACCAGGGCTTGCGGGTAGCCGAGGAGGCCACCGAGCGGACCGAGGACGTCCTCCGTCAGACGGAGGAGGCCACGCGCGAGGCAGAGCTAAGGACGGCCGTAATGGGGGCGCTGGGGACCGCCAACTACGACGAGCTCTCCGTCGCTGAGGTTTCCAGGAGGATCGACGGCCTTCCAACCGATCAGCTAAAGAAGGTGCGCGAGTACGAGAAGAAGCACAAGAACCGCGAGACCCTCATCGAGCAGGTCGACCGCAAGATAAGGGCCAACGAGGACTCCTAACGCGAGCGTTCTGGAGAACGTGACCAGAAGGGCCGGGAGTAACATCCCAGCCCTTCTCTTGTGCTTCACGTAGATCCGAAATTCGGGGGATTCTACTCCTACGCAGCCGGGCGAATAAAGGCAGGAGCGCGAATACCCTCCCTATACCATAAGACTAGAATGCGTAGGGCGCGAGATCGGCGACCACCCCTTGGTGCTCGCGCAGTGTCCGCTTCCTGCGGTGCCTCGCTATCCGAGCCGGGATCTAACGCTCGCTGGATACCGAAGACCGTGTGCTGCATAATCTTCCGGTTCTTCGGGCACAATAGAAGATTGTGGCAAGCTAGAGACTGGAGAGAAGAGTGGCCGTAAGAGTAGGAGTAAACGGTTTCGGTCGGATCGGTATGCTGTTCACCAAGGCCGCGATGGAGCGCGGCGACATCGAGGTCGTAGCGGCTAACGACCTGATGCCTTTCGATAGCCTGGCGAACCTTTTCAAGCACGACTCGACCCACGGAATCTGGCCCGAGGACGTCTCCTTCGACGGCAACGTGTTGCACGTGGGCGACCATGAGATCAAGACCTTCGCCGAGCGGGACCCGGCCCAGATCCCCTGGGGCGACGTCGGCGCCGACATCGTGGTCGAGTCAACAGGCGTCTTTACCAGCCGCGACGGCGCGGCAGCCCACATCGAAGGCGGGGCGAAGAAGGTCATCATCTCGGCCCCCGGTAAGGGTGTCGATGCCACCTTCGTCTACAAGGTCAACCATGAGGACTACGACCCCGATGCCCACGAAGTCGTCTCCAACGCCTCATGCACGACCAACTGTATTATCCCGATGGTCAAGGTGATCCAGGACAACTTCGGCATCGAGTCCGGTTACATGACCACCGTACACGCCTACACCAACGACCAGAGCCTCCTCGACGCGGCCCACAAGGACCCGAGGCGTGCCCGTTCGGCCCCAAACAACATCGTTCCCACCTCGACGGGCGCGGCGCGGACGGCGGGTGTGATCTACCCCGAGCTACAAGGCAAAGTCGACGGCATGTCGATGCGCGTCCCCGTCGCCGACGGCTCCATAACGGATTTCGTCGCCCGCATCTCCAGCGAAGCCTCCGCTGACGACGTGAACGCCGCCTTCCAGTCGGCCGCCGAGGGGGAGCTTTCGGATATCCTGGAGTACGCGGAAGCCCCGCTGGTCTCCAGCGACATCGTCGGCAACAAAGCCTCGTGCATCTTCGACTCGCAGCTCACCATGTCCAACGGTGGCACCGTCAAGGTGCTCGGCTGGTACGACAACGAGTGGGGCTACTCCAACAGGACGTGTGATCTCGCGGCGTACATGGGGGACAAGCTCTAGGAGCTTGTCAGCTAGTCAGCACGCTCCGGCCTTCGGCCTCCGCTTGTCAGCACTTCAGCACGCCGCTTTCAGCAAGTCAGCCAGGGCTTGTGCAGGCGAAAGCTGAAATGCTGACAAGGCGCGAAGCGCCGTGCTGACTAGCTGAATTGCTGAGCGACCAAAGGGAGCGACCATGAAACGTAGTGTCAGAGATCTCGACTTGCGGGGCAAACGGGTGCTGGTGCGTGTGGATTTCAACGTGCCCGTCAAGGATGGCGAGGTCACGGACGACACGCGCATTCGCCGCGCGCTGCCGACGATCAACTACCTCCTCTCGGAGGGAGCCCGTCCGGTCTTGATCTCCCATCTCGGGCGTCCCAAGGGCGAGCCCGACCAGAAATACGCAATGGACCCGGTCGCAGCGAGGCTACAGGAGCTGCTCGGGGAGCCGGTAGAGAAGCTCGACGCCGCC
>JBKPNW010000046.1:0-4795 GCA_046732815.1 Actinomycetota bacterium | reverse complement strand
CACCACCACCTCCGTGATCCAGGAAGGCTGGGTGATCTCCGCCCTCGTCGTGGTGCAGGTGACGCTGTTGGCGGCGACGATCGGGGCTTTCGCGTTCATGCTGTCGTCTTTGTGGGCGACGCTTAGGGTAACGTTCGTGGGGGTTCCCGAGAGCGCCCCCGAGGAGACCCCAGCGGAGGAAAGCGCCGAGATCCGCTCTTCGCACTAGGAGCGAACTCCAGGAGCGGGCCTCCAACTCCAAGCTCCGCGTACTTCGGGGAATTATCCTTCTACGAGGTTGGGTGAATAAGCAGTCTGGGCGGTGCCTCAGTGGACCTCATAGCACCTACGCTCCGGACGGACGCACGGTTTCGGGCTTGCTGCCTGCGGCTACCATGCTCCGCCGCCTCCGCCCCCGAATCCACCACCACCTCCTCCGCTGAACCATCCGCCGCCCCCGCCGCTCCCCGATCCTGAGGAGGGACGGGTGAAGGCATCAGAGAAGTCGTTCTCAAGATTAGCGAATGAGAAAATGTAGGGTCCGCTGATGGACCCTGCGATGCCAGGGCTGTAGAAGCTGCTGCCCTTGGTGATCTCCGGCGGGGCGTGCAGCCGGGCGGCTTCGAGTACCTGCTCGGCCACCCCTAACGCGATGCCGTAGACCAGGAACTGTTCCCACAGGGCGAGCGAGGCCGGGGGGGACTCCTCCATGCGGCTGAAGTCGGTCAGGTAGCGGCGGAAGGACTGCCAGCGGGCGTGGAGCAGGGCTCCCTTAGGCGTGCGTCTCACCCACATCCGGTGCAGAGTCGAGCCGAGAGCCGAGTCGGGGCGGGCGAAGACGCGCCGGAATACCACCCAGACGACCACGGCTGCGCCGACGAAGCCGATGAAGCTGGAGAAGATGAGGGAGATCAAAGCCCCAATGTTCACGCCCAAGAGGGAGAGCACGAACCACGCGGCCCCAGCCAGCCCGAGCACGAGGGCCGCCGGACCCAACAATCTACCGGGGCTGCGCTCGACGAGATCGCGCCGCTCGACCTCCCGCTTCACCGCGTCACTGAAGGACTCGTACGAAGAACGGTTGGCCTGGCGGTCATCACCATCCTTTATGCGCTCCTCGAAATCCGTCAGGGTTACTGGACCATGG
The DNA here is from genome assembly GCA_046732815.1 of Actinomycetota bacterium. GTDB lineage: Bacteria > Actinomycetota > Rubrobacteria > Rubrobacterales > Rubrobacteraceae > Rubrobacter_D. Next base: position 3,669 of record JBKPNW010000046.1, on the reverse strand, counting down.
GAGAGTACGCGTTCGGCCACGTTGAGTACCCTGCGCTCGAAGTTTTTGAGCGTGAGAACGTTGCGCGCGAAGTCTTCGATCGAATCGGGATCGCCCGAGCCGACATCGACGCGGAGGTCGGTTATGGTCTTCTCGCTCAAGAGGCCGTCCTTCTTTACCGAGACTGGCTCAGCCTTGAGGACGCCGCGCCGGATCAGGTCGAACAGGGTTGCGGTGAATTCCCTGGTCCCCACTGAGGGCTTCTGGGTGATGATCGCGCCTATAACCGCGGGCGGATCATTCGTGGGCGGCTCCCGCTCGTAGCCCTCGGCGTAGTCCACCTTCGGCTCCTGACCGTAGCGCTGGTAGATGAACACCATCGCCCCCACGGACACGAGGACCAGCAGTAGCCCGAACAAAGGCTGCAGGCGCACGAGCCAAGCCTGGAGCCATGCCTTGCGGGCCTCCGCGGCCTCTTCGTCCATGATCTGTTGCAGCCCGTCGCCCGGCTCCACTCTCGCCCCACCCGTCGAAGATAGCAGCTCCCTCGGGAAGACGACCCGCATCTCGACGAACTGCCCAGCTGGCACGTCGCTTGCGATGAGAGTGGGGGAGATCTTATCAGGGCCGAGGCTCGTCTTCCCACTCACCGAAGCGGGATGTCCGAAGACCTTCACGAAGTCGCCTTCCCCGGCATCTCCGGGGAGGGCCAAGGTTGCCTCAAGCGAGCCCAGCGGCTCTTCCCACTCATCGCCCCACACCTGCCAGTAGACGTCCACGACGTCGTCGTGAGCTACGGCCAGGCCGTTGAGGCGGTAGCGCAAGGTGAACGTGCGCTCCTCGTAGGAGGCCCGGTAGTGCCACACGATCCTGTAGGCGCCGCCCAGATTGGCGGCGCCGTATGTGCCTGGCGCTCCAGATGATCCCAACTCCGCCGACGCTCCCGGCGCGTACCCTCTGCTTCCCTCGCTCACGGAGACGCCGGTTACGCTCATCCCGTCCTCTAGGGGTATCTCGCGGTACCCGCCCTCGAAGGAGCCGATGAAGTCGTAGGTAATATTCTCCGTGACTAAGACCGAGCCATCTGGCTGTACGTCGGCTACGACCTGCGCCCTCGGCAGCGAGAAGCTCTTGTCCTGAGCCTCGGCCGGGGCGGCGAACGGTCCAGCCAAAAGGACCGCGAAGACGAGCGCCACTATCGCCAGCAGCGTCAGGGTTCTCGCCATGTAACCTCCGGGGTGGGCCTCGATCTCTCTTCGGCCTCGAAGTAGTCGCGCACGGAGAGACCCGCGAGGTGGGCAATGAGGTTCGAAGGTAACGTGGTGACGGCGTCGTTAAAGTTGAGGGTGGTGTCGTTGTAGATGTGTCGGGAGACGGAGATCTTATCCTCGGTCTTCGCAAGCTGCTCCTGCAACTCCGCGAACCTCTCCACGGAGCGCAGCTCCGGGTAGGTCTCGGCGACGACCAGGAGGTTGCCGATGGCACCCGTCAGGGCGGTCTCGGCCCTGCCCTGCTCCGCGATCGTGGCCGAGGAGCGGGCGCCGTCGCGGGCCCTCACGACGGCTCCGAGGGTCTCCGACTCATGGGAGGCATAAGCGTTCACGGTCGCGACGAGGTTCGGGATCAAGTCGTAGCGGCGCCTGAGCTGCACGTCGACCTGCGACCAGGCGTTGTCCACCCTGTTGCGCAACTTCACCAGACGGTTGTACAGCAGCGTGCATGCTAGCAGTACCAACACGCCTACTCCCGCCAATAGCCACCACAACATCCCTTGCATCGTCACCGCGGTAGCGTACAAGGTTCGTGAGGATCAGCACATCCCCTATATGGCGTATTCTTGGTGTTGCTTAGAGGTTACTAACAGTTGCGACCTTCCCGGTATTCATATTCTGAAACTGTCCGAATAGCTTTGAGGCGTTCATAGCTTAACCCTACGGAGCGCCGAGAAGGGACTGAAAAGCACCTTCGCCTTATATATTGCGGCCAAATTCACGTTCGGAGCGTTGCTCGCACCCCTTTTCGGATTGTTTCTCAACACAGCTTGACATCTAGTAAGGGTGTCACCTCACTGTCAGGGATGTCATAACCCGTTGAAGGACTCTAGCGCACAATGGCTCCGTCGAAGCGCACCTATCGGGGGCTCTCGTCTTGCACAATGTGGAAACGTGACTCAGATCGTCTTGTATTTTAGGGACTTGTACCCGAAACCTGTGACCGCCTGAAGTTGGTAGTGCTTTCGCCCTGGTCGCCTAGCGTAGGCTGCCAGGCAACGAATGAAAGCGGCTCAGGTGCTCCCTGTACGTGGCGAACTGGTCTTCGAACTCCTTCTCGGTCAGGTCGAGTTCGGCGCAAATCACCCGAGCTCCATACCGAGCGCGTTCGAGTCGCTCCTCCGAGTCCCAGTACAGGAAGCCGGCGCGCCGTTCGAGCAAGTCCTCGAGCGTGCACACCATCTCATTGCGGCAGACGTACTGGACCTCGGCCCGAATCGGCTCCGCACGCGGGTCGGGATTCAACCCTTTGTGAATGGCCATCGCTTCTCCGCAAATCGCAGATGCATCGAGCCCGTATCTTTGGTAAAGGATCTGGAAATACCAGGAGAGCCTCGGGTATCGCTTGACCCAGTATGCCAATCCTTCGGCCACCGCTTCGTTCGTTCCACCGATGGAGAGCCTGTGCGTGCAGCATCTCGACCAGGTGGTTGTGCCTCCGATCTGCTCGATGACACGATCCAGAACCCGAATCGCCATGATCCGCGCCGTCGTCAGCTTACCTCCTATTACGCTGATCAGGCCCGATGGGGAAACCTCGATATGATCTTCGCGACTGGCGGAAGCGGAATCTAGTTCGCCGTCCTCAGGATACAGAAGCGGGCGAAAGCCGCTGTAGACGAACCGCACCTTTTCGCGATCCAACCCCGCTTCGGGCATGAATCGATCGAGCGTCGCCAGCAGATACTCGACATCGTTCTCTGCGGGTATTGGCGAGCCCGGATCGGCTTCCTCCCAGTCGTCCGAAGTTCCGTAGAGGAAGCAGCCCTCATGCTTGGCCAGAAAAAGCGAGCGCCTGTCGAGCGGCGAGGAGAAGACGACGGTGACCGAGAGCGGCACGTCTTCTTCGGCGAACACCAGGTGAGTCCCTTTGGAGAGCCGGACTAGTTGCGCGCAGTCGGGATTGTCCATCCGCCGGACCTGGTCGGCGAAAACACCCGTGGCGTTGACGACCGTCCCGGCGCGGACCTCGTAGTGCTCACCACCAATCGTATCGTAGATGCGCCCTCCAATGACCTTGCCTCTGTCTGTGAGTAAACCGGTGAGCGGAGCATAATTGATTGCCAGCCCACCCTGACGAACGCCGTCTTTCACGGTCTCGACCGTCCAGCGGTTGTCGCTTACCACGGCGTCGTAATAGAGGCATCCGCCCGTGAGCCCATCCATGGGCAAGGCGGGAGCCAGGGAGAGCGTCTCCTCGCGACTCATGAAGCGGTGAAGACGGTAGTTGCGGAAGCCGGAGAGACCCTCGTATAACAACATGCCCGGACGCATCAACGCGCGCGACTCTCCGCCATGCTTGTAGAGAGGCACGAGAAAGGGCATGGGACGTACCAGGCGCTTGTTGAGCCGGATGTGGAGGTTGCGTTCGTGGCAAGATTCCCAGGCAAGGCGGAGGCCAAGGTTCTTGAGGTACCGA
>JBKPNW010000045.1:0-9974 GCA_046732815.1 Actinomycetota bacterium | reverse complement strand
AGTCTATCCCTTGCAACCCGCTGCTCCCCACCCACATGTCCGGCCCTTTGAGATAGAGGTGCGACGTGAGGGTGCCAGAGACCCTTTGATTGGATTCCCGTTATGTTGCCCTGCGCGCCGGGAGGTGGCTTGACACTCCTTGCCTATCATGGTTACAGTTAGATTAAAGTGGACTAGTATAGGAATCTCTCAACGGTCTGCTCGAGTAAATGGCCTCGTTCAGTAGTACCTTTACGAGGACGGCGCCCGAGGGTTGCGTGACCCGAAGGCACCGGTGGGGCGTCTGAATTCGGCCTCTGTCCTTATAATGTACAGGTGGTAGTCGGGTTAGACTACGGCGCTGGAAGAGCAAAGGGAGAGTTTAGATGGCCATAAAGAGAGTCAGGCCGAGCAAGGTACTCGTCGGCACACAGCTTAGCCGCAGGGACTTCCTGAAGATGAGCGGGACGGGTCTAGCCGGGGCTGCTCTGCTTGGCACGGCGGGCTGCGGCATCTTCGAGCAGAGCGGTGGCGGTGGTAGTGGTGGAGGCGGCGACACCCTCAATGTCAACTTCGCGACGGAGATCCGTTACCTCGACTCCGCTCTTGCTACGGATGAAGTCTCGTTCGAGGTTCTGGTCAACACGATGGAGGGCCTCTACAGGCTCGATCCGGACCAGAAGCCCGTACCGGCCGCCGCCGAAGGTGCTGAGGTCAGCGGTGACGGGCTCACCTACACCTTTACGCTGCGCGACGGCATGCAGTGGTCCAACGGCGACCCCGTGACCTCTCAGGACTACAGGTACGCCTGGCTCAAGGTAGTCAACCCCGACACGGCGAGCGAGTACGCTGCCCTCATCTATACGTTTGTGAAGGGTGCCGCGGAGTACAACGCTGGGGAGGGCAGCGCGGGGGACGTCGCCATAGAGACGCCTGACGACAAGACGCTGCGCGTCACGCTCGTAAGCAAGTCGCCATTCTTCCTGCAGCTCACATCCTTCCCACTCTACTTTCCCCAGCAGCAGAAGTACGTCGAGCAACAGGGCGACGACTACGCCCAGGACGCGGACACCCTGATCTACAACGGTCCCTACGTCATGACCCAGGGCGGCGTCGGCGCAGGGGGAACGACTGTCCTGAAGAAGAACGACCGCTACTGGGACAAAGCCAACGTCGCCGTCCGGCGGATCAACGGGCGGATCGTCAAGGACACCGACACAGCGCTCAACCTCTATGAGGCCGGCGAGCTGGACATAACCGGCCTGTTCGGAGATAAGGTCGCGAAGTACGAGGACAGCCCCCAGTTCTACCGGCGGGTTGAACCCACGACCTTCTACGGCGAGTTGAACCACGACGTGCCGGCGCTGAAGAACCTCAACATCCGCAGGGCGCTCATGACCGGCTTTGACAGGAAGATCCTCACCGAGAAGATACTGGCCGATGGCTCCGAGCCGGCCTACGCACTGGTCCCGCCGGCCATCACGCCTGGTCCCGGAGACCAGACCTTCCGGCAGGCCTTGGGCGACCTGGTTCCCACGGACACGAGCGGGGCCAGGCAGCTCTGGGAGCAGGGCGTCGAAGAGCTCGGCGAAACGCCACGCTTGAAGATGCTATTCGACGACAGCAGCATCTCCCGCGACATCGCTACCTTTATACAAGGCCAGTACAAGGAGAATCTGGGAGCCAACCTCGAGATAGAGACCACGACCTTCGAGGCCGGCCTGGCCAGGGTGCAGAAGAAAGACTACCAGGTCTCCTTCGTCTCCGGTTGGGGGGCGGACTACAACGATCCGATGACCTTCCTTGACCTCTTCCTCTCTGATTCGCCGCTCAACAACACCTCGTGGGCGAACGAGCGGTACGATGAGCTTATCAATGGCGCCAAGCAAGAGGGCGACCAGCGCAAGCGCATGAAGATGATGCTGGAAGCCGAGCCGATCCTGTTCGATGACGCTGTGATGATACCCGAGTACTACTCCACCGCCGCCGGTCTCAAGAAGCCGTACTTCAAGGGCTTCGTGCCGCACGATTTCGGCGGTAGCCCCGACTTCAAGTACGCAAGCATAGAAGGGAATAGTTGAGCGGGGCCCGGGGTGAAGGTCCGTGCCGGTAGGGATCGGCGTCCGCTTCGAGAGCCGTTTTCTGCCGAAGTCCCGGCGAGGAGAAGTGACTAATGTTTAGGTATACGCTCAAGCGCCTGGTCAACGCCTTCGTCATCCTGGTCATCATCGCCACGGCGACCTGGTTTCTCATGCAACTCCTGCCCGGCTCGCCGTTCAACGACCAGAAGCTCGCGCCCGAGGCGCGGGCGCAGATCGAGGCCCAGTACGGACTGGACGACCCCCTGCTGGTGCAGTACGCCAGGTACATGGTTAATCTGGCGCAGGGAGACCTCGGGAACTCCTACCAGTACAGCGGTAAGCCCGTCATGGAGATCATCCTGGAGAGGCTGCCGGTCTCCGCTTTCCTGGGAACTCAGGCGATGATCCTTGGGGTGATTGGGGGACTGTTGCTCGGCGTCATCGGCGCCCTCAGGCACAACAGCCTTGCGGACAGCGGGGCAGCGTTCCTGGCCGTGCTTGGCGTCTCCGTCCCCGACTTCGTGCTCGCGCCGCTGGCGCAGTACTGGCTCGCGTTCAAGCTGGGACTCTTCCCCCCTGCCTTCTTCGAGAGCTGGTGGCACTCCGTATTGCCCTCGATCGTACTCTCCATCGAGATCGCCGCCGTCGTGGCGACCTTCACCAGAACTGAGATGCTGGAGGTTCTTAGCCAGGACTACGTGACCCTGGCCAGGGCCAAGGGCCTGAGCAAGGTCGCGGTCGTCGCCAGGCACGTGTTGCGGAACTCCATGATCCCGCTCATAACCATCATCGTGCCCCTCGCCGCCGCCCTGCTCACGGGGACCCTGATCGTCGAGACCGTCTTCGCCATCCCCGGCATCGGCGAGCAGTTCGTGCGCTCGATCCAGGTCAACGACTACTCCATGATCGTAGGCACCACCATGCTCTTCTCGGCCTTCTTCGTGGCCTCCTACCTGATACAAGACATCCTCTACGGGATAGTAGATCCCCGCATCCGCGTGGCCGGGCATAGAGAGTAGGGGAGATATGCAAACAGGTAACAGACAGATTACGCTGACGCAGGATCACTTCGAACCCGTGAAGACGAACGCCAGGGACGCCGAGGAACTCTCTGGTCCCCCGGTTGGCTTCTGGAGAGACGCCTGGCGGCGACTGAAGCGGAACCGCATCGCGCTCGCCGCCGGCGGCATAATCCTTCTGGTCTTCCTCCTGGCCGTCGCCGGTCCCTGGCTCACCCCCTACACTCCCTTCGCCCAGAATCTCGAACAGCAGTACCGAGAGCCGTCGCTCTCCGGCTTCTGGTTCGGCACAGACGAGTTCGGGCGCAGCATGTTCGACCGCGTCTGGGTGGGCACCAGGGTCTCGCTGTACATCGCCTTCCTCGCAACCGCTCTGGACATAGTTATCGGGATGTCTTATGGGGCCATCTCCGCGTACTACGGTGGCGGGGTTGACAACGTCATGCAACGTATCATCGAGGTCCTGGTCGGCATCCCCAGCCTTGTGGTCATTATCTTGATGATGCTGATCCTGGAGCCTGGCATAATCGCGATCACCCTCGCCCTGACCATAACCGGTTGGACGAGTTCGGCCCGCCTGATCCGGGGCCAGGCCTTGAGGCTCAAAGAGCAGGAGTTCTTCCTGGCTTCGCGGTCCCTGGGGGCGGGCACCTACCGCCTCATAGCGAAGCATCTCATCCCCAACGTCTTCTACATAGTGATCATCACCCTGATGTTCACGGTACCCGAGGCCGTCTTCTTCGAGGCGTTTCTGAGCTTCATCGGGCTCGGCATCCAACCGCCGAACGCCTCGCTCGGGGCCCTGATCAACGACGGGGCGGACCAGATGAGGTTCTACCCATATCTGCTGATATTCCCGGCGATCGTGCTGGCCCTGATCACCATCAGCTTCAGGCTCCTGGGCGACGGGCTCCGCGACGCCCTCGACCCGAGGATGCGAAAGTAGATGGCGAGCGGAGCCCTCAACGCCGAGGTCGTCTTGCGGGTCAGCGACCTCAGGATCTCCTTCTCAACCTACGCCGGCGAGGTGCAAGCGGTGCGCGGGACGTCCTTCGATCTCCGGCAGGGCGAGACGCTCGCCATTGTCGGGGAGTCGGGCTCGGGCAAATCGGTGGCGGCCAGGAGCATCATGCGCCTGAACCCCGAGTCGAACACCATCGTCAGGGGTGGTGAGATCCTCTTCGAGGGTGAGAACCTGCTCAAGCTCTCCGAGAGGCGGATGCAGGCGATCCGGGGCCCCAAGATAGCGATGGTCTTTCAGGACCCGATGACATCCCTGGACCCGACGATGCGCGTGGGGCGCCAGATCACCGAGAGCCTCAAGAAGCACCTCGGCATGACGGGGAACGCGGCGAAAAGGCGTGCTGTGGAGTTGCTGAAGCTCGTCGGAATCCCGAACCCAGGGGACCGCTTCAGGCAGTACCCGCACCAGTTCTCCGGCGGGATGCGTCAGAGGGTGGTCATAGCGATAGCCCTCGCCTGCGATCCTCAGGTCCTCATAGCGGACGAGCCGACGACGGCGCTCGATGTGACCATCCAGGCCCAGATCCTGGAGCTCATGCGCGACCTGCAGGCCCGGCTCAGCATGTCCATCGTCCTGATCACGCACGACCTCGGCGTGGTCGCCAGCTCCGCCCATCGCATAGCGGTGATGTACGGGGGCAAAATCGTGGAGACGGGGACTGTGCGCGAGATCTTCTATAACCCCCAGATGCCCTACACCTGGGGCCTGCTCGCTTCCATACCCCTCCCGACGGCGGACCGCAGCGAAGATCTTATTCCGATCCCAGGCACCCCGCCAGACGCGATCAACCTGCCTAAGGGTTGTCCGTTCAGCGCCCGCTGCCCCTACACCATGAAGGTCTGCGGCGACGAGATGCCGGAGATTACGAGGTTCTCCGAGGAGCACTGGGCGACGTGCTGGCTGCACCACCCGATGGCCCCGAAGGTCGATCCACCCGCCCGGGTAGGAGGAAGGCATTGACGGCGACGGGCGCGAACGGCTCCGCCAACGGGCGGGCGTTGCTTGAGGTCCTTGACCTCAAGAAGCACTTCCGGGTCGGGCGGGGAATGACGCTCAAGGCCGTGGACGGCATCTCGCTGGAGATAAAGAAGGGCGAGACTTTCGGCCTCGTGGGTGAGTCCGGGTGCGGCAAGTCCACGGTGGGCAGGACGCTGGTGAGGCTCTACGAGCCCTCTGCCGGGCAGGTCGTCTTCGGCGGCACAGATATCCACCGGACGACGGGCGAGGAGGCGAGGACCCTCAGTCGCAAGATGCAGATGGTCTTCCAGGACCCCCAGGCCTCCCTGAACCCTCGCATGATCGTCGGCGACATCGTCGCCGAGGGCCTGGACATCCACAAGCTCGCCGGCAGAGGCGAGGAGCGCCTCGACCGGGTGCACGAGCTTCTGGAGACGGTGGGCCTGAACCAGGAGCACGCCAGTCGCTACCCGCACGAGTTCTCCGGTGGGCAGCGGCAGAGGATCGGGATAGCCCGCGCCCTGGCCGTCGACCCCGACTTCATCGTGGCCGACGAGCCCGTCTCCGCCCTGGACGTCTCGATCCAGGCGCAGGTGATCAACCTGATGAAGCGGCTCCAGAGGGAAAGAGACCTGACCTACCTGTTCATCTCCCACGATCTCTCGGTGGTCAAGTACATCTCCGACCGCGTGGGGGTGATGTACCTCGGCGTGATGGTAGAGATGGCGCCGAGCGAGGAGCTCTACAGCAACCCTCTGCACCCCTACACCCAGGCCCTGCTCTCCGCGGTCCCGATCCCCGACCCCGACGTCGAACTCGAGCGCGAGCGCATGGTCCTCGAAGGCGACGTACCTTCCCCCGTGGACCCCCCTTCGGGATGCCGCTTCAGGACCCGTTGTCCTTACGCCACAGAAGCCTGCGGCCACGACGAACCCGTGTGGCGCGAGGTGAGCCCGGAGCACTGGGTCGCTGCGTGTCACTGCATTAATTAGGAGCACTGCTTGTTCACGACCAGGCCGGAACTCATAGGTACCCACGGCATGGTTGCCTCCACGCACTGGCTCGCCTCCTCGGCGGGCATGGCTGTACTGGAGTCAGGGGGTAACGCTTTCGATGCTGCCGTGGCCGCAGGGCTGACCCTCCAGGTGGTCGAGCCCCACCTCAACGGCCCTGGCGGGGAGGTCCCGATCATCCTCCACAGCGTAGACGGGGCAGAGCCGCTGGTCGTAGGCGGCCAGGGGCCGGCCCCGGCCGCGGCGAGCATCGCGCGCTTCGAGGATCTCGGCCTCGAGTTGGTGCCAGGTACGGGGCTGCTCGCCGCCTGCGTGCCAGGCGCATTCGACGCGTGGATGCTCCTGCTCGGCGAATTCGGTACGCTCCGACTCTCGGAGGTGATGCGCTACGCGATCGACTACGCCGGGCACGGCTACCCGCTGGTGCCCAGGATCAGCGCCACCATAAGCGGGGTCGAGAGGCTGTTCCGTGACGAATGGACCTCTTCGGCACAGGTATATCTGCGCGGGGGAGGAATCCCAAAACCGGGCACCCTGTTCTCCAACCCCGACCTGTCCGGTACCTACCGTCGCATCGTCGCGGAGGCCGAGTCTAAAAGCGCCGATCGCGACGAGCAGATACAGGCGGCCCGCAACGCGTTCTACCGCGGCTTCGTCGCCGAGGCCATCGACCGGTATGTGACTTCGACCCGGGTGATGGATACCTCGGGCCGGCGCCACGGGGGCCTGTTGAGCGGCGATGACCTTGCCGCCTACAGGGCCGAACTGGATTCGCCGGCGACGTCGGACTACCACGGCTACACGGTGTGCAAGACCGGGGCGTGGGGCCAGGGACCGGTATTTCTCAAGCAGCTGGCGTTGCTGGACGGGTTCGATCTGGCCGGCATGGGCCACAACACCACCGAATACATCCACACGGTCGTGGAGTGCGCCAAGCTGGCGTTCGCCGACAGGGAAGCCTACTACGGCGACCCACGGTTCGTGGACGTACCTCTTGACAGGTTGCTGGACCCATCCTACGCAGAGTCGCACAGGGCACTCGTCGATGAGGACGCCTCCTATGAGCTGCGCCCTGGAACGGCCGGCGAGGGGCGTTCTCCGCGTCTACCTGAGCAGCCGGCCGCGGCCGCCGGCGACTCCGCGGGAGCCGGTGAGCCGACGGTGCCGCGCGACGACCAGGGCAGCGGGGACACCTGTCACGTGGACGTCGTCGACCGCCACGGGAACATGGTCTCCGCCACTCCGAGCGGCGGATGGTTACAGAGCTCGCCCGTGATCCCTGGCCTCGGCTTCCCCCTCGGCACCCGCGCGCAGATGTTCTGGCTCACGGAAGGCCTGCCCAACTCCCTGGCGGGCGGAAAGCGACCCCGTACGACCCTATCCCCCTCGCTGGCGTTGCGCGATGGCGAACCGTACCTGGCCTTCGGTACCCCTGGCGGGGATCAGCAGGACCAGTGGTCCCTTAACTTCTTCCTGTCCCACGTCCACTTCGGCCTCAACCTGCAAGAGGCCATCGACGCGCCTAACTTCCACACGGAGCACTTCCCGAGCTCGTTCTACCCACGCACGTCGTCTCCGGGCAAGATCGTGGTCGAGGACAGGCTGGAGCCCGACGTTATCGAGGACTTGCGTGCCCGCGGTCATGACATCGACGTCGTAGATGGGTGGTCGCTCGGGAGGCTCTCCGCGGTGAGCAGGAACGCCAGTGACGGTTCGCTTCGCGCGGCCGCCAACCCCCGGGGCATGCAAGGCTACGCCGTCGGCCGGTAGCAATGGAGGCACGCATGATGACCCGCTTCTCTGGCGCGGTTTGTTGCATCGGCGTTCGATGTAACCCATACTGTCTCGAAACGGGCAAAGGGCAAACGTCGCGAGACACATCCGGAGCCGGATTAGATTCGTACGTACAAATGCGAGCGGGGTGCCTGAACAAGAAAGGTGGGCTAATGAGCGTAGAAAACGTTCGATCGGAAGGATTCGGCACGACCCAGATAAGCCGCCGCGATTTCCTGAGGATTGGTGGCACCGGCCTTGCGGGCGCCGCCCTGCTAGGGGTGGCGGGCTGCGGCGGCGGCCAGCAAGGAGGCGGTGGGGGAGGCGGGGGTGGTGGGGGCAACACCCTAACGGTTGGCTACTACGAGGAACCGGCGATACTCAACAGCTTCATCGTCGGCGGGGACCTAGCGGCCACCGCAGACGTGACGGCGCCTATACAACAGGCGCCGCTGGTGATCCTGCCGGATCTATCCATGGGTCCGCAGCTCGCCGACGGTATGCCCCAGGTCGTCAGCGAGAGCCCCCTGACCATCGAATACAAGCTCAAGAAGGGCCTCACGTGGTCGGATGGCAAACCACTTACCAGCGAGGATGCCAAGTTCACCTACGATCTGATCATGGACCCCAAGAACAAGATCATCACCCGCACCGGCTGGGAGGATATAGATACATTCGAGACGCCGGACGACCTGACGGTGCGGTTCACTTTCAAGAAGGACAAACCCTACGCTCCCTGGAAGACTCTGCTAGGTGGCTCGGAGACCCAGATCTGGCCCAAGCACATCTACGAAGATGAAGACTTCAACAAGGTGGCCAACAGCGAGGTGGTAGGCAGCGGGCCCTTCAAGTTCAAGGAATGGAAGAAGGGCCAGAGCATGACCGTAGTGCGTAACGAGAACTACTGGGGTGAGAAGCCAGAACTCGAGGAAGTAGTCTTCCGTTTCATCCCTGATACCAACACGCAGACGGCGTCGCTGCAATCTGCCGAGGTGCAGTTTATAGATCCACCGCCGGATATCGGCCTTCTGCCCAAGCTCGAGGACTTCGAGGGTGTAGAGGTGCAAGTCAAGGCGGGGACGATCTGGGAGCATATTGCGTTCAACGTCGAAGCGGTGCCCAACCTCAAGATACGCCAGGCGATAGCCTACGGCATAAACCGCGACCAGGTCATAAGCGAGATCCTCAAAGGGCAGGTGAATACGCTCCAGAGCGTGCTGGTGCCCGACCAGAAGCCCTACTACAGCCCGGCGTGGGCCGACTACACACACGATCCCGATAAGGCCAAGGATCTGGTAGAACAGGCGAAGTCAGAAGGGGCCAAGACCGAGATGACCTTCTCGACGACATCGGGTGATAGGCTGCGTGAGACGCTGCAGCAGGTGGTCCAGCAACAGCTCAAGGACATCGGTATCACGATAACTATAAAGAACACCTCCGCCGACACCTTCTTCGGCCAGTGGACGCCCCAGGGCAAGTTCGAGATGGGCGAGTGGGCCTGGCTCGCGAACCCCGATCCCACCTCGACCACGCTCTTCAGCGCCAATCAGGTGCCTCCGAAAGGACAGAACTACTACCGCTACAAGAACGATAAGGTGACGAGCCTGTGGGAAGAGTCCGACAAGGAAGTAGATGTACCCAAGCGAGCAGACCTGATCAGGCAGGCGCAAGATCTGATGGTGAAGGATATGCCGCTTATACCGATGTACCAGCGGCCGGTCTACTACGCATACACCGATAACCTCAGCGGTCCTGAGGCCAACCCGACCCTTGCAGGACCGTTCTGGAATATCGAGGATTGGAAGTTCACTTAAATCCCGTTGCCGCACTCCCCTATCGGAGGTGCCTCAGACCATGTTCGCCTACATAGTCAGAAAGACGATCTTTAGCATTGTCGTGCTCTTCTTCAGCAGCATCGTCATCTTCGGGCTCGTTGCTCTAGGACCCGACCCGCTGACGGAGCTCAAGCTCAACCCGCGCGTCACGCAGTCCGATATCGAGCGCATAAGCGCCCAGTATGGTCTGGATCAGCCCCTACCCGTCCAGTATGGCATCTGGGTGAGGGACATCGTCCTTCACGGAGACTTTGGCACGAGTTTCAAGCAGAACACGTCGGTAAACTCGATCA
>JBKPNW010000044.1:0-12094 GCA_046732815.1 Actinomycetota bacterium | reverse complement strand
GACCCTCGGTAGAGCCCCCTTCCCTCTAGCGTGTACGTGAGCAGCCAGTTACCCGAACCCCTGGGCCTGCGCACCCTGTAGCCGAACCCCTCACGGAAGTGGCCCGTGACGAGCACGCCCGGCGGCGGAGACGGGACCTCTGGCAGGCTCATAGCAGGATAGTACATCTTTTCAGCCATCGAGACTATTTTCTGGATCGTGCCTCTCGTCTAGCATCTCGTATGGAGTTGGCGGAAAGGTTGGAGGGTGAATCTTGCAGTCCACGCAGCGACTTACGTCGGAACAGGTCAGGACCTTCGGGGAGGATGGTTACCTCCTGGTAGAGGGGCTCTTCGCGCCGGAGGAGATCAGGGCTCTGGTGGACAACTTCATGCAGTTGCACGCGGGAGGTCCGATCCCTGGCTGCTTCGAGCCTGCGGATCCCGAGGAGGCGGATGGGGACATACTCAAGCTCTATCCCCGCATGATGCATCCGCACAGGGTCAACGAGTTGGCCCTGCGCTACCTGCTCGACGATCGCCTGGAGACCACGCTCACAGGCCTATTCGGTGAGGAGCCACTCGCCGCACAGAGCATGCTGTACTTCAAACCGGCGGGGGCGAAGGGCCAGGCGCTTCATCAGGACAACTTCTACCTCAAGGTCGAACCAGGCACGTGTATCGCCGCCTGGGTCGCCCTCGATCCGGCGGACCGGGAGAACGGTGGGCTCGAGGTCGTACCTGGCACCCACGATATGGAACTGTTCTGCCCTGAGGAGGCTGACTCCGACGTCTCCTTCACCCGCGACTACGTGCCCGTCCCCGAGGGACTCGAGGCCGTGCCCGTCGTCATGCGGCCGGGGGACGTGCTCTTCTTCAACGGCCAGCTCGTACACGGCTCGCAGCCGAACACGAGCAGGGACCGCTTCCGGCGCTCGTTCATCTGCCATTACATCGGACGTTCTTCGGAGCGAATCTCGAAGTGGTACCGCCCGATCCTGACCATGGACGGCGAGGAGGTCACCATCGAGGAGAGCACCGGCGGAGGTCCCTGCGGCGTTGAAGACGCAGGCATTCATTGATTGCGCAGAGCCTTGATCGTGGTCCGTTATGCATGTAACGTCCCCCAGATAAGGCCTCGACAGAAAGGGACACGTCAGTGCCCAGGATAGCCCTTATCGGCGCGGGGAGCGCCGTCTTCACGCGCAACCTGTGCTCGGACATCCTGCTCGCCCCGGCGTTGCAGGAGAGCACGATCTCCCTGATGGACATAGAAACCGGCAGGCTGCGCAACTCCCACGACCTCGTCCAGAACATGGTGGACCGTCGCGGACTCGGCGCAAGGGTGGAGGCCACAACCGACCGTCGGGAGGCCATAGGGGGCGCCGACTACGTAGTGACGACGTTCCAGCAGGGCGGACTCGACGCCTACACTCTAGACATCGAGATCCCGAAGAAGTACGGCGTCGAGCAATGCGTGGGCGACACTCTAGGGCCTGGCGGTGTCTTCCGTGCTTTGAGGACCATCCCTGTCCTCCTGGATCTGTGCGACGAGATGGACGATTTAGCCCCCGAGGCCTTGCTGCTCAACTACGTCAACCCGATGGCGGCCAACTGCTGGGCGGTAGATGTGGGTACGGGACGTCCGCACGTAGGTCTCTGCCACAGCGTCCAAGGGACGAGCGAGATGCTCGCTTCGTGGATCGGGGTGCCCTACGAGAACGTGAATTACCTGTGCGCCGGTATCAACCACCAGGCGTTCTTCTTGGAGTTCCGGCGCGGTAAGGATGATCTGTACCCGGAGATCCGGGACGCCATCGGGCGGGACGAGGTACGTGGACAGGAACCCGTACGCGTGGAGCTCATGGAGAACTTCGGCTTTTTCGTCACCGAGTCGAGCGGCCACGCCAGCGAATACGCGCCGTACTTCCGCAAGAGCGCCCGGATGGTCGAGAAGGAGCTCGTGCCGCGCTTCGAGAACGAAGCCGACCACTGGTTCGACTTCGGCCGCACCGGCGGGTATCTGCGCCACTGCCTGGGCGTGCAGGAGGAGTCGCCCGACGGCTCGCCTCCGACCGGGCGTACCAACGAATACGGTTCGTTCATCATCGAGGCCGTGGAGACAGACCGGCCCATCAGGGTAAACGGCAACGTGCCCAACCGGAGCCTAATGCCCGGTCTGCCATACGGGTGCTGCGTCGAGGTTCCCTGCTTGGTCGACGCAAACGGCGTACAGCCCACAAGCATCGAACACTACCCACCCCAGCTCGCAGCCCTCAACCGGACCAACATCAACGTGCAGGAGTTGACCGTGGAAGCAGCCCTTTCGGGCGATGTGAATACCGTGCACCACGCCATTATGCTCGACCCTCTCACGGCCGCCGTCTGTACGCTGCCCCAGATCCACTCGATGGTAGACGAGATGCTCGAAGCCCAGGCGCGCTGGCTGCCACAGTTCACGCAGACGAAGGTCTAGCTTCGCATGGACCGCACCAGTGTGACGGCCGGCGACATTGAGGTGAAGCTGGATGGAGGAGGGGGGGGCTTTCGAGGCTCCCTCTCGACCTCGACGCTGGAGAGCGCAGTTGAGCTGGTGCACCTGCGTATAGAATCCGACGAAGCAGGACGTCCACCGGTGTTCCGCCTCTCATGGTCCCATCCGCTGGTGGCCGTGCACGGCTTCTGGCACGCCGGCGCGGGTTACGACAAGGGCCTGAGGGTGGACTGGGGGAAGGGCATCTACTCCAAGGCGACCTCAGGCGCGCCCGTCGGCTGTCTGTACGATCTAGAGGGCCGTAACCGTCTGACCTTCGCGCTCTCCGACGCGCTCAACCCCGTCACGTTCCACGCCGGGGTCCACGAAGAGACGGGCGAGGCGAGTTGCTGGGTCAGGCTCTTCGATGAACCGCCGGCACCGCTGGGTGTCTACGAGACTACGCTCATGCTCGACACCAGGGACTTTCCCTACCACGAGACCCTCTCCGACGTCAGCCGCTGGTGGGCAGGTCTGCCGGGTTACGAGCCGGCTGGGGTGCCGGAGACGGCGCGGTTGCCGATGTACTCGACGTGGTACAGCTTCCACCAGGACTTCGACCCCCGGCGTGTCGAGGAGCAGTGTCGCCTCGCGAAAGAACTGGGATGCGAGGCAGTGATCGTGGACGACGGCTGGCAGACCACGAGCAACGAGCGGGGCTACGCCCACACCGGCGACTGGGAGCCGGCGCCCGAGAAGATCCCGGACATGCGCGCCCACGTAGACAGGGTACACGCGCTCCGGATGAAGTTCCTCCTCTGGTACTCCGTACCGTTCGTTGGCCTTCAAAGCGGGGCCTGGAATCGGTTTTCGGGGATGTTGCTCCAGGAGATCAAACGCCTCGGGGCTGGTGTCCTCGACCCGCGCTTCCCCGAGGTGCGCGAGTTCTTGATCGAGACCTACGAGTCGGCCCTGAGGGAGTGGGATCTCGACGGTTTCAAGCTCGATTTCGTGGATAGCTTCGGCACTTCGCAACGGACTGGTGGAGGCCGCGACTTCGAGGGTGTGCCCGAGGCGGTGGACAGGCTCCTGGAGGATACGATCGTGCGCCTCCGCAGGACAAAGCCCGACGTGATGGTAGAGTTCCGCCAGAGTTACGTCGGGCCTTTAATGCGCAAGTACGGCAACATGTTCAGGGCGATGGATTGCCCGAACGACGCCGTCGAGAACAGGATGCACACCCTGGATATCAGGCTCCTCTGTGGGGATACCGCCACCCACTCCGACATGCTCATGTGGCACCCTGAGGATCCCGTACACAGCGCGGCGCTTCAGCTGGTGAACGTCCTCTTCGGCGTGCCCCAGATCTCGGTTCTCCTCGACCGGATACCGCCGGAACACGTGGAGATGTTGCGCTTCTGGCTGGGCTTCTGGCGCGAACATCGCGACGTATTTCTGGATGGCGCCCTGGAACCGCTCCACCCCGAGGCAATCTACCCGGTCGTGCTCGCGCACACGGAATCGAAGCTGGCCGCAGCCGCGTACGCGAACGCGGTCGTTCCGCTCGAAGGGGAGGTTCCGGCCACGCTCCTCGTCGTAAACGGCACGCTCGAGGAGGGCGTGGTGGTCTATCTCGCGGACGACGCGGGCACGCGCGGAGTGGAGGTGCACGATTGTCGGGGACGCGTCACGCGTACGGACAGCATCGAGCTCGAAACCGGCTTGCACCAGATCGACATCCCTCCTGCCGGGGTGGCCGTGTTGAAGTAACCTGTGTGGTGGGGATTACACTTTGCGCTTTCAGAGAAAGGATATTGCCATGAAGATAGCCTTTATCGGTGCGGGGAGCGTCGTCTTCACCAAGAACCTCCTGACAGACACCCTGAGCTTTCCCGAGTTGCACGGAACTACCATCGCCCTGCACGACATAGACCCCGAGCGGCTGGAGACCGCGGGCATGATGGCCCGCTGGACCTCAGAGCAGCTCGAAGCCGATGCGAACATCGAGGAACTTCTCGACCGGCGGCGGGCGCTCGAAGGAGCGGACTTCGTGGTGAACATGGTTCAGATCGGCATGCACGAGGCCACCCTGCTCGACTTCGAGATCCCCAAGAAGTACGGCCTCAAGCAGACTATCGCCGACTCGATGGGCATAGGCGGTATCTTCCGCGGACTGCGCACGATACCTTTCGTCCTCGACCTGGCCGCCGAGATGGCGGAACTCTGCCCGCGGGCGCTGCTCCTGAACTACACGAACCCCATGAGCATCCTGATGGAGGCGCTGTATACGGCAAACCCCGATATAAAGAGCGTCGGGCTCTGCCACAGCGTCCCTTACACCGCGCGCGAGATAGCCTCCTACATCGGGGTGGAGCACGAGGACCTTCTCTACGAGTGCGCCGGCATAAACCACATCGCCTGGATGACGCGCCTGGAGGTCGAAGGCAAGGACGCCTACCCGCTGCTGTTCGCGGCGATAGAGGACCCCGACGTGTACGCCAAAGACAAGGTGCGCTTCGAGCTAATGCGCCGCTTCGGGTACTTCGTCACCGAGTCGAGCGAACACAACGCCGAGTACGTGCCCTACTTCCTAAAGGACGACCGGCTCATCGACCTCTACGACGTGCCCGTAGACGAGTACGTCCGTCGCAGCGAAGAGAACCTCGTCCAGTACGCCGAGACCCGTCGCAAGCTGCTCGCCGGAGAGGACTTCACGCTGGGCCGGAGCGTCGAGTACGGCTCGCTGATCATCCACTCGCTCGTCACCGGCGAGGCGCGTGCCATATACGGAAACGTCGAGAATAAGGGACTCATTACCAACCTCCCCGCAGGGTGTTGCGTAGAGGTGCCGATCCTGGTCGACGACACAGGACTGCGTCCCTGCTACGTGGGGGACCTTCCGCCGCAGTGCGCCGCGACCTGCGCCCCGCACACGGCGGTCCAGAACCTCACGGTCAGGGCGGCGCTGGAGGGAAGGCGGGATCACGTCCATCACGCCGCCATGCTCGATAGGCACGCCTCGAGTGTGCTCTCTCTCGACGAGATCGCCGCGATGGTGGACGAGCTCATTGAAGCCCACGGCGAGGCCATGCCAGAAGGCGTAAGGTCCTCGGGAGCAGAGATCTCCAGCCAGGGTTAGCGACAGGCAAAGGCCCACCTTGCAAGGCGATGCTCGTCTGTAGCGAACCAAGCCGGCCCTGCTCGTGCGCCACGTAACGAGACGACTGATTTGACTGTAGAGTTACGCCTGGTATAGGATTGGTGTGATTATTCTGTGGCAGGGTAGGCATCCGCCCAAGATGGCGGACCACAGGAGTGGGATTGGGGAAAGGTCAACCAGGATGAAACCTGGACGGGGACCATCGAGGGTCCGCACATCGTTGCGGCCAGGGAAGGGAGTTGCCAGGATGAATTTGCGTAGGCTCGCTGGTCCCGTACGCTTCTCGGGTCCGATGGCAGCCATCGTGCTGCTGATAGTTCTCGCCACGGGTTGCGGTTCATCAGGGGGACCGGCGACCATCACCTTCTGGTCCTGGGTGCCAGGAATAAAAGATGAGGTCCAGTTATTCAACGACACCCACAAGAACGTTACGGTAAAGTACGTCAACGCCGGGCAGGGACCGGACGAATACACCAAGCTGCGTACGGCGCTCAAGGCCGAAAAAGGTGTGCCTGACGTGGTGCAGATCGAGTTCCAGTACATCCCCTCCTTCACCCAGATCGACGCGCTTGCCGACATCTCCCAGTACGGCGCCAACGACGTGAAGGACGACTACGTTGGCTGGACCTGGGGCCAGGTTTCGGAGGGGGACAAGGTCTATGCAATCCCGCAGGACAGCGGGCCCATGGCGCTACTCTATCGCAAGGATATCTTCGACAAATACGATCTGAAGGTCCCTAAGACCTGGGACGAGTTCGCCAGCGAGGCCCAAAAGCTGCACGAGGCAGACCCCGACACCTACATGATCGACTTCGCCGCCAACGACGGAGGTTGGATCACCGGCCTGATGTGGCAGGCTGGTTCACGGCCTTTCGATGTCAACGGGGCCAAGATCTCCATCAACATGAACGATCAGGGCGCGATGCAGGTCGCCAATTACTGGCAGGGGCTTATCGACGACGGTACCGTCAGCACGGACCCCGACTTCACCAACGACTGGTACTCCGGGCTAGGCAAGGGCAAGTACGCCACCTGGATCACCGCGGGGTGGGGACCGGTTTTCCTCAAGGGTGTCGCCGGCGAGTCGGCAGGCAAGTGGCGCGCCGCGCCGCTGCCGCAGTGGAAGGCCGGCGAGAACGTCTCGGCGAACTGGGGTGGGTCGACTAGCGCGGTCACGGCCGCCAGCGAGGAGCCCGAGGCCGCGACGGAGTTCGCGATCTGGCTGAACAATAACGAGAAGTCAGTCGAAAAACTGACCACCGAGAGCAATCTCTTCCCCGTGCAGACGAGCAGGCTGAACAGCCCCGACTTCGTGAACGCCAGGCTGGCTTTTGCCGGTGGTCAGAAGGTCAACTCTGTGTTCATAGATGCGTCCAATAACGTGGACAAGGGTTTCGAATGGAGCCCTTTCCAGGACTACGTCTACGCCCAGATGTTAGAGAAGGTCGGTGACGCGGCAAAGGGCGATACCACCGTCCCTGAGGCTATGGACAAGGTCCAGAACAGCGTCACGGGGTACGCCAAGGAACAGGGCTTCAAGGTACAGTAATGTGCCCTTTGTCACCCAGGTCGGCGGCGCAGAGCGTGTCTGACGTGGGAGGCACAAGGTGGTGAGCCAGGGAGCGCAGTCCTCCAAAGAGAGCGTCGAAGGATCAGGCGCCAGGGCCTCCCGCAGCCGGCTGCGCCAGGCTGCCGTCCCTTATGTGTTCCTGGCGCCATTCCTCGTCCTCTTCGCGTTGTTCTTGATCCTTCCACTCGCTTACGCCCTAGCGATAAGCGTGTTCGCCGACAAGCTCGTTGGCGGCACCGTCTTCGTCGGGTTCGAGAACTACGCCCAGGCGCTGGGGGATCCCGCCTTCTGGGGTGGGGTAAAGCGCATGATCTTCTTCGGTATCTTCCAGGTCCCGATCATGCTCGGTCTTGCCCTCGTGTTCGCCCTGCTGCTCGACAGCGGCGCGGCATGGTTTACCAACGTGTTCAGGCTCGGGTTCTTTCTCCCCTACGCGGTGCCCGCTGTGGTGGCAACCCTGATCTGGGGCTACCTCTACGGCCCGACCTTCGGACCGTTCTCGCAGATCGCCGATTACCTCGGCCTCCCGGCACCGGCCTTCCTGTCGGATGCGTGGATGCTACCCTCCATCGCGAATATCGTTACCTGGGAGTTCACGGGTTACAACATGATCATCATGTACGCGGCGCTGCAGGCCGTTCCCACGGAGGTAAGGGACGCGGGGGCCGTGGACGGCGCCAAACCCTGGCAGATAGCGCTCTACATCAGGATACCTTTGATCTTTCCGGCCATCCTGCTTACCGGGGTCTTCTCCATCATAGGGACGTTCCAGCTCTTCAATGAGCCGCGCGTACTCCAGGCGAACGCGCCAGGGGTGATCACCAACGGCTACACACCCAACCTCTACGCCTATAGCCTCGCCTTCGTCAACCAGGAGTACAACTATTCTGCGGCGGTATCCTTCGCGCTGGGCGCCGTCGTTGTCGTCTTCTCGTACGTCTTTATGCTGGTGACGAATAGAGGAGAGGCCAGCTCCTAGTGGCCCCGACACCCGCAAGAAAGGCCGGCTCTTCCAGCAACATCCTCGGCAGCAGACTCGTGGTCACGGCATTTCTGCTCGTGTTCCTGGTCTACTCGCTGTTGCCGCTTTTCTACCTGATCGTCTCGGCTACCAAGGATGGCGCCGCCCTGTTCTCGACTTTCGGACTCTGGTTCGCTTCGTTCGACCTCTTCGCCAACCTGAAGGGGGTATTTACCTACGACGGGGGCGTCTTCGTAAACTGGCTCATCAACACGGCCTACTATTCTGTGATCAGCGCCTTCGGGGCGGCCTTTGCGGCCACGATAGCAGGCTACGCCTTCGCGAAGTTCCACTTCAAGGGACGTACCCTGCTGTTCGCCACTATTCTCGGTGCTATCATGGTCCCGCCTACGGCGCTCGTGATCCCCACCTACCTGCTCCTGAGCAAGGTAGCGCTGGTCAATACCCCGTTAGCCGTGATCCTGCCTTCCCTGATCACGCCTTTCGGCGTCTATCTGATGCGCGTGTACTCCGAGCAGTCGATTCCTGACGACCTGCTCGACGCAGCCCGCGTCGATGGCGCTGGCGAGTTCAGGATTTTCTGGAGTGTCGCCCTGCGCGTCCTGGCTCCCGGCTTTGTCACCGTGCTCCTTTTGTCCTTCGTGCAGACCTGGAACAACTACTTCCTCCCCCTCGTCGTCCTGAACAATCCTAACCTCTACCCGCTTACGGTGGGGCTGGCCTCCTGGAATGACGTGGCGAGCGGAGGTGGAGGCGCACAGAATCTCTACCCGCTAGTCGTTACAGGCTCGCTCGTCTCCATCCTGCCCATAATCGTGTCGTTCCTGTTCTTGCAACGCTACTGGCAGGGCGGGCTGACCTTCGGTAGCCTCAAGGACTGAAATCAGAACCGATCGTACGGAATCCGCATGATCAGTTCGGTAGTGTGTAGAACATGGACGGGCGCGGCTCCTACCCCCTTGCTCCCACCATGACCGTCATTCCCGCGAAAGCAGGAATCCACCGCAGCAGACGCTGCCCGCGTCCAACCCGGTGGCGATCTACCCTATCACGCATCAGGCATCATCTTGAAGTACGCCGCCGGCCCAACGGTAGGCGTTCGGCTTCGAAGCGACCACAGGAGGTAAGGCTGTGATCTCAGGCAGGGTTCCGCACATGATCTACGGCGGCGACTACAACCCGGAGCAGTGGCCCGAGGAGGTCTGGGACGAAGACGTTCGCCTGATGCGCGAGGCCGGGGTGAACCTGGTCTCGCTCGGGATCTTCTCCTGGGCGAAGCTCGAACCGCGCCCCGGCGAGTACGACTTCGGCTGGCTCGACCTTATCATCTCCCTCTTGCACGAGAACGGCGTGATGGTGAACCTCGCCACGGCGACCGCCTCTCCACCTCCCTGGCTCGCCGCCCTCCACCCCGAGAGCCTGCCGGTCACGCAAAGCGGTGTCGTCCTCCATCCCGGCGCCCGCCAGCACTACTGCCCGAGCAGCACCGCCTACAAAGAAAGGGCCTCCGAGCTCGTCCGGCTGATCTCGGACCGCTACAGGGACCATCCCGCACTCGCAATGTGGCACGTCAACAACGAATACGGATGCCATGTCGCCGAGTGTTACTGTGACGCCTCGGCGGCCCACTTCAGGGATTGGCTGAGGGTACGCTACGGTGACCTCGACGCCCTCAACGAGGCGTGGGGGACCGCTTTCTGGAGCCAGCGCTACGGCGATTGGGGTGAGATCCTACCCCCCCGTAGCACTCCGACCTTCGCCAACCCGACCCAGCAACTGGATTTCCGCCGCTTCTCCTCGGACGCCCTGCTCGGGCTCTACGAGATGGAGAAGGAGATCCTGCGCCGGGCGACACCGGACGTGCCCATAACCACCAACTTCATGGGCTTCTTCAAGCCCGCAGACTACTGGAAGTGGGCCCCGCGCGAGGACCTCATCTCGGACGACTCCTACCCGGACCCCTCCGACCCCGAGGCCCATATAGGCGCAGCCATGAGCCGCGACCTGATGCGCTCTTTAGGAGATGGAGACCCGTGGGTCCTCATGGAGCAGACCACGGTGCGCGTGAACTGGCGCGAACGCAACGTCCCCAAGCGGCCGGGCGAGATGCGTCTCTGGAGCTTTGGAGCCGTCGCCCGCGGCGCGGAGGGCATCATGTTCTTCCAGTGGCGCCAGTCGAAGGCAGGGGCCGAAAAATTTCACAGCGCGATGGTTCCCCACGTTCCTACGGAGGAATCCCGGAGCTGGGGTGAGGTCAGCCGCCTCGGCTTGGAGCTTGGGAAGCTGGACGAGCTCCTCGGGGCGCGGGGAGAGACCGAGACTGCGATCCTCTTGGACTGGGAGAGCTGGTGGGCGCTCGAGCTCGACTCCAAACCCTCCACCGCGGTCAGGATGCTCGAAGGCATCTATTCCTTCTATAAGCCTCTCTACGAGGCGAACGTTCCCATAGACTTCTCCCATCCTGGCTCCGACCTCTCGTCCTACAAACTGATCGTCGCCCCCAGCCTCTACCTCGTCACCGACGACTCGGTGGATAACATTCTGCGGTACGTGTCTGATGGCGGGACGCTCCTGATGTCGTTCTTCTCGGGGATAGTGGACGGGCGGGATCACATCCGCCTCGGCGGTTACCCGGCTCCGTTCAGGGAGTTGCTGGGGCTCCGTATCGACGACTTCGTCCCGATGGCGACCAGAGAAACGAATCGACTCGACAACCTCGACGGTGAATCTTACGGATGTGATCTGTGGGCAGATCTCATCCACCTCGAAGGCGCAGAACCCCTGGCCACGTATGCTGCAAATTTCTACGCGGGCACGCCGGCCGCAACACGCAACGCCTTCGGCGAGGGTGCAGCTTTCTATATCGGCACAAGGCCAGAAGAACACTACACGAAGTCGCTCCTCCAGAAGGCCTGCGAAGAGGCCGGTGTGGGACCAACGGCCGAGGTTCCGCCCGGTGTCGACGCAGTTCGCCGCAACACCGAAGCCGCATCCTTCCTCTTCGTGCTCAACCATAACGAGGAGACCGTCGAGCTCGTGCTGCCTAACCCCGGTCGGGATCTCCTTACAGGCACAGAGCACCATTCGAAGTTGATCCTCGACCCTCTCGAGGTCGCGATACTACGAGAGAGATAAAGCCAGGAGCTCACCGAGGACAGGACACCCTAAGGGTGATCTTTCCACGTGTTGACACAAAACTACGCCTTCACTATATTAGCCTTTGTAAGCTTTCGGGGTTGAGAGTCTTGGACTGGGGAAAGACTAGCACGAGAAGGCAAGTGGCGATTACGTATCTGGTGCGCTCTTTGGTGTTCGCTACTCTGCGGCCCAGGGGGGCCGCGACCGTTCGGGTTCGATTCCACAAACGCATGAAAAGGGACCTGGCAAAAGGGTTCGTTCTGGTCAGGAGGACCATATGAAGCGGATGTTGACGAGGCGTGGCTTCTTGAAGGCGGGCGGAGGAGCGCTGGCCGGCGCATACACTCTCGGGCTCGCCGGATGCGGGGGGAGCGAGCAGAGCGGATCTGCGAAGAATTTGGAGTTTTGGGGCTTCGATTCGGGGCGTGTGGCCTTTGCCAAAGCGGCGTACAAGTCCAAAGAGTTCAAGTCCAAGCACGGGGACGTAACGATCAACTTCAGGATACTGCCCTACCAGCAGATGCACAACAAACTCTTGACAGCGCTGGTCTCTGGCGAGGGCGCCCCCGACATAGCCGACATCGAGATCTCCCGCTTCAGCCTGTTCATAAAGGGCGACCATGTGCCGCTGCTCGGTCTCAAGAAGCGCATGGGCGACGACATAAACGACGTCTACACGCCCGCCGCCGTCGACCCGTGGAGCTGGAAGGGCGAGATCTACGGCGTCGGCAACGAGTTGAACACCGTGGTTATGGCCTACCGCAGGGACATACTCGAGGACGCTGGTGTCAAG
>JBKPNW010000043.1:0-7175 GCA_046732815.1 Actinomycetota bacterium | reverse complement strand
AAGCCTCGAGTCGGGAAGACGTATCCCCGCCCTTCTCTGCGGGGATCTCCTCGCCGGCTTTGGCCTCCCTCTCGTTCCTCTTGCGCTCCTCTACGTCGCTCCAACGGTTCATTCCCATCTCGTCCTCACTCTCGTAGCACGCACCTCATCGGTACCCGAGATCCGTGCCAGGTGAAACCAGGGAGTGCCCGAACACAGCCGGGCATGCAAGAAATGGCCCGAAAGATGCATGACCTGGCGGCGCGTCGGTGGCACCATCAAGGCTACGTAGAGAACGGGAAGGGAGCCGCCGTAAGCGGAGGGGAAGATCCGCTCCCCCAGCGCGTGACGGAATACCCGCGGACTAATATCGGGCAAGACGTTTCCATACAACCGGGGGCCAGACGACGGATGGGTAGAGAAGGATCGGACGTGTTGTACAGAAAGGCATGCGATCGTACAGGAAGCCCGCCGGGTTCCCCATGGTGGCTGATCACGAAGAACGGAAGAGACCACTTCGAGGTGTTCACGCTCGATGACGGTTGCACCCTGCCCGTCTTTTCTGGCGAGGGCGAAGCAGAGATGTACCTCTGGTGCGAAGGAGCGTGCGGGCGCGGATGGGCGACGCGCCGGAGCACCCCCTGGGAGGTCATGTCGATGCTCGACGGGCCGTGCTCGGATGCCGGGGCGGTTGCCCTCGACCCATCGCCGAGGTTTATCGACGGGCGGCCCACCAGCCTCGTCAACCTGGACCGAAGCCGCTTTGTCGAGTGGATGGTCTCTAGAGAAGGCCGCCTATCGTGAGGGTGACATTTGTCGACCTGTTGGTTCGGCGAGCGAGAATATTTGAGGAGGACGCAGCTGGCCAGAGCCCACGGTCCCAACATCAAGGACGACGAACAGTACGAGAAGCTGCGCGAGCAGGGGCGAGCAAGGAGATGGCGGCGAAGACAGCGAACACGAACCGTTCGGCCGCTGGCAAGCGAGGCGGCGAGACGTCCGAATATGACGAGCTCATCGCCGCCCTCCGCAATCACTGAAGGCACTACACACTTCGGGCCAAAATGGCCCGCGCCGCGATCTTGCGTGTCTTCCTTTACAGTCTCCGGAGTGGGGCAACGCTCAAAGTGTCATCGACCATGGATGGTACTGGAGACACTGCGGCGCACCGGTTTGGTCCGTCCGAGATCGTGCAGGGCCACGCGGGCCTCGCTTTCGCCGCGTTCGTCTTCAAGCACGGCGGGTGTGGGGACGAGTTGATCGAGACCAGGCTGGACGAGGAGCTTCTGACGTGCTGGTGCCTGCAGTGTGACGAGTTAGTTACCTTCGGCACGGCGTCGAGCACGTAGACCAAGACCGGACGAGAGATCGCTCTCTCGTCGAGACTTACCCCGCGCCTGAACGTTAACGGCACGCCGGAAGCTTCGAGAAGCGCGTGGCAGCGGCGCTTCTCGCTCCTACCGAAGCCGCCCTCCTGACGGCCGCGCTCGCTTCCTGCGGCGACTTGTGTTATATGCAGAGGGTGGATTTTCGACGATGACCGGAACTCCCACCCGTTCACCAGCCGACGGTGGGTACCTCCGGTGGGGGAGAAGCGAGGGTGGGACGTCTGACCTTTCTCGGGACTGGGGACGCACTGAACCCGGAGCGGGCTCAAACCAGCCTGGCCTTGCCGGTTGCGGATGACGAGACGATGCTGTTGGATGCTTCCAGCGGTACCGTACTGCTGGGGCGACTCGCTGATGCGGGTATCCCGCTCGATTCCGTGCGCCACCTTTTAGTCAGCCACCAACATTTCGACCACGTCGGGGGGGTTGCCCCCCTTCTCACCGCCCTCGCTGCCGTCCCGGAAGCCTCCCTGACCGTCCACGCCGCACCCGAGACGCTTCACGCCTTACGAGGCTTTCTCGGGTTGACCATTCCCGGTGTGGAAGGCTGGCTGGGAGAGCGGCTCGGCTGGCACGAGCTGGTTCTCGGCGAACCCATCGAGGTGGGGGAGACGGAGATCGTCCCTTTCCTGATGGACCATAGCCTCGAATGCCTGGGCTTCCGCGTAACCCAGGCGGATTCCGTCGCCGTCCTCGCCGTAGATACCCGTCCGTGCCTGAAGGTCGTCGAGTGGGCGAGTGGTGCGGATCTGCTCGTCCACGATACCCACGGACTACAGAGCGACGCCGAGAAGGCGCACGCGATGGGGCATTCGACCGCGGCCGAGGCCGGTGAGGCGGCCCGCGCCGCCGGTGTGTCGCGCCTCGTTCTCACCCACCTAGCCGCCAGCCGGTCGGTCGATCCGGAGGCGCTGGTGGCCGAAGCCGCAGAGGCGTTCGGCGGACCGGTGGACGCCGCCCAAGATCTCGCCACCTTCCATTTCTGATAGCCGGTCAGCAAGAAAACAAAAGCTGGCAAGCTGAATTGCTGATCGGCTGAACCGCGCCTCGTGCGGAAGGCGTTTGAGCCTTCCGCACGAGGCGTGGTTGGACTGGCTCGATCGGGTAGGCTATTATGAAGGTATCTACCGAAGCGAGTAGGGCGTTGGATACGAGCTGTCCTAATTGCGAGACCTTAAATCCCGAGGGTGCAAGGTTCTGCCTGAACTGTGGTAACCGGCTCGAAGCCCAGGTTCGGGTCGAGGGCGAACGCAAGCATGTGACGGTGCTCTTCGCCGATGTGGTCGACTCGACGGGGCTTGGCGAGAGGCTCGACCCTGAGCAGGTCGCCGAGATCATGAACGGCGCTTTCGCTTTCCTCAATGCCTCGGTAAAGAAATACGACGGGACGGTCGCAAGGTTACTCGGCGACGCCATCCTCGCCTTTTTCGGCGCTCCCGTTGCGCACGAAGACGACGCCGAACGCGCTGTGCGCGCGGGTCTGGACATACAGGCAGCGGCAAAGGAGTACGCTGAAGCGGTCAGGCGGGACTACGGGGTCGATTTCGGCGTGCGCGTCGGGATCAACACGGGACTCGCCGTGCTCGCCGTGGTGGGAGACGAGATCAGGACGGAGTACACGGCGATGGGCGATACCACGAACGTGGCGGCGAGGCTGCAGAGCGCCGCCGCACCAGGGTCCGTGCTCATCAGCGCCGATACCTACCATCTCGTCAAGCAGCTATTCGACATAAGGCCGCGCGGCGGCGCGATGGTCAAGGGCAAGTCCGCGCCCATCGTGACCTACGAAGTGCTGGCCCCCAAGGCGGTGCCAGGCAAGATGCGAGGTCTCGAAGGGTTGACCTCGCCGCTGGTAGGCCGCGCTGCCGAATACAGGCGTGTAAGGGACACACTTGAGGAGGTGCGCGAAGGGTGTGGCGCGTTTGTGGCGGTGATCGGCGAGGCGGGCCTCGGCAAGTCGCGATTACTGGCGGAAGTCAGCGAGTCGGCGCAGTCAGGACCACGGGTAGCGTGGCTCGAAGGGCGGGCCCTCTCCTACGAGCAGGCCGTCACCTATTTTCCTTGGCGGCAGGTTGTCCGTGAGGCTATCGGCGCGCAGGAAGGCGAGGCACCCGAGGTCGTACGCGAGAAGCTTCATCGCGATGCCGTCTGCGGCGCGATGCCTGAGGGCGACCCGCAGTATCTCGAGGTGATTCTCTCCGTGGAGAGCGAGGCGACGAAAGAGGCGGTCGTGGCGTTGGAGGGTGACGCGCTAGTCGACCACATCACCAGAGCGGTCCGTGGCTACCTGCGTGCCCGCGCCGGCCTGACGCCGACGGTGATCGTACTCGACGACCTGCACTGGGCGGATACCGCGTCGCTGGATCTCCTGCAGAACGTGGCAGGGCTGGTGGAGAGTTGGCCGCTGCTCATCATCTGCCTGCTACGCCCTGACAAGGACGCCAAGAGCTGGTCGGCAATGCGCCGGATGCGCGACGAGCTTGGCACCCGCTACGCCGAGGTCGTGCTCGAGCCGCTCGACGCGGCGCACGCGCAGGAACTGCTAGGCAACCTGCTCTACATCGAGGATCTACCCGAGAGTGTACGCGACTTGATCCTGGACAAAGCGGAGGGCAATCCATTCTTCGTCGAGGAAGTGATCCGGACGCTGATCGACTCGGAATACATCGTCAGGGAGAATAACCATTGGCGCGCGACGCGGGAGATCGTGAACGTCGACATCCCGGATACGCTATCCGGCGTGCTCGGCGCGCGTATCGACCGCCTACCGGAGAATACGAAACACGTGGCCCAGACCGCCGCGGTCCTCGGCCGCATCTTCGCGCAGCGCGCCCTGACAGCGACGTGCGCGGCGGCGCCTCCGCCAGAACAGATCGAGGACGTAGAGCCCCACCTCGGCGTCCTGACCTACGAAGAGCTCGTCCGCGAGCGGGTCCACGATCCCGAAATCGAGTACATCTTCAAGCACGCCCTCACCAGGGAAGCCGCATACGAGCTGCTGCTGATCAGACGCCGCAAGGAACTCCACCGCCGCGCCGGCGAGGTCCTCGAACGACTCTACCCGAACCAGAAGACAGAGCTGTCCTCGGTGCTGGCGCATCATTTCTGGGTCGGGGAAGAGTGGTCTCGCGCCGCCGAGTACGCGATGAGCGCCGGCGCGCAGGCGGTGAAAGTGTACGCGATGAGCGAAGCGCTCGAGCACTACGATCATGCCTACAAGGCGCTGAAGAAGGTCCCTGACGCCTCTCCCGAGCAGCGCTGCGACACGATCCTCGGCTGGACGCGGGCCGCGTTCAAGCTCAAACCGTACGACGAAGTCGAGGACAGGCTCAAGGAAGCGGAAGAGATAGCGCGCGGACTGGACGACGAAGCGCGCCTCGCGCAGGTGCTGCACTGGATCGCCAACGTGTACATCTCCCACGGGTTCCCCGGCCGCGGGATGCCGCCGTTGTTCGAAAGCTATGAGCTCGCCGAACGGCTCGGTGAGCAACGGCTGACCCTGGTGGCCACCTTCTGGATGACGCTAGGCATGATCGACCGGGATCCTCGCGGTGGGCTGGATCAGATCGAACACGTGATCGAAGGAGCGCACGCTTATCGTAACTGGGAGGTCGAGTCGCACGCCCTGGCCTCCAAGGCGATGGCCCACGCACGGCTGGGAGAGTTCGAAGAGGCCCTGGATGCCATCCGGCGCGCCCACGAGTCGGTGAAGAAGACCAACTCGCTGGTAAAGGAAGCCGATGTGGCACTGCACTCGGCTCAGGCTTTCTTCGACATGGGCGACGTGCAGCGCGGGTTTGAATACAGCAAACGCGCCATGGAGAAGGCAATCGAGGCCCACGGCCTGGAATGCGCTATGGCAGGCTATTATGTAACAGGACTCGGTAATCTACAGACGCGCAACGCCGACGAGGCGCAGCGGGTGTTCGAAGCAGCGCTAGAGTTACGCGAGGACAATATCGATGAATTCGTCGACGGCTCCGAGCAGATGTTCAATCGGGCGCACGCCGGGCTCGCTATAGCCCAACTCTTCGGTGGGCGTGTCGAGGCGATCATGGACATGGAAAACGCCCTTTCTAACGCCGAGGCTCTGGGCGATGATTACACCGCCGCCTTGATCGCACAGGCCCTGGGTGAAGGGTATACAGGCTCGGGCGATTTCGAACGCGCGAAACGGCATCTCGACGCTGCCCACGACTACTACCGCCGCAACGACATGCGGCCGTACGAGGCGCGCGTC
The DNA here is from genome assembly GCA_046732815.1 of Actinomycetota bacterium. Taxonomy (GTDB): domain Bacteria; phylum Actinomycetota; class Rubrobacteria; order Rubrobacterales; family Rubrobacteraceae; genus Rubrobacter_D. Next base: position 1,568 of record JBKPNW010000043.1, on the reverse strand, counting down.
CTGCAATCCCTGGCCTATTGGAACGAACAGCAAGGCCTGGAGGCGGAAGCGGAACGGGCTCGTACGCGGGCCCACCGAATAACGGAGGAACTGTCAATACCACCGCTCGGTTCACCTCCCGGTGGGCCGCCCTCTACCGACGAGCCTCGGCCTGCGGGAAGCGCCGATCACTGAACAGGGAAGACCACCCGGGATGAACATCGATGAGTTGCGCCAGGTCCCCCTCTTCGCCGATATCTCGGAAGAGGACCTGGAGCAGCTGCATAAGATGGCCGAGACCGTCTCCATCCCCCCGGGCCAGCTCGTGTTGCGGGAGGGCGACCCCGGCGACTCGCTCTACGTCGTCCTCGACGGCGAGCTCGAGGTTACCAAGCGTCAGGGAGACCAGGATGTCCTCCTCGCTCTATACAAACCCGGGCAGTTCTTCGGCGAGATGGCCTTGCTGGAGCAGGTCCCGAGATCCGCCTCCGTACGCACATTGCAAGAGAGCCGACTGATGGTGATCAGTCAAGCCGCCTTCCAGACGCTACTCTCCTGCAGCCCCTCGGCCCCCCTGAAGATCCTGCACACGGTAACCTCCAGGTTGCGCAGCACCGAGACGATGTTGATCCAGAACCAGAAGATGGCCGCCCTCGGCACGCTCGCCGCGGGCCTGGCGCACGAGCTGAACAACCCGGCCGCAGCCATCCGGCGTAGCGCGTCACTGTTACGCGAGGCGCTGGCCGAGCGAGAGCGGTTTGCGGCCCAGCTTGGTGCGCTCGACCCACCCCAGAGAGAGTTGCTCGTTGCCCTGGCGGAAGAAGTCACAGAGCGCAAGACTACAGCTCTCCTGAACGACCCGCTGGCCCTAAGCGAGCAAGAGGATGAGTTGCAAGAGTGGTTGGAGGACCATGACGTCGAGGAGGCGTGGGAGCTTGCGCCGGTGCTGGTCGCCTCCGGGTGGGATAGGAATGAGTTAGAGCGGTTGGCAGAACGCTTCCCTACCACACAATTGCCCGTTGTAGTAGGGTGGCTGGGAGCCGGTTCTTCGATCTACGGTCTGCTCGAGGAGGTGGGACGGAGCGCCGAAGCCATGTCGGAGATCGTGGGTGCCGTCAAGACGTATTCGTATCTGGACCAGGCGCCGATCCAGGAAGTCGATGTGATCGAGAGCCTGGAGAATACTCTGGTGCTCCTTCGTCCCAAGATCACCGCGGCCCTCGACATCACGCGAGATTATGCCGACGATGTGCCGCGCATAGAGGCCTACGGTTCCGAACTCAATCAGGTGTGGACGAACATCATCGACAACGCCATTGACGCCATGGAGGGCAAGGGAGAACTTACCCTGCGTGCCTCCACCGCGGACAACGTCGTTACGGTCGACATCATCGACAACGGACCGGGGATGCCCCCGGAGGTACAGCAGCGCATTTTCGAACCCTTCTTTACCACGAAGGCCCCCGGCGACGGCACGGGCCTGGGCATGCATATCGCCTACAACACGGTAGTCAACAAACATCGGGGCCAGATCGAGGTCACGTCCAGGCCCGGTGAGACACGCCTCCGAGTAACCCTGCCCGTAAAGC
>JBKPNW010000042.1:0-11106 GCA_046732815.1 Actinomycetota bacterium | reverse complement strand
TGAACCAGCTCTGGGTGAGACGCACGCCGAAGGGTGCCCTGCTCCACGCCCGCTGGCAGTCCTTCCGCCGCTACCTGAACGACTTCAGCCGTATGGAGGAGTCTCCCCCGGCCTCGCTGGCCCTGTGGGAGCAGTTCCTGGTCTACGGCATCGCGCTCGGCGTAGCCGAGCAGGTACTCGAAGCCGCCCGACTCCACGCCCCACCAGAGGTCGCCCAGGGCGGCAGCTTCTACGGCCCCGGCTACGACGGGTCCGTCGTCGGGCCCACTGGTTTCGCCTTTTCGGACCTCGAAAACGGCTTCTCCAGCGCCTTCACCCCTCCGTCCTCATCCAGCTCCGGGGGCGGCGGCAGCTTCAGCGGTGGCGGTGGCGGCGGTGGCGGTGGCGGCGGTGGCGGAGCATGGTAGCAGCCGGCGGGTCCTCCCACTCGCGTCCCTGATACAATCTCGCGCACGGTGATGCAGAGCTTTTACAGGGAGATCCTGCTCGACCACTTCGAGCATCCGCGCAACCGGCGCGAGCTGGAGGATGCCGATGTCCACGAACACATGGATAATCCTCTCTGCGGCGACCAGGTCACGGTCTACGCGAAGGTGCAAGATGGCGCCCTCAAAGAGGTGAGCTTCACCGGGCGCGGATGCTCCATCTCGCAAGCGTCGGCCTCGATGCTCACAGAGCAACTCGCGGGCAAGAGCCGCGCGGAGGCGGACGAAAAGATAGAAGCTTTCCTGGAGATGATGCGCACGGAGGAGAAAGAAGAGCTCGGGGAACTCGCCGCCCTCAAGGGGATCGTCCAGACCCCCAACCGCATCCGCTGCGCCACCCTCGCCTGGGACGCCATGAAGCGCGCTCTGCCGAGGCCATAGGACCTGTGGGGAGACCAGCGTCGGGCAGTCTCCGGCGTGCGAGGCTCGACCGCGCACTGGCACGCGCCAGCGACGCGCCGCTCCGGGAGGGCAACCGGTTGGAGCTCTTGAGGAACGGTCCTGACACTTACGACCACTGGCTCGCGGCCATCTCGCGGGCCGAGCGCTGGGTGCACCTGGACAACTACATCTTCTGCGACGACGAGATCGGGAACAAGTTCGCCCAGGCTCTCATCCGGAAGGCCGAGGAAGGGGTGAGCGTCCGTGTGCTCTACGACTGGTTTGGGTGCCTCGACGTGCGCCGTTCTTTCTGGCGGCGGATGCGGGAGGCCGGCGTGGACGTCAGGGTGGTCAACCCCCCGACACTCGGTGGGCCGCTCGGGGCGATCAGGCGCGATCACCGCAAGCTGCTCGCCGTGGACGGCGAGTACGCCTCTACGGGCGGGGTGTGCATCTCCGACGGCTGGCTCGTAACCTCACCCGAGACGGGGCTGCCCTACAGGGACACTGCCGTCGGCGTCTGCGGCCCGGCCGTCGCCGAGGTGGAACGGGCCTTCGCCGGGCTTTGGAGCGTCGCCGGTGGAACCCTCCCCGAGGCCGAGCGTCTCGACCCTGCGGGCATACCGCGGGCCGGCGATGAGCCGGCGCGCGTGGTCGTCCAGGAACCGCGCAGGATGCGGACCCTGAGGATGCTCGAGTTGCTTACGGCGGGGGTCGAGGAGCGGCTCTGGATCACCGACGCTTACTTCCTCTCCATGCCGATCCTCTCCCAGTCGCTCATGTCCGTGGCCCGGGACGGGGTGGATGTGCGGGTCCTCGTGCCAGCGACCAACGATCTGCCCTGGATCGGGGCGCTCTCGCGCGCGGGCTACCGGCAGTTCCTCGAGTCCGGGGTCCGCATCTTCGAGTACGGCGGCCCCATGATCCACGCCAAGACCATAGTGGCCGACGGCTGGTGGTCGAAGGTCGGCTCGACGAACCTGAACGTCGCCAGCCTCGTCGCCAACTGGGAGATAGACCTGGTGGCCGAAGACACCGGCTTCGCGGACCAGATGGAGCAGCTCTTCGAGGAGGACCTCTCCAATGCCCGCGAGGTCCTACTCGCCGGGTCCGCCGCGCACCCCAGGGTGCGTCCGGAGCGCCCGATCCAGACCTCCGACCGCGATGCCCGTAGGGGCGTCGTGGGCAGCGGTTCCGGCGGAACGGCCACCGTCTTGCGCGTCGGCAGCGCCGCCCTCCAGAAGAGCGGCTATCCGCTGGAGACCCACGAACAGGCTCTGGCGGCCGCGGCCAGCGGCGCCCTGCTCGGAGCCTCCCTTCTCGGGCTCCGCTTCCCGCGCCTGCTCGCCTGGCCCCTGGCCGCGGCCGGCGCCCTCTACGGCGGCCTCGGAGTCCTCCGCGCCGCCCGCTCGGCCCTCTCTGATCGGTCGAAACCGACGGCGTCAGAAGAGATGGCCGAGTCCGGCTCCTGATCGTAAGCTGCCGTTCCGGTAACAGTCCGATCCCGTTTGTATCCCCCGGTTCGGGGGCATAGAGCCGGGTGGGACCGCTTTCGGAACGAGAGGAGAGGGCATGAGCCCCGTAGCAATAGTGACCGCGTCGGACTCGGGTATCGGACAGGAGTCGGCGAAAGAGCTGGCGGAGAACGGATTCGACGTCGGCATTACCTACCGTACCGATGAGGACGGGGCGCAAGAGACGCTCGAGGCCGTGCGGGCCGTGGGGCGAAGGGGCGAGGTGCGGCGGTTGGACCTCACGAAGTTGCCCAGGGCGGCTGGCGTGATCGACGACCTCGCCGAGGCCCTTGGCGGCGTCGACGTGCTGGTCAACAACGCCGGCACCGGTGACCCGACGGGCGATTTCCTGGAGCTCTCCTTTGAGGAGTGGCAGCAGGTCATAGACACGAACCTCACGGGGGCGTTCCTGTGCGCCCAGCGGGCCGCGCGGCGCATGGTCGACGCCGGTAACGGGGGCAGGATCGTCAACATCACCTCGGTCCACGAGCACATCCCACGCACCGGCGCTTCCGCGTACTGTTCTTCGAAGGCCGGACTCGGGCTCCTCACCAAGGTCATGGCGATGGAGCTCGCGGAGCACGGCATCCTCGTCAACGCCGTTGGGCCCGGTGAGATCTCCACTCCCATGACCGGCGCCGAGGACGAGGACCCGACGACTATAGACCGTCCGAAGTTGCCACTCGGACGTCCCGGCCACGCACGGGAGATCGCCGCCTGGGTCGCCTTCCTCGCCTCGGAGAAGTCCTCTTACGCGACCGGCGCCTCGATCGTCGTCGACGGTGGCCTTACGCTGATGGCGGCAGAACTCTCCAGCTGAAGCGGCGCGAATTCTGGCATCGGTGGCCCCGCCGGAGGCGCATCGACGGATGCGTCCTGCTTGTAGGCCTGGCATCATGGAGACAAGCGCCGGGCGACGAGAAGCGAGGAGGACGGTTATGCCTACCTACGTGGTGCTCGTGAACTGGACCGAGCAGGGGATAAAGAACGTCAAGGAAACCATAGAGAGGACCGACGAGGGCACAGAACTCGCGAAGAAGCATGGGATCGAGTTCAAACACGCGTACTGGACGGTCGGACCCTACGATATGATCGCCGTATTCGAGTCGCCCGACGACGAGACCCTGAGCGCCCACCTGCTCGAGATCTGCTCCTCAGGGAGCGTCAGGACGACGACCATGCGCGCCTACGACCGTCAGGAGATGTCGGGCATCCTCCAAAGGCTCCACTGACCGGCTGAAAAGCTTGCTAGCTCTTGGTGCATAAGGCAAGCCTTATGTACCGCGAAGCACCCAGGTGTCCTTCATCTTGCCGCCGCTGGAGATGTTGACCAGTTTATTGCCCGGCGCGGCGACGCGCGTCATGGCACCTGGCACGACCTCGACCTTCTCGGCGTCCGGGGCAAGGGTGTGGATGCGCAAATCGGCGTGGGCGTCGCGAAAAACGAAGCCATCCTCCTCCGTCTCGCACAAGACGTGGGTGGAGAAATCTATAGTCTCCTGGGCAACGTACTCGACAGGGTTCTCCTCCACCTGCTGGCGAAATGCCTCCACGTCTTCCCTAGACTCCTGCGGGGCGATGAGGACGTCTTTGCCGCCCCAGCCGCTGCGGCTCTTTACGACCAGTTCGTCGAAGTGGTCCATCACGTAGCGCCTGTCTTCCTCGACGGCCAGCGAGTAGGTATCGACGTTGGCGAGCACCGGCTCTTCGCCCAGGTAGGTCCTGATCATCTCTGGCACGAAGGGATATACGCCCTTGTCGTCGGCGACGTCGAGGTTGGGTGCGAAGACGGCGTTGACCAGGCCTCTGAAGTGGGATTCGATCAGGCCCTCCACATCGTCGTAGATCCTGCCGTCTTCGATGCGCTCGTATATAACGTCGATTCGACGGCCGCTCTTTTTGTGGACGAGCCTACCGTCCCGGTCGAGCTCGACTTCGTGCCGCTCGGCAAGTATAGCCCCGAGTTCACCTGCGAAGATCTTGTGATCGAGGTAGTACTGATCTTCTGGCCCAGTGGAGAGGATTGCAACGGTCGGGTCGGGCTCGGGTGAGGCGGCCCGCACGACCTCGCCGAACAGGTCCATGAGCCCGTCGAGCGGCTTCACCCCCAGCGTCCTGTAGGACTCGGGCAGAACGCCTGGGGTCATCGCCCTGAGCAGACTCATCGGCTCGATGCCCACGGGCATCTTGGCGTTGTCCTCGATGATCGAGAACTCCCACTCGCCACTCCGGCCGGAACGCTCGACGGCGACTATATCGAAGCCCATCTGCCGGTTGGGAACCTCCCCGAACCGTGTCGGGACCGCAGAGTCGAAAAGGGCGCTGCTCTCGATGACCTCGTTCGGGACGACCTCGTCCTTTCCGGCCTCCAAACGTCTGAGCCACGCGTTGATCGCGCGCATCCTTTGGGCTAGACCTCGCTCCAGAACATCCCAATCCCCAGCCGGCAAGATGCGGGGCACGTAGTCGGTGGGATGGACCCCATCGTCGGGCTCCATGCCCAACCCCAGCTGCCTCTCGACCAGCCACCCGCGCGCCCTCCTCGTCCTCCGTCCCCACTCCCCTGGCCCCATCCGCCCCATCTCTTCGAGTACGGGCCGGTAATGCGCGTAAGACTCTCCAGCAGCGCTGAAGACCTCGTTGGGGGAGGAGTGACCGCGCTCGAATTTCAAGCTATCCAAATATACCCGTGAGCGCGCAGGGAGAACCGAGGAAGAAAGAGAGCGAGAAGGTTACGGCGAAGAAGATGTTCTCGTCAGAGGTATATGAATAGAGACGCTTGTAGTGGAACATCAGGAGCGCCGAGGGGATGGCTATCCCGGTCATCAGGACTGCCGTAACACGCACGGTGTTGAGGGGGCCGATCCGGCCGAAGACGCCTTCTGAGTTGAGGAGCAAGAGACCGAACCAATCGGCGGTGAGCATGAGCGAGATGCCGAAGATGGCCAGGAGCGCGTAGAACACGCGGTTCGAAAACAAAGGTCCCTTGACGGGCGCATCGAGGGTCTCGTCTTGCAGGTCGTCGAACAGCGTCCTCGGCGGCTCGCGGAAGAGCCTGGGAATGTTCCTGGGAATCCTCATGCGAGACGTAATGGTAACGCAAGGGAACCGAACATGCCGCTCAAGAACGGAAGAAGCCACCCTCGGAATGGATGACCTGGCCCGTTATCCAGGCGGCCTCATCGCTGGCCAGAAACGCCACGAGCCTCGCCGCGTCCTCGGGCTGCCCGATCCTCCCCAGAGGGGCTTTCTGTATGAACTCTCGTTTCATCTCCCCGGTCATCCAGCCCGTGTCCGTGGCCCCGGGGTTGATGGCGTTGACCGTGATCCCCTTGTGCCCGACTTCTGCGGCGAGGGTCAGGGTGAAGGCCTCGATGGCGCCCTTGGTCGCGATGTAGGCGAGCTCCCCCGGCATCGGGCCCAACGACTGTCCTGAACTGAAGTTGATGATCCTGCCCCCTGGCCCGCCGGGATACCGCCGTGCGAACCCGACGCTGAGGAGCGCCATGGCCCGCACGTTGACGGCGTAGTGGCTGTCAAGGGTCTCGGCGTCGAGAGCCTCGAAACCGTCGCGGGTGGAGTAAGCGGCGGTGTTGACGAGGATCGTTGGCCTCCCGAGCGTCTCCTCGGCCGTATCTAGCAAATACCTGGGGGAATCGGCGCGGGAGAGGTCGGCCTCGATACCTTCTGCCTTGATCTCAGCGGCCCGCAGCTCCCCGAGCAGCGCTTCCGGCTCGTCTTCATCCGACGCCCAGGGCATCTCACGGTCATACGCTTTCCAGTAGGAGAGAACGACGTCGGCGCCGCGCGAGGCGAGCGCCCGGCAGACCGCCGAGCCTATCCCCCTCCTTCTCCCGACACCGGTCACGAGCGCTACACGGCCTCGCAGATCTCCGCTCGTCAAACCAACTCTCCCTTCGCTACCATCTGCACCTTACCGCCGACGTCGACCCTCATCTCGTCTCCGTCTCCGGCTGCCCGAAGGTACAGGAGCGAGGGGCGGCCTAACTCGTACCCCTGCTCGACCCGCACGTCTATAGTGTCGGTACCGAAGTAGCGATGTTCGACCAGGTATGCGGCCAGGCAGCCTGCTGCGCTACCGGTCGCAGCGTCCTCGGGGACGCCAAGGTCGTCTGCGAACATACGGGCGGAGAGGTCGCCTGGACCTTCGTCGTGCGGCTCCGGACAGAAAACGTACAGGACCCTCCCCTGGCTGGCCAACCCAACGTGGCCCTCCCAATCGACCTTGCAGCGTTGCAGGGCATCGAGGCTCCTGAGCGGGACGATGAGGGCAGGAAGTCCGGTGGAGACTTCCTGCACGGGATAGCGGTCGTCCAGGTCGGCAGTTTCGAGGTCGAGGGTACCCGCGAGGGAGGCGTGGTCCAGGGTCATGCCGAAGGTGGGCGGAAGCTGGCGCATCCAGAGAACCTCGCCGAAGGTAACGGGGATCTGGCCGGCCTTCAGGTTCAGGGTGATACATCCTGCGGGGCTAGCGAGTATCTCGTTTTGGATCACGTACGCGGTACCCAGGGTCGGGTGGCCGGCGAATGGCACCTCCCCGCCCGGCGTGAAGATGCGGATTTCGAAGCCGCCTTCGGACGCTTGCTCCGAAAGGACGAACGTGGTCTCGGAGTAGTTCATCTCCAGGGCTATCATCTGCAGCGTCTCATCGGGCAGGTCGGCAGCTCCCAGAACGACGGCGAGCTGGTTACCCGCGTACTTCTCCTCGGCGAACACGGCCACGATGTAGAAAGTGAGGCTCAAGGTCGCTCCTAACCGTAATCGGGGTCGCTGCGGGATAGCCGCATGACGCCGATGAACATCTGGAAGGCCGTGGCGCCGGCCTGCGAGGCACCTTCGATTGCGGCGTTCACGTCGGCGGTCACGAGCCTCCGAAAGCGTTCATATTGCGAGCGGCCTGGTATCACGTCCTGGGGGTGCGTCACGCCCTCCATGTCCGCCGAGATGTAGATCCTCATGGCATCGACTCCTCTCCTGCAGCGTGCAGGATACGAGGTCACTTGCGTACCGTCCGCCTGCGTAGACAATCATAAAGCAAGCCCGGCGGGAAGCATCATCGTGCACTCGGTCCATGCGGCGAAGCGTCCGGCCGCCCGATGTGATCCAGGTCAAGCCGGTGTACAATCCGCACATGACGGTCTTTCGTTACGGGCGGGAGCACTTCGAGGAGGGGGAGTACGTCCGCCGCGTGGAGGCGAAGCCCGGCGACGACCTCGACCCCGTAGTGCGCATCGTAGAGGACCTCGGGACGGTCGAGATCCCCTGCGGAAAAGTAGATTGCCGCAGCAATTGCCTCGAATACCTGGTCCACGCTACCGGCCGGCGCGACGATTACACGCTGGCGGAATGCAAGATCTCCGCACTAGTAAGCATCATATAGCACTTCAGCTAGTCAGCACGTCGCCAGGCTTCGCCAGGCGACTTGTCAGCATGTCAGCTTTCGCTTGCGCTAGCCCTTGCTGACTGGCTGACAAGGCGGCACGGCCGCCGTGCTGAAGTGCTGACCAGCTACTCCTCCCAGGAGTAGCCTTTCTGTTCCGGTGATTTTTCGGCGGCGTAGAGGTGCTGGAGGGTGCCTCCTACCAGGGGGGACAGGAAGAGTCCGGCGAGGCCCGCTGGCAGCAGGTCGCGGGCGATGGTCCAGGCCACGAGGAGCGGCACCCCCGTCGGATGGTTGGCGTCTTCTATGAGGCGTAGGGGGTCGAGGACGCCGCCGCTCGGGAGGATGCCTGCGGCGTAGACCGTGAGGGTGAGGACGCCGGAGATGAACCCCGTCAGCAGCGCGAGCGCGAGGCTGAGGATGAGGCGGGGAGCGGGGCCTTCCCTCTGGCCGCGCCGCAGGAGCAAGATGCCGCCGAACACGGGGCCGGCGATGAGCCCGGCGAGCAGTCCTACGCCCATGTAGACCAGGGCGAGCGTGGTGAGATCTCCCTCGCTGCTCTGTCCGCCTTGCAGGATCAGGAGGACGAAAGGCTCGGGGAAGAGCGACTTGACGAACATGAAGCCCAAACCGTAGGCCGCCCCTATCCAGAGCAGGCGCAGCAGCATCATGGTCAGACCTCCCCGCGGAGACTGAGGCATCGGTTATGATCGTTCGTCCTCATGCCCAGAATTTAACCTCCGCCGGCGGAAACGTCAGCAAGAGCTTTCACGTGGCATCGCTCCTGTGTGCCGCCGGGTACAATCGATGGGATGGACGGAGGGCGACCAGTACAGGACCCGCGCCGCGTTCTCGAGGAGCGGGCGCGGGAGGCCGGCTTCGATCTCGTGGGCGTGGCGCGCGCGGAGCCACTGCGTGAGGGCGGCGCGCGCCTGCGGGAGTGGCAGGAGGCGGGGATGGCCGCCGACATGGGCTACATGCACAGGCCCGTGGAATTGCTGTCCGACCCGAAGAGACTCCAGAACAGCGCAAAGAGCGTGGTCTCTTTAGGGGTCTCTTACTATCCGGGGGACCATCCCGAGAACGAGGGCGGGGGCAGAGTAGCGCGGTACGCGTGGGGCCAGGATTACCACGAGGTCATAAAGGAGCGGTTGTTCCGACTGAGAGAGGACCTCGAGGAGGATCTCGGCGTCAGGATAAGAGCTCGTGGTTTCACCGACGCCGTGCCGCTCCTGGAACGTTCCGCGGCCCAGCATGCGGGGCTCGGGTTCTTCGGGCGAAACTCCTGCCTGATAAACAACGAGATCGGGTCGTACTTCTTTATCGCGGACCTGATCGTCGACCTCGACCTGGATCCCGACCCGCCCGGTGAGGGGACCTGTGGACGCTGTACGCGCTGCATGGATCGCTGCCCTACCGGCGCCATAAAGGCCCCCGGCGTCGTGGACGCCAGGCTCTGTATCTCCTACCTGACGATCGAGAATCGGGATGAGATCCCCCGACGGCTCCGTCCGCAAGTGGGGGACTGGGCTTTCGGATGCGACGTCTGCCAGGAGGTCTGCCCCTACAACAAGACGAAGGCGTCGAGGAGCCGCTGGCCCGAGTTCTCCGCGGAGGCCGGGTCAGGACCTTACCTGGAGATAGAGGAGGTCCTGAAGATAAGGACCGACGAGGAGTTCGAGGGACGCTTCGGCGGCACCCCACTCATGCGCCCCGGACGGGCAGGCCTGTTACGCAACTGCTGCGTGGCCGCAGGGAACAAGAAGCTGAAAAAGACCGTTCCCACACTCCTACAGGCCTTGCGCGAGGATCCCTCGCCGCTCGTGCGCGGGCATGCGGCGTGGGCGCTGGGGGAGATAGGGGGCGCCAAAGAGGCGCTACAGAGGGCGTACGAGACCGAGAAAGACACGTGGTGCCTGCAGGAGATCGGGCACGCGCTGGCCGGTGGGAACACGAACGCTACCGTGGGTTAGAATAGGGAAACGATGGCGGACCAGATCAACTACTACGAGGTGCTCGGTGTCTCGCGCGAGGCCTCACAGGCCGAGATCAGGAACGCTTACCGCAACCTGGCGAAGGAGCGTCACCCCGACCATCCCGGCGGGAACGCCGACGAATTCTCCAGGCTGCAGGAGGCCAACGCCGTCCTCTCCGATCCGAACCGTCGCCGCCAGCACGATGAGGCTCTCGACCTGGCCCACGCGGCCGACCAGCTCGCCGGCTTGAACCTGGATTTCGGCTCCGTGGAGGACGAGCTCTCCGCCAGGCGCAGGGAACGCGAGTCGAGTGGTCCATCCCTGGGCGAGCGCCTGCGGAGCCGGTTCGGTAGGAAGGAAGAGGACCCCTACGAGTCCATGCGAAGGGAGTCTCGCGGTTCCACTGGCGGAAGCGGGCGCAGGACCAGGGGCCGCTACGACGTTAGTGAGGCCCGCTGGTACGAGCCCCACCGCTTCGACCCCGAGCCCGTAACCCTAAAGAGCGGCGCCATAACCTTCGTCGCCGCCTTCCTCGCGTTCATCGCGATCGGCCAGATCGGGTTGTGGGCGACGGGACAAGCAGATCCAGGACCCTTCGCCTTCTTGACGACCCTGTCCCCGCTCATGCCCGTCCTTTACTCGCTGGTCGGACTGATCGTGGCTTACTTCGCCTTCAGGGCAGCTGGTTACGCGGCGCTGGCACTGGCCTTCGTGGCCGCGCTCGTCGTCGGCGGCCAGGGTCCCGATGGCCTGTTGCAGTTCCTGACCGTTGGCATCATCGTACTACTCGTCGTGGTCTACCTCGGCAGCCGCCGCGAGAGCGCCGCCAGGCGCTGATCTTGCAAGTGTTTCGGCACGCTGGCTTCGCCAGCTTGTCAGCAAGGCGCCAGGCTTCGCCTTGGCGCCTTGTCAGCATTTCAGCAGGAACAGGGAGCTAACCGGCGTGGTATGGGAACGTTTAACCGTTCCCGATACCGCTGTTGATCTCTCTTGCTTCGCGGGCCATGGTCAGCAGCCGGTCCATGTGCAAGGTCCGCAAGTTGTAGGGCAGCTCTTCGCGTCCGACGAAACTCATCAGGTCGTCGAGACGTCGTATGTACTCGCGCAGGGCCTCGTTCTCGTTCATCTTCATGGGACCAGTATAGCCGCAGGGGGATATCATGCGGCTACAACGGATTCCGACGCCGGAGGGTTGTGTGGCTGCTGAGTTTCGCTCCGTAGAAGACGCCGTCAAGGGTATCAAGGAGAGCACCTACGAGATCCAGACCGAGAGCCGCCTGGCCTATAGCGGCCTAAAGCGGGAGCAGAACATCACTGCGGTGCTGGTGAAATACGCCTGGCTCTACAAC
>JBKPNW010000041.1:0-5580 GCA_046732815.1 Actinomycetota bacterium | reverse complement strand
ACCAAGGCCGGCGATGACGGCTTCGGTGAGTACGTCCGCTCCGCACTCAGGGGGTTCGGTGTGGACACCACCTGGTTAAGCACGGACCCCGAGCTGCGGACGCCCCTTGCCTTCTGTGAGATCCACCCCCCCGACGACTTCCCGATCCTGTTCTACCGCGAGCCCAAGGCCCCCGACATGAACCTGACGGTCGAAGACCTCGACTTTGAGGCGATCTCGGCCGCGCCGCTGTTCTGGATGACCGGCACGGGACTCTCCGACGAGCCGAGCCGCACGGCGACCCTCGCGGCCCTCGAAGGGCGGCCCTCCGGCATCACGGTCTTCGACCTCGACTACAGGCCGACGCTCTGGAGGTCGCAAGAAGAGGCGGCCCACTGCTACAGGGAGGCGCTGCGCCACGCCACGGTGGCGGTGGGCAACCAGTCCGAAGTCGCGGTGGCCGTGGGCACGCCAGATCCCTTCGAGGCGTCCGAGGCCCTGTTGGACCTAGGGATAGAACTCGCCATCGTCAAGCGGGGGCCCGAGGGCGTGCTGGCCCGCACGCAAGAGGGCATCGCCGAAGCCCCTCCGATAGAGGTAGAAATCGTCAACGGCCTCGGCGCCGGCGACGCTTTCGGTGGGGCGCTCTGCCACGCCCTGCTCTCCGGGTGGAACCCAGAGAAGACCATCCGCTACGCCAACGCGGCGGGAGCCATCGTCGCCTCGCGCCTGGCCTGCGCCGATGACATGCCGACCCGCGAAGAGGTGGAGCAACTGCTGAAGGAGTCTTCGAATGCGTGAGAGTGAAGAGGCAATAACGGGGGTGATCCTTTGGGCACAGTAAGATTGACGGCGGCCCAGGCCCTGATCCGCTTCCTGACGCAGCAGTACGTGCAGCGTGACGGGATCGAGCACCGCTACTTCGCTGGCTGCTTCGGTATCTTCGGCCACGGCAACGTCGCCGGTGTCGGCCAGGCGCTCCAGCAGTACTCCGACGGCCTCCCTTACTACCAGGCCCGCAACGAGCAGGCGATGGTACACACGGCCTCGGCCTACGCGCGCCAGAAAAACCGCCTCGAAACTTTCGCCTGCACGACCTCCATCGGCCCAGGCGCCACCAACATGATTACGGGTGCCGCCCTCGCCACCATAAACCGCCTGCCTGTGCTGCTCCTGCCTGGCGACGTCTTCGCCTCGCGCGGGCCAGACCCCGTTCTGCAACAGCTCGAGACCGCCCACGACGGGACCCTCTCCGTCAACGACTGTTTCCGGCCGGTCTCGCGCTACTGGGACAGAGTGGTGCGGCCCGAACAGGTGATCCCGGCGTCCCTCGCCGCGATGCGTGTGCTCACAAACCAGGCCGAGACGGGGACCGTAACCCTCGCCTTCCCGCAGGACGTGCAGACGGAGGCTTTCGACTTTCCGGAGGAATTCTTCGAAAAACGAGTCTGGCACGTCGGGCGCCCGTTTCCTGATGCCGATGCCTTAGAGCGCGCGGTCGCCATGATCCGGGCCTCCCGCCGGCCCATGATCGTCGCCGGCGGGGGCGTGATCTACTCGGAGGCGACGGAAGCACTGCGGCGCCTGTGCGAACGCACGGGTATCCCCGTCGGCGAGACGCAAGCGGGTAAGGGCTCCCTGCCCTACGACCACCCCTGCGCTCTCGGCGCCCTAGGTGCAACGGGTACCTTCGCGGCGAACCGCGCGGCGCGCGAGGCCGACCTCGTCATCGGGCTGGGAACCCGCTGGTCGGATTTCACCACGGCCTCCAAGACCGCCTTCCAGAACCCCGAGGCGCGCTTCGTCAACATAAACATGGCGGACTTCGACGCCAACAAGCACGCTGGGGTGGCCCTCGTCGGTGATGCCCGCTCGACGCTCCAGGTGCTCGACGACGCCCTCGCCGGCTACGAGGTGGAGCAAGGCTACAGGGAGCAGAACGCCCGCGAGGCGGGGGAGTGGGACGGGGAGGTGGGGCGGCTCTATGCCCTGGATCACGGACCGCTGCCCGCCCAGAGCGAGGTCATAGGCGCGGTCAACTCTTTCTCCGAGCCCCAAGACGTTGTCGTCTGTGCGGCGGGTTCCATGCCGGGGGACTTGCACAAGCTCTGGAGGACCAGAGACCCGAAGGGCTACCACGTCGAGTATGGCTACTCGTGCATGGGATATGAGATCTCCGGTGGCCTCGGCGTGAAGATGGCGGCCCCCGAGCGCGAGGTCTACGTGATGTGCGGCGACGGCTCCTACCTGATGATGAACTCCGAGATCATCACCTCCATCCAGGAGGGCCGCAAGCTCACCATCGTGCTGGTCGACAACTCGGGGTTCTCCTCTATCGGGGCGCTCTCGCGCTCCGTCGGCTCGGACGGCTTCGGCACCCACTACCGCTACCGCAAGAGAGGTTCTATCGGCCTCGACTCCGAAGAGGCACCGGGCGAGGTCCTGCCCGTCGACCTCGCCAAAGGCGCGGAGAGCCTCGGCGCACATGTGATTCGGACAGGGAACATCGCAGAGTTGAACAAAGCGCTCACAGCCGCCAAAGACGTGGACAGGACCGTGGCCATCTACATACCCGTGGACCGCTACGAGGGCGTCCCCGACTACGACTCCTTCTGGGACGTGCCCGTCTCCGAGGTCTCCGAGATGGAGTCCGTGGCCGCCGCCCGCCAGGAGTACGCACAGAACAAGAAGGAAGAACGCAGGTACCTGTGAGGTACGCTTCGGGTATCAGGATTCAGGGAGGGTCGAGGACGTGTCGAGGCTTGTAGTGGGCACCAACGCGAGGCCGGACACCGACGGCAGTGTCTTGAGGGTTACGCCGGAGTCCGCTGATTGGGAGTACGTCGGCTTCGAGGTGCTGCGGCTCGCGGACGGGAGGATCGTCGAGCGCGACACGGGCGGGGAGGAGGTGTGCCTCGTCGTCCTCTCCGGATTCTGCACCGTGTCCGCCGCGGACGATGAGTGGAGGGGTATAGGTGGTCGCGACAGCGTCTTCGAGGGGCCGCCTTACGCGGTCTACCTGCCACCGGACACGGGCTACCGGGTAGAGGCCGTAACCTACCTGGAGCTCGCCGTCTGCTCCGCCCCGGCCGAAGAAGGCGACGCGGCGCGCCTGATCCGACCGGAGGACACCCAGAGGAGCAGCCGCGGTACCGGCAGCATGGAGCGCACGATCACCAATATCCTCATGGAGGACCAGCCGGCCGAACGGCTCCTCGTGGTTGAGGTCATCACCCCGAATGGACACTGGTCGAGCTATCCGCCCCACAAACACGATCAGGAAGATCCTCCGCACGAGCGGTACCTGGAGGAGACGTACTACCATCGCATCCAGCCCGAGCAGGGCTTCGCGTTGCAGAGGGTCTATACCGAAGACGGCTCGATCGACGAGACGCTTACGTTCCGCGACGGTGATGTGGTGCTCGTACCGGAGGGCTACCACGTAGTCTCAGCGCCCCCTGGCTACGAGCTCTACTACCTCAACGTGATGGCAGGACCGGTACGTGAGTGGAAGATAAAGAACGATCCCGACCACGAGTGGCTGATCGGGTAAAGGAGGAACGTATGGAGCACAGGAGATCCAAGCCCAGAGGACTCTCGCGCAGGGACTTCCTCAAGGTGGGAGGGGCCGGGCTCGCGGGCGCGGCGCTCCTCGGGGCCGCCGGTTGCGGAGGGGGCGAGGAGAGCGGTGGCGCGACCGAGCTGTACTTTACAGGCCCGCCGGACACGTCGGGGACCACACAGAAGCTCATCAAGCAGTACAACGAGAAGAACAAGGGCAAGTACAAAGTCATCTTTCAGCAAGGTAACGCAGATACGGGACAGCGTCTGGACAAGCTAAGGACCCAGTTTCAGGCTGGCGGAGAGAACATCGACGTAATACTCGGCGACGTCATCTGGACCGCCGAATTGGCCGCGAGCGGTTGGATCTCCGACCTCTCGGACCGCTTCCCAAAGAGCACACAACAGGAGTATCTACCAGGCTCGGTCGAAGCCATAACCTTCGGCGGAAAGCCCTACGGTATGCCATGGTTCACGGATACCGGACTCCTCTACTACCGCAAGGACCTGCTGAAGAAGAGCGGCTACAACGGTCCCCCGAAGACCTGGGACGAGCTCAAGCAGATGACCATGAAGGTGCGTAGAGAAGCGGACACCAAGTTCGGGTTCGTCTTCCAGGGCGCGAAGTCCGAGGCCGGGCTGTGCGACGGCTGCGAGTACATCTGGGGCCACGGCGGCAACATCCTCGACCCCAACGACCCGAGCAAGGTTGTCGTCGACAGTCCCCAGGCGATAGCGGGCCTGAAGACCGAGCGGAGCATGATCACCGACGGCATCTCGCCTGAGGCGGTCACCGTCTATGAGGAGCCCGAGACGGAGGGAGAATTCCTCAACGGCGATGCGGTCTTTTTGCGCAACTGGCCCTACGTATACGGCCTGATCGGCACCTCGGACTACCCGAAACTGAACACGGATCAGGTCGGGGTCTCCGAACTCCCGTCGTCGGACGGGAAACCGGGCAACGGCACGGTAGGGGACCAGCCGCTCTATATCAGCACCAGCTCGAAGTACCCCGACGCCGCCTGGAAGTTCATAGAGTTCCTCTCGGCGACCGAGCAGCAGAAGCTCAGGGCGCTCGAAGGCTCCTACCTGCCGACAAGATCGGCGCTCTACGACGACCCCGAGATCCAGGACACCGTGCCCGTCGTAGCCCTCGCCAAACAGGCACTCCAGCACACCCGCCCACGTCCGGTATCACCATACTACTCGGATATGGCCCTCGAGATACAGGACCAGTTCAACGCCTCACTGAAGGGGGACATGACACCGGAGGAGGCAGCGCGCACCCTGAAGAGCGAGCTCGAGAGCATTATCCAGCAAGGCCAGGACTAGCATGGCCGAAGGGGGGACGTAGATGCGGATCGGCCTGGTAGGCGCGGGATTTATGGGCGGCGTTCATCTGAACGCCTACGCGGCCATCCCCGAAGTCGAGGTGGTCGGCGTCGCCGACGCCCGCACCGAGGCCGCCGTGGCCGGCGCCGAGATGGCCGGGGCGCGGCCTTACGCTTCCTACGAGGAGCTCGTCGCGGCCGAAGATGTCGAGGTCGTCGATGTCTGCCTGCCTACGGCCTTCCACAGGGACCTGGCCCTCAGGGCGGCTGACGAAGGCAAACACGTCATCCTCGAGAAGCCCATAGCCCGCACTATGGAGGACGCGGGCGAGATCCTCGCAGCCTTCTCGGGCGATGGTCCCCGCCTCTTCGTCGGCCACGTCGTCCGTTTCTTCCCCGAGTACGTGGGGATCAAGGAGAAGATCGACGCCGGAGACCTCGGGACCGTTGGCGTAGTCCGCACCAGCCGCCGCTCGCCGTTCCTGCTTGGCTGGAACGACTGGTACGCCGACTGGCGCCTGAGCGGTGGCGTCCTCCTGGACCTGGTGATCCACGACTTCGATTTCCTGCGCTGGGCCCTCGGCGAGGTCGAGAGGGTCTACGCCCGCGGCATGCTCGGACGCGAGTACAACCGCCTCGACTACGTGTTCGTCACCCTGCGCTTCGAGAGCGGCGCCATCGCCCACGTCGAAGGTCACTGGGGGTACCC
>JBKPNW010000040.1:0-7269 GCA_046732815.1 Actinomycetota bacterium | reverse complement strand
CTCAGTGGTGTCAGCCTGGTTCGAACGCGCAACGTTGCTTAGAGCTTGCGCCAGCAGGCGAGTAGCGTATGTGTCAAGGAGTTGTTAGAAGGCAGTGCAATCTCTCCGAGAGATGTCATGTGCGAAACGTTACCCGCCTATTGGCGCGGCCTCTTATTCACCGGAGGGCGCGGAAGGGTTATTCTGCGAACTTCGCGTTGACGGCGTTCTGAGAAGAAGTTCGGCAATGACCTTCTCGAAGTACCCTAAAAAGCCGGCGGCTCGCCAGAGTCCACAAGCGGCGTTCGAAGCGGACGTGCCCCCTTCACCGCCGCGCCGATGACCTCGGCCAGGGAGGCGCTCTCGGCGAGGAAGGCGCTGACCCCCATCCTCATGAGCTCGCGCCTCAGGCGGGGCTGGTCGTGCATCGTGAGTATCACGACCCGGGCGGAGGAGAGCCGTCCCGCAGGATCAGCCCCAGCGCCTCTGTGCGTTCCATGACCGGCATCACCAGGTCGAGGACGACCACGTCGGGCCGCACCTCCCTGGCGACCGCCTGCGCGCCGCATGGCGCCGTTTATCGCACACCGCAGCGAGGGCGTCATGGCCCCAAAGGTACAAATACGGTTCGATAGGGGGTGGAGGAGCAAGGACCCGTCCTCTCAAAACGCTATAATCCGGCAGAAGGAATCGCTTGCAACCGAGCAGGCGCATGAGGAGAGCTTCGGAGGGGCAAGACGGAGGCGGCGGATGCCGGCTGAAGCGGATTAGGCATGGTGGGATGCAGAGGAGGGCCACCGGCGGGACTAAACCTCCTGGCCCACGTCACGGAGATGGTCACCATAAGCGACCGGGAGGGCGCGATCGTCTACGCCAACCCCGCCACCGAGCGCGTCTCCGGCTACGCCCCCGAGGAGTTTATGGCGCTCGACCCCTTCGGGCGGATGCACCCCGAAGACCGCCCTCGCTGCGAGGAGGCCTTCGAGGAGCTGGCGAACGCCCCCGGCCTGAGCATCCGCCTCGAGCACCGCGTCAGGCACAAGGACGGGACGTGGCGCTGGGTGGAGGGGACGTTTTCGAGCCTTTTCGACGATCCGGACGTGGGCGGACTCCTCTCCTCCGTACGCGACGTCACCGAGCGCAAGCGGGCGGAGGAGGCATTGCGCGCCTCGGAGGAGAAATACCACACGCTCTTCGAGTCCATAGACGAGGGGTTCTGCATCGTGGAGATGATCTTCGACGAAGCGGGCGAGCTGGTCGACTACCGCTTCCTGGAGGTGAACCCGGCCTTCGAGCGCCACACGGGGCTGCGCGACGCCACGGGCAGGCGGATGCTGGAGCTCGAGCCGCGCCACGAGGGGCACTGGTTCGAGACCTACGGGCGCATCGCCCGAACGGGCGAGCCGGAGCGATTCCAGAACGCGGCCGAGTACCTGGACGACCGCTTCTTCGACGTCTACGCCTTCCGCATCGGCGCCCCCGAGGAGCGCAAGGTCGCCATCCTCTTCACCGACATCTCCCGCCGCAGGGAGGTCGAAGAGGAACGGCTCAGGCTCCGTGGCCTGGAAGCATCAGTCAGATCCGAATCCGCGGAGCGACAGAGGATCGGCCGCGAGCTCCACGACCGGGTGGCCCACACCATGGGCGTGGCCCACCAGAACCTCCAGCTCTACGCGGCCTACGCAGAGAGCGACCCGGCGCGCGCCGCCGCGAAGCTGAAGCGCGCCACGGAGGCCACCAAGACCGCCCTGGAGCAGACCCGCGACCTCTCCGCGCAGCTCGCCAGACAGGGAACGGAGGAGACGCGCGAAGGGCTGGGAGAGGCCCTGCGCGAGCTGCTGGACGCCTACGTTCCGGAGGGCGTGGAGACGGCCCTCTCGGTAGAAGGCGACGAGTCGTCCGTCCCACCGCACGTCGCGGATGAGGCGTTCCTGGTGATGAGGGAGGCCGTGCGCAACGCGGTCGAACACTCCGGGTGCGGGCGCGTGGAGGTGAGCATCGAGGTCCAAGGTGGAGGACTGCGGGGGCGCGTGCAGGACGACGGGACGGGCTTCGAACCACGCGAAGATCCGGACGAGCCGCGCCCCGGCGGGGGGGACGGCGCTTCCGATGAGGGCGTCGGCCTCGGATCGATGAAGGAGCGCGCGGAACTGCTGGGTGGACGGTTGAACCTCGACTCGGGGCCCGGGAGTGGCACCGTGGTAGAGATTTGGTTGCCCCTGGCAGACTGAGCGCTATTCAGCGGAGTGCTTAAGGGAGGGAAGTTCTTCGAAGTTCGGACCCGCGTTTCTCGTGTTCGAGGAGCGCTTACCGGCCGGCCAGGCGCCTTACATCCTCGGCGATGGTCCAGTAGGACCTTACCTTGTCGAAAACGGCGTCGGCCCCCGCCCTACGGAGCTCCTCGACGTGTCCGGTCCATACGCTCGCGCTCAGCACCATGATCCGGACGCCCGGGCTCGAGCGTCGCAGCTCGCCGAGGAGTTCCCTGCCGTCGCCGTCGGGCAGGACCAGGTCGAGCACCGCCACGTCCAGACCCACCTCGAGGCCTTCCCCCTCGAGCGCCTCCCTGGCCTCGGCCAAGGAGCCCGCTTGGGCGACAACCTCGAGCTCCGGATCGTTCGAGAGCAAGATGGTGAGGGCTTGGCGGAAGGCGGCGTGGTCCTCCACCAGCATGACTTTGAGGGGCGTGGTCGCGCTCATGGCGTCCTTAAGTAAAGCATGGACCGATGGAAGCGTGATGATCGGCTTAGATCCCTGTTCACCGGAGTGTGTGGAAGGAAAATTCTGCGGACTTCGTGTTGACGGCGTTCTCCGAGATTAGGGGCCGAACTCGCGCCACCTCTACCACGCTTGCTGCTAGCATGTTCACCAATGCTCCGCACCGGAGCAAGCTATGAGAGAAGAGGGAGCTATGAACCCCGGTGGTTCTGGTGGTCTCGTTGAGGTCAATAGTGCGAGGATTTACCACGAGGTGCGCGGAAGCGGTCCCTCGGTACTCTTCATAGCTGGCTCTACCGGCGATGCCGGCCACTTCGAGCGAGTAGCACGAATTCTCTCTGACGAGTTTACCATCGTGACCTACGACCGGCGTGGCAATTCGCGCAGTCCCCGCCCCGACGGTTGGGCAAGCACCTCGACCGAGGAGCAGTCCGAAGACGCCGCAGAGCTTATCGAGGCCCTGGGAATCGCCCCCGCTGCTCTCTTTGGGAGCAGCGGAGGGGCGATCATCGGCCTGGGTCTCGTGATTGAGCACCCGGAGTTGATCCGAGGAGCCATCCTGCACGAGCCGCCGATGAATGCCGGTATGTCCGACCCCGAGGAGGTGAGGGGAGCGATCCAACGGGTCGTCCAGAGCGGCATGCGAAGGGGAGGTCCCAGAGGGGGAGTCGAGACGTTCATAAGGTTCGTCGTCGGTGAGCAAACCTACGAGAGTTTCGACCCGCCGTTGCTCGAGCGGATGGTAGACAACGGGGAAACCCTCTTCGGCGTGGAGTTCGGGGTCTTCGACTCCTACCGCCCGGACGATATGACGCTTGCCAGGGTGGAGGTGCCCGTCGTAATCATGGCCGGCACCGAGAGCCGACCGTATTTCGGCGAGGCGTCGCGGTGGTTAGCCGCCCGACTGCATGTCGGGTTGGAGACGCTCCCAGGTGGTCACTCCCCCTACATCGACCGACCGGAGGAAATGGCGCAAGCGCTACGACCGTTCCTGAGGCAGCTGAGCGAACAGCCGGGGCCTGTCCGCTGAGCCGGAAATCCGAGAGCAACCCTATTCCCCCAAGCGTCGAGATGGATCGTCTGCGAACTTCCGCTTTACGCAGTTCTAGGAAGTTCGGCGCGGCACCGGCGTTGGTGGCCGCGCTACCAATATCCGGTCTTCGGGACGCCGCTCTGTAAACGAAAACGCTTTTAGGCGACCCGTGTCCGGGGTACCATGATCTTGCGTTCCGCGAAGGAGCCCGTCCTGCGGGATGGGGCTTTCGGGACGGAGAAACCGGCGGCGTGACCGGTCACGAGGTCGCGCCGCCGTCACCGATCGAGCAGAAAGGGGACTGAGGGCCCGTGGTGGAGCGGATCGTCATAGACAACCGTTATGCCATCTCGGGTCTGTTGGGCGGCGGGGGGATGGGCGAGGTTTTCCTCGCTCGCGACGAAATCCTCGACCGCGACGTGGCGCTGAAGGTCCTCCGGGAGCAGTACGCCCGCGACGAGGAGTTCGTCGGGCGCTTCGAGCGCGAGGCGAAGGCCGCCGCCTCCCTGAACTACCCCCACATCGTCCAGGTCTACGATCTCGGCACGGCGGCCGACGGCACCTACTACATCGCGATGGAGTACGTTCCCGGCGGAACGCTGAAGGACCGCATCCTCAAGGAAGGGTCCATGGAAGCCGCCGAGGCTGCCCGCCTGGCCTCCCAGGTCGCCGACGCCCTCGGCGTTGCCCACACGCGGGGTATAGTGCACCGCGACATAAAGCCCCAGAACGTCTTGCTGGCCGCCGACGGCGACGTGAAGGTCGCCGACTTCGGCGTAGCGCGCGCCGCCTCCGAGACATCGCTCTCGGACAGCAGCCTCGTGCTGGGCACCGCGAAGTACATGTCCCCCGAGCAGGCCATGGGGGATCCGGTCGGCCCCGAGAGCGACCTGTACTCGCTCGGGGTCGTCCTCTACGAGATGCTGACGGGCGAGGTACCCTTCGAGGCCGACAGCGCGCTCGGGGTGGCCATGAAGCACGTCAACGAACCGCCGCGGTCCCCGAAGGAGAAGGACCCGGCCGTTCCCGAGGCGCTGAACGTCGTGACGATGAAGCTGCTGGAGAAGAAGCCCGAGGACCGCTACCCGGGCACCGCGGAGCTCGTCGCGGACCTCTCGCGTGTGGGCGAAGGGCTCCCCCCCGTCTTCGCGACGCCCGCGGCGGCGGGGATCGTGACGCCCCAGGCCGAGCGGACAGAACCGGTCGCCACGCCGACGCCGGTCGGGGGCTCCGGCCGGCGCCGCAACTTCAGTGGGTCTCTGGCGAGGAGGAGGCGGGCGCTCCTACTGCTCTGCGCGACGGCGCTAGTCGCGCTTCTGCTCTTGGCGGGTCTTGGCCTCTCGCGGGGCCCAGCCGGTCCTGTGGTGGGCTCCCTCACCGAAGCGGCGGAGGAGGCCGAACAAGCGCTCCACGTCGGTGAGGGGAAGGTGCCCAAGGTGGTGGGTTTGACCGAGCAGGAGGCACGCGAGCGCCTCGGCGAGGAGGGCTTCGGGATCGCCGTGGAGCTCCGGGAGAGCTCCCTGAAAGAGAAGGGCGAGGTGCTAGAGCAGTCGGTCCCCGTGGGCGAGGAGATCCAGAGGGACTCTCGCATCGCCCTGGCCGTGGGTGGTGGCCCGCGGATCGTGCAGGCGCCCCGCCTCGTCGGCCTGAGGCCCGCGAGGGCGGAGAAGAGACTCGAAGAGGCGGGTCTCAAGCTCGGCGAGCGTAAGGAGGCCCCGAGTGTCGGGGTGTCCGCGGGCGAGGTGGCCGACCAAGACCCCCCGAGTGGGGAGGCGGCGAAGAGGGGCACCGAGGTGGATCTCACCATCAGCTCCGGCCCGCCGAAGCAGGGGGGCAACAACTACCGGGGCGGCGTCCCGCCCGTAGGAGGTACCCCTGCGGGAGGCCAGTACCGGTAGGCACCACCGCCCGAAATCCGTCCAACCAACCTCGTAGAAGGTAAATTCTCAGAAGTCCGTTTGGGGTATCCTGCATTAACTGCCCCTGAGAGTCGGGAGGATGGATTCTGAGGGCCTCCAGGCAGCGCTGTGGAGGCCCACTTCTGGTAGTGGTGCATGAAGATGCAGGGAGATGAATGCCCACGAGGGGGCATTATGTGCGTGGACTGGGGTCTTCTAGTCGGCGTGTGGTGGCGTAGGCTAGGGCCAGGGCTTGAGCGTACGCACGCTCTCTGCGGGCCTTGTGTGAGTGGCACTGGCCTGTAGCCCGGACCCGTATCGTTTCTCCCCGAGAACACCAGCGCGATGGACACCTGCAACCAGCCTCTACACTCGGTCCTCAAGACTCTTCTCGGGCAGTGTAGACCGGCGCGGCCGTGTTATAGAAAACCAACGGTCTTCGGTTGAGCGAAGACGGCGCAGTGGTGGAAGCGCGGGAGCATGAACCAACACTCGAACGCACGCAAGAAACGGGCCTCGGCCACCATAGTAATGTCCTTGGTGTTCGCCAGGTGCACGTAGGAATCTGCGACTCGGTAGATCACGCCCCAGTGGGCACTCAAGAGACGACCTCCAAGCTTGCTCATGTCCATGCAGACTATGACGGGCAACTCTGCTTCGACCGATCGCTTGACCTGCTCCCATACTTGCTGGCGTCCCTTACCTGTATTCGTCGAAGCAGCCCATCTTGCCTCCAGCCCGGCAGATCGAAGCACCTTTCCGAGCTGGCCAGGTGTTGTACCGAATAGTCCGAACAGGTGATCCGGGGGGAAGTCCTCGCAAATCCTGTCGATTATCTCGCCGTCCACCCAATGGCCGTGCCCATCGTTTTCGTCGTAGATGGGTCTATTTAGACCGTAAGGGTCGAGCCCGTGATAGTCAAGGACAGTTGCCACGGCCGCCTGGCCGCACCTGTTCCAGTCCACCCGCGGCCGCGAGCTGTGATAAGAGTGCAAATAGTCGATGCCGCCCTCTGGGTGCGCCTTTATGATCTACCTCATGTATGGTCCCGCGTTATGTAGTAGATCATTATACCGAGACTTCCTGGGTTGACGGCTGAACCATAGTCTACGATAGGGTCACGGTGGTTAGCGAACTCGGCACGACAGTAGAGAGGACAGGGGCAAGGATAGACGGACTGCGCGTACGCTTGCTTGCCGCTGGAACAGGAAGGGCACCCCCGCTGCTGCTTCTCCACGGCGGTGGGTTCGATGCCGCCGAGTTTTCCTACCGGTACGCCATCGAACCTTTAGCTCGCCATCGCCCTGTGCTCGCTTTCGACTGGCCCGGATACGGAGGGAGCGACAAGCCGAACCACCGGTATGATCTCGCCTACTACGCACGCTTCCTCTCGCACCTGATGGACTCGTTAGGAATTCAGCGCGCGGCCCTTGTCGGTACCTCTATGGGAGGTGGAGCAGCGCTCTCTTTCGCGCTGTGTTCGCCGGAGCGGGTTGAGAAGTTAGTCTTGGTAGCCAGCTACGGGCTTGGCAAGGATATCCCTCACGGAAGGCTCGGGTACTTCCTCGTGCATGCTCCGTTGGCCTGTCTCTTATACACATCTCCGAGCCCACGAGACTTCTCGTGCAATCTCGTATTCCG
>JBKPNW010000039.1:0-3403 GCA_046732815.1 Actinomycetota bacterium | reverse complement strand
CCTCGTCCCAGAGCGCCGTGATCAGGACGCTGGCCCAGAAGGTCGATCCGTCCTTGCGCACCCTTGGGCCTTCCTCCTCATAGCTGCCCTCGGCCCTCGCGATGCGCAACTCCTCGTCAGGGTGCTCGCGCTCTATGTCCTCACTGGTGTAGAAGACGGAGAAGTGCTCGCCTACTATCTCATCTTCCTCGTAGCCCTTGATGCGCTTGGCCCCCTCGTTCCAGGTGGTAATGTAACCATAGGGATCAAGCATGAAGATGGCGTAGTCCTTGACGCCCTCCACGAGCAGGCGGAAGCGCTCCTCGCTCTGGCGGAGGGCTTCGCGGGTCCGCCTTGGCGACTCACCGGATCCAAACGATTGCATTGACACTATCGCACCACCTCCAATATCCCGAGGAAGTATTGTCCCACAAGGATAGCCTGGCAGGGAGCTTCAAGGCCAGATACGGTGCTCACGTCCAGAGTCTTTCGCTGGCCCCAATAAAGCCTACGGGGCGCACCCGAAGGGTCTCAGGTAGGAACGTCGCGCCCCTAGGGGCGCTTGAAAGGATAGTCTCGATCCAAAGCTCATGGGTACGGTGTTTGCGTCAGTCATGCGTCAGATTCCCGGCCCATAGGAGCGGAGATGCGCACCTCGCAACTGCGCACGCAAATCTGCTGCATGTGGAAATGACACGACCGCTCGGTGCTCGCCTGAAGTCTAGTGAGCTATGCCGAGAGCACCTTCTTGGCACTAGGTTGAACAAGGCTCCCACCTAGCACCAAACCGGCCCTTAAGCACCATCGGAGTACGCCTGCGCGAGGGTAGAACTCACCCACTGGAATGCCCCTCAGCGACCAGCAACTGTACCGTCTCCGTCGTTTCCTGCACCGAGACCATCTTGGAAAGCACCCCCCTCGCGCCCGCCTCCATCGCCCGGGCGGCCACGGAGTGCTCCAGGTTCGCCGTTATCACGAGCGTGGGGAGAGCCGGGATGCCCAAGCCGTCTCCCTCAAGCTCGCGCACCAGGTCCAACCCGTCTCCATCGGGCAGTCCTACGTCTACCAGCGCGGCGTCCAGCCCGTCCTCCTCTTGCAGCAGGGCGTGCGCCCCCGCAATGGAGTCCGCTTGGGCGAACGCGACGTCGAGCTCGGGAGCCAGTTCGAGTTCTAGCATCCGCGCGAAAGCGGCCCTGAAATCTTCGTTGTTCTCGACCAGCAAGATGCGCGTTTGGTCCAGCCGGCTCGAGAAGTTCCTTCAAGGAGTGAAGCGAGGTGCCACCAAGGAGTTTGCGTGCACAGTACTCACGCCGACCCTACACGCGGCTCCAGGCCCAACCGGGAAGAAACCACTGGGGAGAGCAGCGCCTCGCGGGTGCGCTCGCAAATCCGTTGCACTCGGAAAATATGTGACTTTCCCGTCGAGGCTCCCGAGTTCGAGGTCAGCACCACTAGCAACTCGCTGACCGCCTTGCTTACTCAGTGGTGTCTGCATCGTGTCAAGAAGGCCTGGTCTGAGCTCCGAGCTTCGTATCTATACTGCCAATCGGGGGGTGACCGACGGGACTCGAACCCGCGCTCTTCAGAGCCACAACTAGGTGGTCGGGCCTCAAGGTCAGTCGAAGCAAGGCTCTGGTGCGTATGCTAAAGCCCTGGTGAGAACGGATTGCAGTGCGGTTGCAGTACGGCGTTGAACTGGTCGCAAAGCGACCAAGGGTGTAACACCAAAGAGATCATTACCCGACGGCTCTGCGGGTGCTGCTGAGGTCGCCAATCGCGTCGGCACGACGGGCGGAACCTTAGTGTTGCGAGATATCCGGCTACACACCGAGAGACCGGAATAGCTGCTTCTCGCCCTGACAGCACGCCGCCAGACTTCGGCAGGCGGCTTGTCAGCCGATCAGTATCCCACCTGCCAGCTAGACTGCCGAACGCAGCCAGGCACCGTGACAACCGATGCTGGATCTACTGCATAGCAACACTAATACGAGCCGCTCACCAACAAGCCTGATATGCTGAGGTACTGGCTTGCTGAATGGTGCTGGCCTTTAACCTTTCTTCGCACGGATGCCGTACATCAAGGGGATCTTTGGTATGTGTTCCGGCGGAACCATTCGTCTACTCGGCAGCTCGCGCATACCGGCGAACTTCCTTTCCCCATTCGCGTAAGGGTACTCTTCGAGAGTCGTGATCCTCAGTCCTGCTTCGGCCAGCGCCGTAATCACCTCCCCGAGTCCCCACCGAAAGAGATAGCAACCTTCAGCGTTCTCGAAATCTCGGACCCCCTCGACAAACCCGGCGGGGGTGAGACCCCCGCCTGAGGCAGCCACGTAGTCGCCGACGCCTTCTTCCAGAAGAAACGGTTCTCCGCCGCAGTGGTAGTCGCTGACGTGGTTCCAGTGTCTGTCGAAGATGTCGGCAGCAGGATGGAAGTCAATCAGCACGAAACGTCCGCCGGGGTTAAGGATGTCGGTGATACCCCGGGCCCAGCGTCTGAGGTCGGGCAGCCAGCAGATGACACCGTAGGAGGCGAAGGCGACGTCGAAACGCCTTCCTTCGCGTGACGCTTCCTCCAACCATACGTACACGTCGGCGCGCTCGAAGGTAGCCCTTGTGCCTGTTTTCGCTGCGAGATCTCGGGCCGAGGAGACGGCTTCGTCGCTTAGATCCACTCCTGTAACCGTAGCCCCGAGTCTCGCCAGGCTTATCGAGTCGCCCCCCGAGTTGCACTGGAGGTGAAGGAGGGAAGTTCCTTCGAGTTTACCGAGAAGGTCACGCTCCTCCTGGAAAAGTGTAGTACCACCCTCACTGAAGAACCTCGAGAGGTCCCCGCGATGGCTGTCGTGGGCACCGATAACAGCGTTCCACGACACTCGGTTCTGCTCTCGGAGGTCCCTGCGGTCCATCGACGGATTCTACCTCCGTCCCGACTTCCCAGTCTCGGCCACGGTCTTCAGAACTTGCTCGAAGCCGGTGACTGTATGCTCCCAACGCAGCAGGCGAGAGGCGCAGCGGGTAGCGGCGCCAGACATTTGCGTCCTGAGCTCGGGATCCTCGATGATCAGGGCCGTCTCACCGAGTCGTAAGGGCGTGTCGTGGACGACGTTCAGGGCGGTCTCCAGGTTGGCGCCGAACACGCCGAGCACGGGGTCGAGGTCGTCGGGAAGCCGCACTGGCATCCGCGCGGGGACGACAAATAGCTCCTGGTGCGGATGATGGACGAAGACCGGATCTCCCGTGGAGAGATGCTCGATGTCAGGACCTGTGTCGAGGATACGACCTACGGCGGCGTAGCCGTATTTGATCGGGAAGTCGTAGCCACCCGAGAAGGTGGGCAGGTCTAACGGGAGTCCTTGCGGCACCTCGCCGCGGTAGACCAGCATCTCTGTTCCCGCGCTCGCGGCCGAAGCGGTGGTCTCGACGC
>JBKPNW010000038.1:0-5416 GCA_046732815.1 Actinomycetota bacterium | reverse complement strand
AACGTTTCCATATACCCTGGCGTTGGGGGGCTTGAATTGTTCCCCCCGGCCATGGTGGTTGACACCTCGGGGGGGGCTTGCGCAAAAACCCATCCGCCACGCCGCGCTTACATTCCGGCAACACGGGTTAACGCTTCGAGGCAGAGTGCCGTGGTCAGCTCTTCAGAGCCGTAGTAAACGCCTGGTTGGCGAAACATGGCTACCCTGGGCCATGAACCATTCGCCCTTTGTTGCCCTTGGAGGTAACGCGCAGCGTCCCTAAATCTCGTGCCGCCGCTGTACTCGAAATTCGCCAAGCTGCACATCGCGCAAGCGGTAGCGAGTTCATCGCCGAAAGACCCGTCACTTTTGCCGAGCCGCAAGACCTTCTCGATTATCGCTTCCCTTGCTCCGCCCAGTGATAGGCAACCGTGCGCGTACGCGCGTGAAACGGCATAGTAGAGGGTCATAGCATCTAGATAGTGACGGTATGAGTCGCTCTCACATCCACCCTCGATAGTGTCGATCAAGTATCGGCATGCACTCTTGGTCTCGTCGCGATCGCCCAAATAGAACACTACATTGGCATTGACGACGCTATCTACATCGTTCTCCACGGCTGTGCCGCCTACCCAGGTGTAAAAGAGACCTGCTTCATTTCGGTTCCTCATGAAGTACTCGCCGTTCTGACCCCCGATCACAAGGGGATGGCTTCGTTGCAGGGCGACTGACGCGCACGCAGTATCATCCAGGTCAAATCCGATGCTCCTGGTGTTCTTCGAGGTGTAATACTGAAACAGGCCGGGACCCCTCATTTCCCTTGTGAGGAACGAGATGGCCTTGTTTCTCATCGTCGATACACAAGGACGATCGATGTGCGCGATGCTGTACAGAACCAGGGTGGTGACGAATACAGAACTATCCAACCGGGTTACGCCCATATCTATAGAGGGACTGGCGTAAGTTCTGAATTCTCCGTAGGGCAGCTGATTGTCTTGGAGAAACCGCAAACCCCGCCGAACCGAAGACACGCGTCCCTCTGAAGCGGTCATGGATGAGTGCGCGCTACTTTGCAACATTGCACGGCAAGCCTCCGAGGGATCGTCGGCCGAGTCTCTCTCGGCTAGGGGAAACAGAACACTAGCATAATCACCCACGCGTTTCTTCTGAGGCTGGTGGCGGCGGTTGTGTGAGGACTGAGGATTTCGGAAAGGAGCCGACGGAAGGATGGGAGCGTCCCTTGTGTCAGAGGGTGACTGGTGGTTAGACTTAAGAAATTGGATCAGAAGGCGAACCGGTGGGAGGAACCTGATGGAGGGTAGCGAGGAGATACGGTTAGAGGCGTTGAGGGCGCTGACCATCCTGGCTATACACGACGACCAGTTCCGGCGCGGAGTGTGGGACGACCTTGAAGGTACGCTGACGAGATTCGGGTTCGCCTTGAACGACCAGGAAATGGCGCAAGTGAGGAGCTTTCGCGATGCTGTTGTCGACAGCTTAGGGGAAGATGTCTTCGGAGGCCTAACAGAATTCTATCGATAAGAGTCGAGACTCAGACGAGGACGACAGCGTAGAGAGCCTGGGCAAGAAAGCGAACGCCGATAGGGAGCCCGTGCGTGAGCGGGTGAAAAGCGTCTTCGCCTTTCTCGACGAGCTGATCCTGGCGCTTCCAGTACGCCAGGGACACCGCCAATTACTGCAGATACACCTGAGGGTCGGCAAAGAGCGGGCAGAAGTCTGGCCACAGATGTCTTCGATCCAATTGCCGCTACTGGTGCACGCTGCGATAACCGGCGAGGAGATGCCGGCTATTCCCGTAGCCGGAGCCTGTACCCTGCTGTACCTCGGCGCCGACCTGTTCGACAGTATCCTGGACGATGAACTTCCGCCGGTATGGCGTGCCCGCGACTCGTCTGATGCCAGCCTGGCGGCGATCACTCTTCTGGGCGTGCTCCCCCAACTCTCCATCGCTCGCTTGCAAGCGAGAGGGGCGCCGCCAGAGAGGCTCTGGACGCTAGCCCGACGTTTCGTGGACGGTGGACTGACGATGGGTGCAGGCCAGTACGAAGATCTACTCTTCTCGAATCTGGAGAGCATCTCCGTCGAGGACAGTCGGGCCATGGCCAAACACAAGAGCGGGGCGGAGTATGCCTTGTTCGCGACCGCGGGAGCCTCCCTGGCGACCGAAGATGCCACCGTAATCGAAGCTTACGCGGCTTTCGGTTCGTGTTTCGGCATAGCCCAGCAGCTTATAAACGACGCACAGGACATCTGGGGTGAGACCGGCGGTCAAGATCTATCGAACGGTAAGCGCACGTTCCCGATCGTACACGCTCTATCTACCCTACGCGGGGAACGACGCGAGCGACTGCAGGAACTGCTCACGGCCGTCCGTGAATCCAAGGAGCACCACGACGAGGTGCGGGCGCTGCTGGCAGAGGCTGGGTCCCTGCGCTACACGGCCCTGATCGTGTGGCTCTACCAGCAGCAAGCGCGGGCTTACCTGGCCAGCGCCTCCCCACGGGAGCCCGCCGGGCGAGAGCTCCACACGTTGCTAAAACAAGCCTCCCTACTGCGCCAGACCTCGCCCTCAGGCCCGTGACCTGATCTTCCTCCCGTAATGTCTGGTGCTTGCCCGACCTGGCGATAAAACGTCGGCCATAGCGCATCTCAGCGAGTCAGCACTTCGGCAAGAACGAAAACCTGAAGTGCTGCCAAGCCGCGGCGCGAGACGCCTACCTGTTCTTGCGGTAGGTGAGGTCGAAGTCGGTCTCCCACGTCAGCCCGTCCGGCGCCTTCTCCCAGCGGCCGGCGATCGTGTTGCCGTCGTCGCTGATCGTCGCACTGAAGCGCTGCGCGAAAGGTTCGCCCTCGCGCCAGAGCTCCCACCTCCCGCCTCCGATGCTCATCTCGTAGACGCGGCAGACGCCGCGCTCGTCGGAGTAGAGCTGGAAGTAGGTCCCATTGGCTACGTCGCACCCCATGATCGAGATGCCGTCGGGTGCCTCGGGCATCTCCGCCGTCGAGCGCTCCACCAGGTGTGCCCCCGACTCGTGCCATTCGATCGTCGCCCTTGCCTCGCCCGGCCACGGTGGCCCGTCCGGCGGCTTGGCCTCGAGGGTCCATTCGCCGACCAGCGGCTCGAGTCGTCCCAGCGCCTCCTCTGCCGTAGGCTGGTCCATCGCGGTGCTCCTTCCTCCCGTTGGTGGTCGTGCAGAGCATATAACGTCGGGGACGATGTAGCTGCATTGAGCGCATGCCGTTTCGGGGGACGGGCTCCGCCGTCCGCGGGTTTCCTAACCGCGCCAAATCCCGTTTTGAACACCACGCACACACCGTACCCTTGCCTCGTGGCTGTAAACGCCGTATACGAACGGAAAGGATGGACGTGAGGGAACTGATCGCGGACATGTTCGTCTCGCTCGACGGCCACGCCTACGGCGAAGGGGCGCCGGCCTACTTCGGCTACCTCGGCCCCGACCTCGAGCGCCTGATAGACGAGAACGTGGCCGCGTCACAGATCCAATTGGTCGGCACCGACGTCCTGGACGGCCGCCTCGTCGCGCTCGAGTACCGCCCGGCGGCCGCCAAATAGCAGAGAGCAACGAGGATGACGGAGGTGGATCCGTGGGGAAGGGTATCTGGCACGTAAAGAGTTCAGTCGACCGCTTCATCGCCGACCCCGGCGACTTCGGAAACCTGCTGACTCAGCCCCACCTTGAGAGGTGCCCAGATGCGAAAACCGATCCTCTCCGGCCCGATGACCACCACCGCACGATCTAGCCGACCCTAACATTAGGGGGAAGGAGTAGCCGCGTGAAGACGCTCCTCGTCGCCTACCGCGTCTCCGACCTGGAGCGTTCACTCGACTTCTACACCACCCTGGGCTACGTCGACCTCGGCCGGGTCACGTTCGACGATGGTGGCAGCCTCGCGGTCCTCAAGTTCCCCATGAACCGGTGGCCACGTTGGAGCTGGTCCACCGTCCCGACCTCGGCCGCGTCGACGTCGGCGGTTTCGACCACTTGGCGATCCAGGTGGACGACCTGACGACGACGCTGGAGCTGCTGACCGGAGACGGCCTCGAGCCGGGGCCGCTCGAGCTCCCGGCCGGAGCCGACGGGCCTCGGACGGCCTGGCTGACCGACCCCGACAGGTATCGGATCGAGCTGGTGGAGTGGCCACTGGGTCATCCGGACGGCATCACCGCAGCCGACTTCCACGACGGCAAGCAGGACTGATACCCGACGCCAATCCGCCGAGGCGCCGAACGGCACGAGCGGACGATTGAGCTAGTGGTCCCTCTGCTCGGGCTACCTGCGCGGAAGCTCTACCTGCTCCTATTCGTCGGCGGGTTCGACGCGCCGCCGGCGCGGGCCGCTCTCCATCTTCCCCCTCGCCCCACACCTGTCTTCTCCGCGGGTGAAGAACGATGCCATAACCGGGCTTGCCGCATTATCGAACAGAAACGGTGGCAATCACGGAGATTTACAGCGCATCACAGTTCGCACAGAAGCACGGAGTATCAGCCTGTCGCATCCGTCAACTACTTGCAGAGGAGCGCATTTTCCCTCTCAGAAGACCAGTAATGGCCAGTATATCTAGTTCGCAAACAGCGTCATTGTGGCCCCCTTTGAGAGGCCAAAGCGGAAGTTGTGACGAAGAAGCTAATTCCTAACGTCCCCGCAACGGCTGAAATACTATCCGACTCCTTCTTGTAACGGTTGCCGTAACGCTCAGGAGACGGTATTGCTGTAGAGTGGAGTTGTGACAGAAGGGGCAAGGGAACAGGATCGAGGAAGCGGTGAGATGAGCCGCACCACGGCATGGCTTGCCTGGTCTTTATGCGCTCTCTCCCTGGCGCTGACAGCGCTAAGCCTCCTTCTCTTGGCCCTGAATCTCTCCCATCCAAACACTTACATCTACGACTGGTGGCTAGAGAATACCGTCCTCCCGATTAGCTTCTCAATCATCGGTGCTATTATCGCCTCCCGCCTTCCTGCCAATTCCGTAGGTTGGCTCTTCTGTGCAGCAGCCTCTGTTGCTGCAGCGGCCAACTTTAGTGCCCAGTACGCCATCTATGCCCTGCTGGCTCAACCCAATTCGCTTCCGGCAGGTGAAGCGATGGCGTGGCTCGCCGCCTGGGTGTGGATCCCATATATCGGCTGTATCGTGCTCTCGCTCCTATTGTTCCCCAACGGACGGTTGCCGAGCAGTCGCTGGAGGTGGTTGGCGTGGCTCACCGTGCTCGTGACGATAGCAGGAGCGGTTTGGGTGGCACTTTCTCCTGGTACGATCGCTAATCTTGGGTCAATCCGTAACCCGCTTGGAATTGAGGGTTTGCCCAGTGGTTACAAGCCGGTGCAGACCATCATGCCCGCTCTGTTGTTCGTTGCGGCGGTCTCGACTTTGGGGTTCCGAGTGCTCCGGGCAAGGG
>JBKPNW010000037.1:0-4650 GCA_046732815.1 Actinomycetota bacterium | reverse complement strand
GAGGGAGGGCGCGGTCCGAGCCTTACCGTGAGCCGCCGGCACGAGGGGCTCTTGCGGAACCTCTTCGAGCTGGAGGTGCCCGAGATCTACGACGGCCTCGTCGAGATAAGGGCGGTTGCCCGCGAGGCCGGGCTGCGCTCGAAGGTGGCCGTGTGGTCCAAGGAGGCTGGCGTGGATCCCGTGGGGGCCTGCGTGGGGCCGCGCGGTAGCCGCGTGAGGGCCGTCGTCTCCGAGCTCAGGAACGAGAAGATAGATATCATCCAGTGGGACCCCGAGCCGGCGCGTTTTATAGCCAAGGCCCTGAGCCCCGCCCGCGTGCGCGAGGTCTACCTGGACGAAGACGAGAAGCAGGCCGAGGTGATCGTTCCCGACGACCAGCTCTCGCTGGCGATCGGCCGCGAGGGCCAGAACGCCCGCCTCGCCGTAAAGCTGACAGACTGGAAGATAGATATAAAGCCCGAGAGCCAGGCGACAGAATACGAGGAAGAGGAAGAGGACTGGGAGCCTGACGAGGACTCGACGATGCACCGCTGCAGGGCGGTGCTCTCCAACGGCCGCAGGTGCGCCAACATGGCTCTGCCAGGCTCGTTGTTCTGTGGCATACCTTCGCACCAGGCGCAGGCCGCGGAGTTCGAGGGCATGGTAGGTAGAGGGTAGGGGATCGCATGAGCAAACGCGTATACGAGATTGCCCGCGAGCAATCGCTGGAGAGCAAGGAAGTAATACAGCGCCTCAGGGAGGCGGGGGTGGAGGTGAAGAGCCACTCCTCCTCCGTGGAGGAGGACGTCTACGAAAGGGTCTTCGGCGACGGTGAGACGCCGAACGGCCGCTCCGCCGCCCAGGAGGCCGAGGCGCGGGAGGCCAGGGCCGAGGCGGAGCGCTCCGGGCACGGTGCCACCATGGCGGAGGCCCCGGCCGAAGAGCCGATCTCGGTCCCCCATCAGGGCCGCCCCCAGAAGAAGCGACGCAGGGTCGTGATCGACGCGAGCGCGAGGAACCGCGGCGCGCGTCCTGCCGCGCCCGCCGCCCCTGCGCAGAGGGAGCCCGAGCGCGCCCCCGCCCGGGAGGAAGAACCCGAGAGCAGCGGGGTGCGCATCGAGCCGGGGGCGACCGTAAAGGACATGGGCGACGCCCTCGGGATTCCTCCAACCCAGATCATCAAGGTTCTTATGGGCCTCGGGGAGATGAAGACGCTTACGCAGACCCTTTCCACCGAAGAGATAGAACTGGTCGCAGAAGAGCTCGGGGTCGAGGTCGAGATCGGCGCGGTCGAAGAGCCCGAGCCGGTCGAGGTCGCACCCGATGATGATCCCGCCGACCTGGTCGAGAAACCGCCCGTAGTAACGGTCATGGGACACGTCGACCACGGCAAGACGAGCCTTCTGGACCGCATACGTAGGGCGAATGTCCAGTCCGGGGAGGCCGGCGGCATCACGCAGCACATCGGAGCCTACCAGGTGGAGTCCGACGGCAGGAAGGTCACCTTTATAGACACCCCCGGCCACGAGGCTTTCACGGAGATGCGGGCCCGCGGGGCGAGGGTCACCGACGTGGTGGTGCTCGTGGTGGCCGCCGACGACGGCATCATGCCCCAGACGACGGAGGCCATAGAGCACGCCAGGGCGGCCGGTGTCCCCATGGTCGTGGCGCTCAACAAGATCGACGTTCCGAACGCCAACCAGGACAGGGTTCTCGGAGAACTCTCCGAGCGGGAGCTCGTACCCGAAGTCTACGGTGGCGACACCGTAACGGTTCCCGTGTCGGCCAAGACCGGCGAGGGCATCGACGAACTCCTGGAGAACATTCTGGTCGTCGCCGAGCTCGAGGACCTGAAGGCCAACCCCAAGGCCCCCGCCAGCGGGTACGTTATCGAGGGGGAGCGCGACCCTGGCCGGGGTCCCGTCGCCACGCTGCTGCTGAGCCGCGGCACGCTAGGCAAGGGCGATGCCGTGCTCGCGGGGACGGCCTACGGCAGGGTCAGGGCGATGCTGGACTTCACGGGAAAGCGTGTCCAGGAGGCAGGACCAGGCACACCTGTCGAGATCCTCGGTCTCTCCGGCGTACCCGAGGCCGGGACCCGCTTCGAGGTCGTCGACCACGAGCGGATCGCGCGCGATAGGGCCCAGCAGGCCGAGGAGAGGCTGCGCCGGCAGGAGCTCGCGGAGGGCGGTTCTCGCCGTACGCTCGAGGAGTTGCTCGGCGAGGGTGGAACCCAGGACCTCAACCTCGTAATCAAGGCCGACGTCGCCGGTTCTGTGGAGGCCTTGAAGGAGGCGCTCGCGAGGCTCTCCTCGGACGAGGTAAGGGTCAACATCGTGCGCAGCGGCGTCGGGGCCCTCACGGATTCTGACGTCATGCTCGGTTCGGCGAGCGACGGCCTACTGCTCGGTTTCAACGTCAGGCCGACGACTACGGCCAAGCAGGTCGCCGAGCGCGAGGGCGTCGAGATCCGTACCTACGACGTGATCTACAAGGCCCTGGAGGAGATCGAGGCCGCCATGCGCGGCATGCTTGCCCCCGAGATAGAGGAGCGCGAGACGGGCACGGCCGAGGTACGCCAGACCTTCCGGGTTCCTGGCGTCGGCGTCGTCGCCGGCTGCTACGTCACGAGCGGGGAGATCTCCCGCAACGACCGCGTTAGGGTCGTGCGCGATGGCGCCGTGGCCTACCAGGGCAACATAGCCTCACTCAAGCGCTTCAGGGACGACGTCCGCTCGGTGCGCGAAGGATACGAGTGCGGTGTCGGCGTCGAGAACTTCAACGACGTCAAAGAGGGCGACGTGCTCGAGTTCTTCGAGACCGTCGAGGTACCGAGGTAAAGACGGCCTTTGTTCTGCGCGGTAAGGCTCGAGTTGGAGCTGCCCTTCTCTTCTAGCTTGAAGGATAAGCGCCAGACGCTGCGCTCCCTCAAGGACCGGCTGCGTCGCAAGAACGTCTCCGTGGTGGAGTCGGATCACCAGGACCTGTGGCAGCGCGCCACGATGGAGGTCGCGCTGGCCGCGGTCTCCCGAGGCGCGGCCGAGGAGAAGCGGGAGGAGCTTCGCCGGACGCTCCTGAACTACGAGGACCTCTCGATAGTGGACTGGCGCGAGGAGTTCGTGAAGCTTTGAGCGGGCGCACGCGCAAGGTGGAGTCGCAGCTCAAGGAGATCGCCGGCGAGGAGGTTGCCTCGCTCTCCGACCCGCGCATCCAGGGCCTCGTTACGGTTACGGGTGTCAGGGTGAGCCCGGACCTCGCGCACGCGACGGTGTTCTACGGCGTCCTCGCCGGTGAGGACGAGGTGGCCGCCAGGGAGGGCCTGCAGAGTGCGGCCGGTCGCATCCAGGCCGCGGTGGGGGCCCAGACGCGCCTCAAGCGCACGCCTAGACTGCACTTCGAGCCCGACCCCGTCGTGGAGCGCGCGACGAGGATCGAGGCCGCTCTCAGGGAGGTAAGGACGGATGACGACCCGCACGAGGAATAATACGCTCGCGGAGATAGCGGAGTTTTTGAAGACCCTGGACAGGGTCGCCGTCACGACGCACGTCGGGGCCGACGGCGACGCCATCGGCGCCTCGGCCGCGCTGGTGCGCCTGATGCACCGGCTGGGGGCCGAGGCGGTGTTCTGCCACGCCGAGGCGGTGCCCGAGTACTTGGCCTGGCTCTTGCCCGAGGAGGCGCTGCGCGAGCTGCCGTCGGGTCACGACCTGCTCGTCGCCGACACGTCCCGCGCGGACCGGACCGGGGTACCCATACCGGAAGCGGGGGCCCGTCTCAACGTCGATCACCACGAGGACAACCCCCTCTACGCCGAGTACAACCTGGTGAGCCCGCAGGCCGCCGCGACGGCCGAGATCGTCGCCGACCTTTACGCCGAGCTCGGCGTGCCCCTCGACAGGCCCACCGCCGAGGCCCTCTACGTCGGCATCAGAACCGACACGGGCGGCTTCACCTTCCGCAACATCTCCCCCCGGGCTCACGAGCTGGTCGCCGACCTTCTGAGGGCAGACGTCGTGCCGGCGGAGGTCAACGAGCGCATCAACCGCAGGGGCAGCATCGAGCAGCTCAGGATCGTCGGCATCTCGCTCGCGAACGCTGTGCAGTACGGGGATGCTTTGATCTCCACCGTGGAAAACTCCGACTACGAGCGCACGGGGGCGACGGAGATCGAGTCGAAAGAGTCCATCGACCAACTGCGTACCGTCGCCGGTGTCGACGTCGTCGCCCACCTGCGCGAAGTTCCAGGCGGCACCAAGGGCTCACTGCGTTCGGAGACGGTCGATGTGGGAGAGATTGCCCGCCGCTTCGGGGGGGGCGGGCACAGGCTCGCCGCCGGTTACACCACGCTGCGCCGGCCCGAGGAGGCCAAAGAAGAGCTTCTCGGAGAGCTGGAAGGCGTTCTCGACCTCGGCGGCGGACGATAACCGAGAAGATCCTATCGGGCGGCCTTCTACTGGACAAGCCGACCGGCATAACGAGCGCCAGGGCGGTCTCCGGGATCAAGCGCCTGCTCCCGAAAAGGATCAGGATCGGGCACACCGGGACCCTCGATCCCCTGGCTTCGGGCCTCCTCGTGCTACTGATCGGGCGCGCGACCCGTCTCTCGCGCTACGTGACGGGCCTGGACAAATCCTACACGGCCACCGCCCGTTTCGGCGCGGTCCCGGACAC
>JBKPNW010000036.1:0-5274 GCA_046732815.1 Actinomycetota bacterium | reverse complement strand
GGCTGTTGGGTTCACCAAAGAGCAGTTCCACATGGCCTTCGCCAATACT
Source organism: Actinomycetota bacterium (assembly GCA_046732815.1). GTDB lineage: Bacteria > Actinomycetota > Rubrobacteria > Rubrobacterales > Rubrobacteraceae > Rubrobacter_D. The sequence goes on along the minus strand of JBKPNW010000036.1, from coordinate 5,225 downwards.
TTGAGCCGGGAGGACTCAGACGAGGCCTACGAGCGCTACCACATCCCCGCTCCGGGCAGATTCGTGTGGGACCCGGTGCTGTCGAACTTCACGCCCGGACACCAGGAGACCTACGTGAACTTCCGCAACGAAGATCGGGCGCCCTTGCTGTTCATAGCGGGGAGCGAGGACAACATCATGCCACCAGCGGTCAACCAGTCTAACGCTAAGCACTACAGCCACGTCAAGAGCGTTACGGACTACAAAGAGTTCCCTGGCCGCTCGCACTTCACGGTAGGCCAGGATGGATGGGAGGAGGTAGCAGACTACGCCCTTCAGTGGGCGGTAGAGCATGCGAAGCGTCCAGCGGGTTGAGCGTAGCCTGAGGTCTATTCACCGAAGTGCGTGGAAGGAGCTTTCTGCGAACTACTTCGCCATTATCGGTTTCTCGGAAGTACGCTAGCCAGGCGGAGCTCAGCGCACTCGCGGCTGGGCTTCGGCTCCTAGCTGGCTCGAAGGTTGGCGCATCACGCTCCAGGCGATCCATCCTCCGGCTAGCACCACCAGGGCGCTTCCCAAGGTTTGGGCCAACCCGATCTGCACCCCCGCGGCGATCAACAGCCCCGTCGGGGCGTAGAGCACTCCGGCCCCCTTAGGCAGCGTCCCTGAACGCCAGATCGCCACGCCAAAGAGGATGGTGCCCACCATGTAGAGCAGCAGCCCCGGCACCACGAGGAAGATAAACGCCGGAGAGCTGAAGATGGCCTCGTTTACTTCCATGGTTCCCGGCTGGCCTGCCAGGTACAACCGTCCGATAACCGGTGAGATGATCGTGGAGAAGCCGAAGATGGTCAAGACCACGCAGTGTCCCGCGACGCTGAAGACCATCGCCAAGAGCGCCAGGCGACCTGAACGGCTGCTTGCGAGGTATGCCCCCAGCGCCATGGCACCGAATACCGCGAGTATGGCGCCTAGTATGCTGCCTAGGAGGTGTTGGACTAGGTAATTGGTGGTGCTGATGTACCTAGCGTAGGCTTCCACTTGGGTATGACGGTTGGGCTCGTGGGTGAAGGTGACCCAGAAGGTCAGCACTCCGTAGACGGGCAGGGCCCACACGCCTGTTCGGATCCACCCGCCGATGTTCGTTGTCGGCATACAGGAACGTCCTCCTAGCGAGTATGACCATTACTACGAGACATGTTGCCAGCCAGAAGGAGTCGGCGCATCTATCCTAAGGGCTTGTTCACCGAAGTGCGTGGAAGGAGCGTTCTCCGAAGTTCGCTGAGGTGGGCACAGTTCAGATGAGTTCAGATGTAAGGCCCTGAGCGCCGCCAATGGGTGAGCCGGAGCCTATTGGACGCAGAAGCTATTGTCCTCGGGGTCCTTCATCACCGTCCACCTCTCGATGTATGGCCCGACCGTTCGAGTCTTGGCCTCTACCTCGCGGGCCCCTAGCCCAACTAGCCGTTGCACCTCCGCCTCCCTGTCGGCGGCGCTCAGGTCGAGATGGATGGGAATCGTGGTGGTCGGCGTCTTCGTCTTCTTCTCGAAGAACAGGCGAGGTCCGTTACCCTCGGGGTCGACTAAAGCGGCAGCGCCGTTGGGATCCCCACCTGAAGCCAACCAGACCTCCATGAACTCAGGCGGAGCCTCCTGCTTGACGTAGCCAAGTGCCGCGGCCCAGAAGTCGGCCAAGCGGGACGGGTCTTGGCAAGCGAAGGTTATGTTGGCGAGGGTTGCCATAGCTATCATCCGCCTCTCATCGGGTGGCTGCCCTATAAGAGTACGGCCGCGCCGGCGAACCTACCACACAAAGATCGTGGCTGAAAGCAAGCCTTGGTTGCCTATTCACCGAATAGCCTAGAAGCGCTTTTCTGCGAACTTCCACTTTACGGCGTTCTAACAGCAGCTTGCAAAGAGGCTCAACCTCTTTGCAAGCTGCTGTCAGTTGCGCTGACCTAAAGCTAGCGGGGTAGTCGACACCCACAAGAAGCTCTATTCACTGGAGTGCGTGGAAGGTAGATTCTCTGAAGTCCGTTTGCAGAGTCGTGCATAGCCATGCCCACACAGACCCGACACCACCTATTACCCCGTCCCAGGCCCGAAGACGAACACCCACATGTCGTGGTGTCGCATAAAGATGCGCTCGGCCGTATAGGGAAAGGCCAACGACGAAATGCCATCTCGATCGACGGTCGATGATATCGGATCGGAGGGGTCGGCGGCCTCAGGTGGCGAGAGACGGACGGGGTATCGGGGGTGGGCACGCAGGAACGGTAGGCTAGGCGAGATCCACAGCATAGACGACCGCTTGGACCACGACGTAGACAAGCTTGTGGCTTCACACACCTCATAGGCATCTCATCGTGTGAACGGGGCAGATAGTAGGCTATCTGCCCCGTTTCCACTCCTGTTGCGCTTCGTGGGAGTCAATCCGCGAATCGCGGATTGGCGTCTATCTCGAAGACTAGCAGGAATTCGTTGTTGAAGGATGTGCAAGGTGGGCTCGCTAGAAATATGCTTGCGTGACCGCCGCAAAATACCGCTGGCGTGTTGCCCAGCTAAAGGGAATCCTGCTTCAAGAATGGCGCTATTTGTCCTCGATTCATCGCGTTATGTTCCGATGGACGACGGTGGATGTTGACTACAAGAGAGCAGCAATAACGGAGGCAAGGGAGTCTTGCATCAGCCGTGGCGATACACTAATCTGACTAACGTACCACGACGAGCACTACTTGGGGAGGAGTAGCGTGCCTTATCCACGGACTATGTTAATAACCGTCAACATCGTATTCTTCGACACCGGGTAGGACGTCATCGACGACGAGCCCGGCAACGGCTTCATCTGGCCGTGGGACTTCGCCGGTCGCGAGCCGCACCGGGACGTGGTGAATTGCGGCGGCGGTCGCGACGAAGTTCTGGCGGACAGACTCGACCGGCTCTTCTACTGCGATGAGCCGTCCAGGCAAGAGACGAAATCACGCTCACCGCTCGGCTTCGTAACGCTAGGGGGACTATTGTGCGGTAGAGTGGTATTGTAATAGATGGGACAAAGAAACAGGACAAGGAGCCGTCAGGATGAGTCCCCGCACCTCGACGCCCGCTACCTCCTTGCGTGGGCGCTGGCTAAATCTCGGCCGCGTGGCGTGGGTCGCAGTGGCCATCCTTACAACAGTCGTCTTCGTCTTTGGCCTCCCAAGCGAGTTTGCGCGGCTCCGTGTACCGTGCGCCGACGTTCTCTCGTGCGCGTGGGTACCACGCCTCAGCGCACATGACGCGCGAGAGCTAGGGGAACTAGGGCTTTCCAGCGACTACTTCGCCGCTTACTTCGTCGCGGTCGAGGTTGCCTTTATGGCGATGTCGTGCGGGATCGGGGCGACCATCTTCTGGCGCAGATCCGACGAGCGAATGGCGCTTTTGGTTTCGCTCATGCTCTTCACGCTCGGGGCGGCTTTGACCGTTCCTTATCCGCTGGTGGACTTGCCTGTAGCCTGGAAGGTCTCTGGTGAAGCGGTGAGCTTTGTCGGTTCTGCATCGCTTGTGCTCTTCCTGTACCTCTTCCCCGACGGCCGCTTCGTGCCCCGCTGGACGCGCTGGCTGGCGCTCACGTGGATCGTCGGGCTGATGGTGCCCGCCACATTCTTCTACGATCCGTTCCTCCGACTGGTCGGGGTTCCACTGGCTACCGCATCGGCGGCTGCTGGCTTCGGCGGCACCTCGCTGTTGGCCCAGGTTTACCGCTATCGGCGAGTGTCGGATTCATCCCAACGCCAGCAAACCAAGTGGGTATTCCTTGGTGTCGTAACAGCGCTGGGAGGCTCGTGCGTGCTGCTCGTGCTCGGCATGGTCGTTCCGAGCAGCCTGCTCGCTACCGTAGTGGGCACTACCGTCCTGTACCTACTCGTACTCCTCATTCCAGTGTCCATCGCCATTGCGATCCTTCGCTACCACCTCTACAACATAGACATCCTCATAAACCGCACGCTGGTTTACAGTGCGCTTACCACGTTTCTGGTGCTCGTTTACCTAGGAGGTGTGACGGCGACACAGGCGACACTCCGAGCATTCACCGGCCAAGAGGAGCAACCCCAACTGGCCATAGTCGTCTCCACACTTGTGATAGCTGCGCTATTCAATCCGTTGCGTCGGCGCATCCAGTCTTTCATAGACAGGAGCTTCTACAGAAGGAAGTACGATGCGAGGAAGACCCTGGAAGCTTTTTCCGCGAAGCTGAGAAACGAAACAGACCTGCAGGCGTTAAGCGACGACCTGGTAGGGGTGGTGAGGGAGACGATGCAACCAGCCCACGTCTCTTTGTGGCTGCTCCCTGACACGCCGCCGAGGAGAAGCGAAGCGCCAGAGTAATCCTGTTACCGGAGCCCGTTTACCGCACCCGGTTTTGAGGACGAGTGCAATTGCGCTGCGGGCGGAATGTAGGCTCCGTAGTGCGGCGCCGACTTTGGTACAGACGCAAGAAGCGTACAATCTTTCTGGGCGAGGTTCGATACGAAGCGGCAGACGGCAATCAGGTTAGCAGCGATCGCGGGAACCATCGGCCCCGTCCTGTTCGGGAGCGTCCTGTTCGCTCTGAGCGTACTCGAGTATGACTTCATGCTCAAGATCGGATGGCACCCTTTAACGAACCCTGCGGGCGCCTGGCCCAGCGGGCTCGCCCTCGGTCCCTACGGCCTCGCGCAGGTGGCCAACTTCGTGGTCTCGGGTTTACTGCTGGCCTCCTTCTCACTCGGGCTTCATCTCGGGGCGAAGGACGGGCACGGATCGCCGCTCGGTCCAGCATCTCTCTTCGTGGCGGCAACGGCGATGATACTCATGGGCTTCGAGACCGACCCGATACGGAGGACCGGGCCCCGCAGCCTGCACGGCCTCATCCACGACGCGGCCTTCGTGATCTTCGTCCTCGCCTTCCTGGTAGCCCTGTTCTCGCTGTGGCGGAGGTTCGAAGGGTATCCTCGTTGGCGAGTCCACGCACGCTACACCCTGGCCACGGGGATACTAGCGATACTTTTGCTCTTGCTGCCGGGTGTGGCGTACTACCTGTTTATCGTCACGCTGCTCGCCTGGATCGAGGTCACCGCGATACGCTTGTGGCGTCCCTCTTAGCCCTCGAAGGTTGGCCCGACACGCACAATACGCAAAAGAATCTGTCGAAAATGCCTCGGGTAAGCTATGGGAGCAGGGACGCAACGCTGGAATTGATGATCGCGAAGAAGGGAGCGGCGGCGTGG
>JBKPNW010000035.1:0-19518 GCA_046732815.1 Actinomycetota bacterium | reverse complement strand
CTCAAAGCCTCAGGCACGCCGCGAGGTGACAACCTCGTTGCCGTCTGTCATCATGTCAGGCCAGCAAGCGCTAGGGTAGAGGGACAGGTTAGCTTGGGTCCCGAGCACAAAAGATCCGGCGAGTTCGCCGGTAGGACCGATGCCGTAACGTCCTCCACTCTGGGCGGACGCCTCCTCTTCGTAGTTCGGGTAGGGTGGGTAACGGTTTTCGCGCTGAGCGTGGGGCTGTTCCTCGCCAGTATCCCGGCGTACTATGATGCGCTCGTCACCTACTCTGATCCCAGTATCAGGTCCGCGGCCGTCCGCGCCAGCCTGGAAGCGAGCGAGGTCTCCGTTCGGTTCTATGCTATATGCCTGCTCTCGATCAGTCTCGCTTCCACAGTGGTGTGGGTCGCTGTCGCTTTGGTCATCTTCTGGCGCAGGGCGGATAATTGGATAGCCCTCTTTACTTCGCTGTCCCTCGTTACGTTTGCTACCTTGAGTCTCTCGCCGAGCCCACCTACGCTGGCGGACCAATCCTTCGCCTTCTGGCTACCGATTCATGTATTGGGGCTCTACGGGTCGGTAGCACTCTATACATTCTATCTGCTGTTTCCCACAGGACGGTTTGTGCCACGCTGGACGCGCTGGGCGGTCGTCCTTTTCGCCGCGCACGACACTTTCTTTTATCTCTTTCCAGGGTCTGTCTTCGACATCTCCAGCTCATTCCCCCCACTCGACTTTGCCACGTTGACGACCCTCGCTTGCATCGCCATAGGTTCGCAATTGTACCGCTACAGGTATGTGTCGTCTCCGACAGAGCGCCAGCAAACCAAGTGGGTGGTCTTCGGCATGGTGTCGGCTGGTTTGGGGATAGTAGCATTCGAGTTACCCATCTCTGGCTCTCCACTCGGCCAGTTCGGACCTCTGCCCGCCCTTGCGATCGTAGCCGGTCTCTTTGGATCTCTACTCCTGATCCCGTTGTCGATCGGTGTGGCGATCGTATACAACCGGTTGTGGGACATCGACATCGTCATTCGTCGCACGCTGGTCTACGGTACCCTCACGGCGGCTCTCGCACTGGTGTACTTCGGCGGAGTAACGGCGACCCAGGCCGTTTTCCACGCGCTCTCCGGCGACGTGGACCGGCCGCAGGCCTCCATCGTGGTCTCTACACTCGTGATCGCCGCGCTGTTCAACCCGCTGCGGCATCGCATCAAGTCGTTCATCGACAGGCGCTTCTACCGCAGGAAATACGACGCCAGAACGACCCTGGAAGCCTTCTCGTCCACGCTGAGCCGCGAGACGGATCTGGACGCCCTCAGCGACGATCTGCTCACCGTAGTAAGGAGGACGATGCAGCCGGCGCACGTCTCGCTCTGGTTACGCCCCGAGACTGGCGCGAAGGGCAAGCAAAGACCAGGCCGCTGACGACGTTCTCGTTCCTGCTTGGCGCGAGAGCGGGTGAGGGGAATCGAACCCCCATCACCAGCTTGGAAGGCTGGGGCTCTACCGTTGAGCTACACCCGCACGGCTCTCGCGTGGTCCCGCCAGCTACCCTGTCGGGGCGAGAGGATTTGAACCTCCGACCCCCTGCTCCCAAAGCAGGTGCGCTACCAGGCTGCGCCACGCCCCGCCGAGACCGGGGATGAGTATAGCAAACAGCTCTTCAGCTGGTCAGCATTTCAGCTAGTCAGCTTCGTGGTGTTCTTGCTCCTCGAACGGCTCCATAGCAGACGCTATGTATCGTACCGAATCCGGGTGAATAGCAACCGCAAAGCGGGCCGTGAGCGCACGGGTCCATCTCTCGTGCCAGGCGTGGATTCCCGCTTTCGCGGGAATGACGGATGAGGAGGCGGCGCGCCACAAGCCGCAAAGCGCTGCCGTTCAGGTGGATTCGGTATCAATGGAAGAGATCTGGTTACGTCCGAGCCAATTGCGGCATAGGTTTCTTCTTTTGGCTGGCATGCTCTAAAATACGGTAGCCGGCGCCACGGCCTCAATCTCCTCGTCGAGGAAGCGGCTTCCGAGGGCGGCGAATTCTCCAGGGTCGGCGCTGCAGACGTAGGTGGCCTTGCCCTCATCGTCGACGTGGCGTGGGCGGCGAAGACGATCCCTTCGCGAGAGGACGCGGCCCACCTCGAGGGCGGTCTGGCCCGCGGAGGAGATCAGACGCACCCCGGGACCAAGGATGCGGTTTATGGGCGCCGAGATTAGCGGGTAGTGAGTGCAACCGAGTACGACGGCGTCGACGCCGCGCTCCATGATGGGTTCGAGATAACCCCGCGCCACCCCTTCTAGCTCGGGACCGTCGACGAGGCCGCGTTCGATCATAGGCACGAACTCGGGGCAGGCCTGCTCGTTGACCTCGATCCCCGCGTCGAGGGAGTGCACGGCTCGCCTGTAGGCACCGCTGGCCGCCGTAAGCGGCGTCGCTAGAACCCCGATGCGCCTGTTACGCGTCTCCTCCACCGCCGCCCGCGCCCCCGGTTCTATAACACCTATGATCGGCACCTCGAAGGATCGTTGTGTCGCCCTGAGGGCCGAAGCCGTCGCCGTGTTGCAAGCGATCACGATCAGCTTCACGTTCATGCCGATGAGGTAGTTGATTATCTCGAAGGTGAACCACCGTACCTCGGCGAGGTCCCTCGTCCCGTAAGGCACCCGCGCGGTGTCGCCGAAGTACACGGTGTGCTCGTAGGGCAACCGGTCCTTGATCTCCGCGAGCACCGTCAGCCCACCGACACCCGAATCGAAGACTCCAATGGGCCGCGGATCACTCACGAAACCGGATTATATCCGGTTCGCACGCTCCCTTCGGTCGCTTTCAGCACGCCGCGCCCTTCGGGCTCCGCTTCTCAGCATTTCAGCACGCTCGGGCCTGCGGCCCTCGCTTGTCAGCACTTCGGCTCTTCGTTGTCGATAATTTGGCCGGCTGACTTCCTCAGGCAGCGCCACAGGCAACGTTGCTGACAAGCCTGCGAAGCAGGCGTGCTGACAAGCGAGCCCGAAGGGCGCAACGTGCTGAAATGCCGACTAGCGCGGGCCGGGAAACCCGGCCCGCTTGAGTGGAGGCGGCGGGATTCGAACCCGCGTCCGCGAGCGCGCCGTCCGTGAGATTCTACGAGCGTAGCTCCCGGTTTAGTTTCGCCTGCCGCGACGGACCGGGGCGCCGCCGCGAGGCTAGCCCGTTGGGTGTCCCCACAGTGCACCGGGCCAGAACCCTGAGGGTGAGCCCACTCGATGACACCGGGAACCGGGCCGTGGGCCGCCCGGACCGATGGGCTACCTAGTTAGTTAAGCAGCCATTGCCAGTTCGTCGTTGGCGTGTATCTTTTGCTGCCGGCGTTTTACGAGTCTCCAGCAAACTCGGCTCGTCTCACAGGACGCTGACCACTCCCGTCGAAGCCTATGCGCCCCCTTGTTAGGCCAATATTTTACCATTCTGGAGGGGATCTTAAAGCAAGTCAGCACGGCACCTTCGGCGCCTTGTCAGCACGCTCAGCCCTTCGGGCTTCGCTTGTCAGCATTTCAGCTTCTTCCTTTTCGGACCTTGCCCTGCCTGGCACGAGGAACTGCTTCCAGTGGCAATCGCGGCCTACGCTTTCAGCGAGGCTACGGGACGAGTTGGCTGAAATACTGACAAGCCTGCTAAGCAGGCGTGCTGAAATGCTGAAATGCTAGCGGCGGAGGCGTTCCTTCATGGTGCGCTCTATTTCGCGGTCTGCGGTCTTTTTGGCGATCTCGCGCCGTTTGTCGTACTGCCTCTTGCGGCTGGCGACGGCGATCTGGAGCTTTACGATGCCGTTCTTGGAGTAGAGTTTGAGGGGGATGAGGGTCTTGCCTTCCTCCTGGCTCTTGCCGATGAGGCGGTCGATCTCCTTGCGGTGCAAGAGCAGCTTGCGATCTCGGGTGGGGAGCTGGCGTTCTTGCCTGGCGTTCGCGTAGGGGGAGATGTGGGCCCCGATCAGGAACATCTCCCCGTCCTTTACCCTGGCGTAGCTCTCTTTGAGGTTGGCGCGGCCCTCCCTGACGGACTTTACCTCGGCTCCCGTCAGCTGGATGCCCGCCTCGTAGGTCTCCTCGATCGTAAAGTCGTGGAAGGCTTTCCTGTTGCGCGCGAAGTCTGTCACAGTCGTTTTACCACCCTGAGCTCGGCCCGCTGCATGAGCGGGAGAACGTCGAGCAACTCGACGAGAACCCTGTCCCCCACCCTGTAAGAGGCGCCGATGGCGTCGTTGGAGAGGACGACACCATTCGCCTCGAGCTCCCACCAGCCGGGGAGCTTGCTGACGTGGACGAGGCCCGTGGCCCCCGTCTCGAGCTCGACGAAGAGCCCGAAGGCGGCGGTGCTCACGACCGTCCCTTCGAAGACCTCCCCCACGCGGTCTCGCATCAGCCACATCAGCGTGTACTCGTCCGCGGTACGCTCGCAGATCATGGAGCGGTACTCCCTCTCGGAGATGTGGGATGAGATCCCGGCGAGGTCCTCGGGAGGCTCGTCTCCGAGCAGGGCGCGGTGGACGAGGACGTCGGCGTAGCGCCGGATCGGGGACGTGAAGTGCGTGTAGTGCTCCAGCGCAAGGCCGTAATGCCCTGCGTCCCCGGGCGAATAGAGGGCGCGAGGTATGGAGCGTAGGATCAGGTAGTTCACCGCATCGGACTTGGCCATCTGGGAGATGGTCCCCAGGTTCTTGGGCGTGGGCTCGGCCTGCATGCCGACGGCGGCGAGCCTCTCGGCCAATACTTCGAGCGACTCCTCGTCGGGCCTCTCGTGCACCCTGAAGACGCCGCCCTTCTCGCTGTGCAGCATCTTCGCAACCGACTCGTTGGCGAGGACCATGAGCTCTTCGATCAACTCCCTCGCCGGCGTCGCACGGCGGATTCCCGCACCTACAGGCACCCCGTCCTCGCCTATCAGGTACTCCGGCTCGCGCCCCCCGAGCTCCAGCTTGCCCCGCCTCGCCGCCCTGATCTTGAGCCTCCGCGAAAGCTCGAAGGCGGTCCCGACCAGATCCGCCCTATCTACCGTTCCCTCACCGTTCAGGAATGCGTCCCCGGCCTCGTAGGTGAGCCTGGCATCGCTGACGATGGTGCTCCGGAAAGCCCTGTAGCTCTTCGCTTCGCCTTCGCCCGTGACCTCCATCTCCACCGTTACGGCGGCCCGCTCGGAATGCGGGCGCAAGGAGCAGACGTCGTCGGAGAGACGCCTCGGGAGCATCGGCGCCACCGTACCGGGAAGGTAGACGGAGTTACCCCTGTAGGCGGCCTGCTTGTCGATGGCGGAGCCGGGCTCGACGTAGTGGGTCACGTCGGCTATGTGGACCCACGCCTTGAAACCGTCGCCGGAACGCTCGACCGAGATCGCATCGTCGAAGTCCCTGGCGTCGGCGCCGTCTATGGTAACCGTGGGGAGGTGACGCAGGTCAGCGCGCTCCCCCACCTCCTTGCGGACAACCGCCTCCGCCTCCTCATCGACCTTCCGCGGGAACTCGCCGGAGGTGCCGATAGAGGCGAAGAGCGCCTCGTAGACGTTGCGCGGGTCATCGGAAGAGCCGATGACCCGTGTAACCTCACCCCTGAGCGAGCGGTTCTTCTCGCGGGCGTTCACGAGGACGATATCGCCGGCCTCAGCGCCCCTACGGAGCTTGCGTGCGACCAGCACGGGACGCCGCTCCTCGACGAAGAGCGGATCCGCTACCGAGTACTTCCCCCGACGTACCAGCATGGCCGGAATTATCAAGGGAGAGCTCCGATCAGGAGTGTCTGGCAAAGCACTCCGTGAGTCTACCATGCGGCTTCGCCGCGCATGTCAGCTAGTCAGCACGCTCGGGCCTTGCGGCCCTCTCTTGTCAGCACTTCAGGTTTCGCGTTCCAGGGTCTTGCTGAATTGCTGACAAGGCGGCACAGCCGCCGTGCTGACAAGCGGAGCTGAGAGGACGTAGCGTGCTGACTAGCTTGAGGAAGATATAGCACCTACGGCGCTATATCTTCCTCAAGAATCTCGTTACGGAGAGGAAGCTGCCGAATATGCCGATGGCCACTCCTACGGCGATGAGGAGGAGTAAGAGGGAGAAGGGGTTTACTGCTTCGCTGGAGATAGGGACGTAGGGGAGGGCGTTGTGCGACCAGTCGACGAAGAGGAGGTTGATCCAGATTACGACGAAGGCGGCGATGCCAGCGCCGACGAAGGCCTGGAGCAGGCCCTCGAAGACGAAGGGCGTGCGCACGAAGCGGTCCGAGGCGCCGACCAGCTTCATCACCTCTATCTCCTTGCGCCTGGCGAAGATGGAGAGCCTGATCGCGTTGGAGATCAGCAGTACGCTAGCTATCAGGAACAGGATAGTAGCCCCGTAGAGGCCCCAGATCACGTACGAAGTCACGGCGTTGAGGCGGTCGATGGTCTGTTGCGGGTAGCTGAGGTTGCTCTCGGTGAACCCATCTTGCTTTAGCCTCTGTGCCACCTGGTTGGCGCTATCGGGGTCGTTGAGCTGGATCTGGACGGAGGCGGGGAAGACACCCTGGTCCAGGTCCTGATAAAGGTCGGGCTGGTCATCGAATTTAGCTTTGAACTCCGCGAAGGCCTGCTCTTCTGAGACTGTGGTTGTGCTGGCGACCTCGGGCCAGGTCGCGATCTTGTTGGCCATGGCGTCGACTTCCTGGCTCGAGGCGTCTGGCATGAAAGCTTCGACGCTGACGTCCTCGCGTACGGAGCCTATTATGCTCTGGAGGTGGGCGCTGACGAGGAGGCCGAGCCCGAAGACCAGGAGGCAGATAAACGTGGTCGTGACGGCGGTGATGCTCATGAGCACGTTCAGGCGGAGATTCCTTAGCGCCTCGCCGAGAAAGTACCCCAGGTTAAACCTCATCGGCGTAAGCCCCCTTGACCTTGTCGCGGACGACGCGCCCCTCCTCGAGGGCGACAACCCGTTTGCGCATCACGTCGACCATCTCCCTGTCGTGGGTCGCCACGACGACGGTGGTGCCGATGCGGTTGATCCTGTGCAAGAGCTGCATGATGCCGACGCTGGTCGTGGGGTCGAGGTTGCCCGTCGGCTCGTCGGCGACGAGTATGGGCGGCTGCGACACGAAGGCGCGGGCTATGGAGACGCGCTGCTGCTCGCCGCCGGAGAGCATGTCGGGGAACTTCTCCATCTTCCCCGAGAGGCCTACGAGGTCGAGAATCTGGGGAACCTTGGTGCGGATCGTACGCCGCCTCTGGCCCGTGACCTCCATCGCGTAGGCCACGTTCTCGGCCGCCGTCTTGTTCGGGAGCAGCTTGAAGTCCTGAAAGACGCACCCGATATCGCGGCGGAGACGGGGGATCCTGCGCCGCGGCACCGAGGACAGCTTGGTCCCGTTCACGTAGATGGCCCCCGCGGAGGGTTCCATCTCCTTGAGGATGAGGCGCACTATGGTCGACTTGCCCGAGCCGCTCGCCCCTACCAGGAACACGAACTCACCGGAGTCTATTCCCAGGTTCACCCGCTCGAGGGCGACAGTATCGTTACCGTAGACCTTGGTGACGTTATCGAATCGGATCATTATCTCTCCACGGATGGCTCGCCGGCGGCCGCTGCCCTCGGTGCGAGGTCCCCCCTCCAGGGTCCCGGCCGGCCATCGGAGACGATAACAACAACCGCAGGCGTTATCAACCGCCAGGGTAGACCGCGAGTGGGATGCTCGGCACCCTCCCGCTCAGTACGAGGCGCCCGCTCTCGGCTTGGACGCCGGTGATCCTGGTCCGGTAAGGTAGACGGTCGAGGGGATACTCGAAGGACGTATCGGCGAGGAGTCTGTCCGCAAGCTCATCCGGTACCCGAACCCCGGCCGCGGTGAGGCCCCGCGGCTCGAAGATCAACTCTCCGTCGCGCACGCCGGGTTCTCCTTCTACGGAGGCAGGGAACTTCGTGCCGAGCGCCGAGACCTCCGAGCGGATGACGATCCCACCTTTCCCCACGCCCACGCCCTCTATGGGTATCCCGGATCCCACCTTCACCAGGCGCGAGACCTCCGCCTCGGGCACATCGACTCGTAGGTCTCCAGACAGGGGCTCCCTGTCGACCACGCGGCCGCTCTTCATGGTCGCCCAGAGGTTTATGTCGAAGGGCTCGAGGTCGATACGCGCCCTCTCGGCGTTTACGTTGCCAAGATCGGTGTCCTTCATGACGATGCGCCCGCCCGAGAACTCGCCGGCCAGCATCCTCAAGGGTGGGTCGCTCTTCAGCCTTACGTCCGGTTGCTTTTCGGCCCCGAGGCGGGCCTCGACATCACGGGCTACCGCGTACTCGACGAGCGAAGGCAAGAACGTGTAGGGCCCGATCAGGAAGACGACGACGAGGGGCACGAGTACGGCGGCGATGACGCTCCGCATGGTGCTAGGCAGCGGTCCTGTTCTTCAAGTAAGCGTAGATAAGACCATCGAGGTCGCCGTCGAGGACCCTGTCCACGTTAGCGGTCTCTTCGCCCGTGCGGTGGTCCTTTACGAGCTTGTAAGGGTGGAGCACGTAGGACCGGATCTGGGATCCCCACTCGATCTCGGCCTTCTCTCCGCTCTGCGCGGCGATCTCCTGCTCCCGTTTCTCCCGCTCCAACTCGAAGAGCCGGGCCCGCAGGACACGCATGGCGACCTCACGATTCTGGTGCTGGCTGCGCTCGTTCTGGCACTGCGCGACGATGCCCGTGGGGAGGTGCGTGATCCTGACCGCAGAGTCGGTCTTGTTTACGTGCTGGCCGCCGGCTCCGGAGGCCCTGTAGGTGTCCACCTTGAGATCCTTCTCCTCGATCTCGACCTCGGCGGCCTCGCCGACGACCGGCGCGACGGCGACCGAGGCGAAGCTGGTATGCCTCCTTGCGCCGGCGTCGAAAGGGCTGATCCTGACGAGGCGATGCACCCCGCGTTCGGCAGACAAGAGCCCGAAAGCGTACTCTCCAGAGACGGTGAAAGTGGCGCTCTTTATTCCCGCTTCCTCGCCTTCCGTGTACTCGATAACCTCGAGATCGAAGCCGCGCCGCTCGGCCCACCTGCGGTACATGCGCGCCAGCATCTCGGCCCAGTCCTGCGAATCTACCCCGCCGGCACCAGGGTTTATGGTGAGAATGGCGTCGCCCTCGTCGTACTCGCCGGCGAAGAGCCTGGCGACCTCTTGCTCTTCTAGCACCCGCTCGACCCGCCTGAGTTCCTCCGCGACCTCGGGGAGCAGGTCTCCATCCTCTGCGGCGAGCTCGAGGAGTTCGCCCGAATCCGAGAGGCTCGCTCTCAGCCTGTCCAGGAGCTCGATCCTACTCTGCACCCGGGAGAAGCGTTCCGACACCGATCTGGCCCCTGCGGTATCGTCCCAGAAACCGGGCCGGCTCATGTCCTCGCCGAGCTCTGCGGCCTCTTTGCGCAGCCGCTGTACGTCGAAGAACGCCTCCAGCTCGGCGAGGCGGCCCTCGAGCTCGGAGGTCTTGTCCTTGAGCTCCGTCACTAACCCGCCTGGGCTTCTGGCCCGAGCGGCGGCGCGCCAGGCTGCCCGTGGCATTTCTTGTACTTCTTGCCGCTGCCACATGGGCAGGGGTCGTTGCGTCCGATCTTGCCGGTGCTCTTGCGCGGGCTCTTCGGACGCTGGTTCGGCTCCTCACCGCCGCCGCTGTAGGAGAGCTGTTGCATCTCCTCCTCACGCAGCTTGATGTTCTCCACGCGGTAGATGTAGGTAACGTAGTCCGCCTTCAGGCCTCGCTCCATCTCCTGGAAGATATCGAAACCCTCGCGCTTGTACTCGACCAGCGGGTCGCGCTGGGAGAGACCGCGCCAGCCGATCCCCTCGCGCAGGTAGTCCATCTCGTAGAGATGCTCCCGCCAGCGCGAATCGACCACCGAGAGCAGCGTCCGGCGCTCGGCCTCCTCGAAGGAGTCCACCCCATCGCCGCGGGCGAGCCCCCGCTTCTCGAGCTCGGCGGTCCGCTCGTCCCACTCCGCCTTGCGGTCTTCGAGACGCTCGCGCGCGTCCTCGAGGACCATCGCGAGGACCTCGGCGGCCGTCAACGTCTCGACGTCGAGAGCCGTGAAGTCGATGCCACTAGGATAGAAGCGGTTCGCCTCCGTCGTGAGGGCGTCCAGATCCCAGTCCTCGGGGTAGACGTCCTCGGAGACGTACTCAGAGACCACGTCCGTGAGGACGTCTTCGACGTAGGACATCGTGTCTACGTCTTCGCCCATCAGAATGTCGCGCCTTATCGCGTAGATCACCTCGCGCTGCTTGTTTAGGACGTCGTCGTACTCGAGGATGCGCTTCCTCATCTGGAAGTTGCGGCTCTCGACCTGCTCCTGGGCGCGCCGCACGGAGCTGGAGATCATACCGGCCTCGATCGGCACGTCCTCCTCGAGCCCGATGCGCTCGATGACCCCCTGCATCCGCTGGCCGCCGAAGAGCCTCAAGAGCTCGTCCTCGAAGGAGAGGTAGAACCTCGACTCACCAGGGTCCCCCTGCCTCCCCGAGCGGCCCCGCAGCTGGTTGTCTATGCGGCGGGCCTCGTGGCGCTCGGTGCCGAGTACGTAGAGGCCCCCGAGATCGGAGACTCCTTCGCCGAGCTTTATGTCCGTACCGCGGCCGGCCATGTTCGTCGCGATGGTCACGGCACCCCTCTCGCCGGCCTCGGCGATGATCTCCGCCTCCCGCTCGTGCTGCTTGGCGTTGAGTACGTTGTGCGCGATCCCACGCCGGTTCAACAGCGCCGAGAGGCGTTCCGAGACGTCCACGGAGACCGTGCCGACCAGGACCGGTTGGCCCTTCTCATTCCGCTCGACGATGTCATCGGCGACGGCCCTGAACTTCGACTTCTCGGACTTGTAGACGAGGTCGTCTCTGTCGTCCCTGATCATCTCCTCGTGCGTGGGGATGGAGACGACTTCCATCTTGTAGGTGTGCATGAACTCGTCGGCCTCGGTCGCCGCCGTGCCCGTCATGCCGGAGAGCTTGTCGTACATCCTGAAGAAGTTCTGGATGGTGATGGTCGCGACGGTCTGGTTCTCTTCCCTGATCTCGACGCCTTCTTTGGCCTCGATGGCCTGGTGGAGCCCCTCGGAATACCGCCTGCCCTCTAGCACGCGCCCCGTGAACTCGTCGACGATGTAGACCTGCCCGTCGGTGACGATGTACTCGTCATCCTTGTGAAAGAGCGTCTCGGCCCTCAGCGCCTGGTTGAGGTGGTTGACGAGGTTGGTGTTGACGTCGTCGTAGAGGTTCTCTATACCGAGGGCCATCTCGACCTTCTCGACGCCGCTCTCTGTCGGGGCCACCTGCTGCTTCTTCTCGTCCACCTCGTAGTCTTCGCCATCCTTGAGGCGCGGAACTATGGCGGCGAAACGGTAGTAGACGTCGGCCGCGCTCTCGGGCATACCCGAGATGATCAAGGGGGTGCGCGCCTCGTCGACCAGGATGGAGTCGACCTCGTCGACGATCCCGAAGTTGATGTCGCGCTGCACGAGCTGGTCGGTGGAGGTCGCTATGTTATCCCTGAGGTAGTCGAAGCCGAACTGCGCGTTCGTGCCGTAGGTCACGTCGGAGTGGTAGGCGACCTTCCGCTCGTCGAAGTTCATGCTCTCCTGGATGAGGCCGACCTCGAGGCCGAGGAAAGTATAGATCTCGCCCATCCAACCCGCGTCGCGGCGGGCCAGATAATCGTTGACG
The DNA here is from genome assembly GCA_046732815.1 of Actinomycetota bacterium. Lineage (GTDB taxonomy): Bacteria > Actinomycetota > Rubrobacteria > Rubrobacterales > Rubrobacteraceae > Rubrobacter_D. The sequence continues at coordinate 7,867 of JBKPNW010000035.1, read as the reverse complement.
GTGACGACGTGGACACCCTTGCCTGCGAGGGCGTTGAGGTAGACGGGCATGGTGGCGGCGAGCGTCTTGCCCTCGCCCGTCTTCATCTCCGCGATCTTCCCCTCGTGCAACACTATGCCGCCCATGATCTGCTCGTCGAAGGGACGCATCCCCAAGGTACGCCTGGAGACCTCCCGTACGACGGCAAAGGCCTCGGGCAGTAGATCGTCGAGGGTCTCACCGTTCGCTAGCCTCTCGCGAAACTCGTCGGTCTTCTCCCGCAACTGTGCGTCGGAGAGCTTCTCCATCTCGGGCTCGAGCGCCGAGACCGTCTCCACGCGGTTCTGGAGGGCCTTGACCTTGCGGCCCTCGCCCATCCTCAAGATCTTCGTCAGCAAGTTCGGCAAAACGGGCTACCTCATGTTAGTGGTGGCAGTGGACTAACGGGCAGGCTCTATGAGCCCGTAGTTCCCGTCACGACGCCGGTATACCACATTTATGTCGCCGGTATCGGCACTCGTGAACACGTAGAAGTCGTGGTCGAGGAGCTCGAGTTGGAGCACGGCCTCCTCCGCGCCCATCGGCTTCATCTGGAACTGTTTGGTCCTCACTATGCGGGTTTCGATCTCCTCTTCTTCCTCGACGACGAACGGTTGTTCTACCTCCGGGGCCGCCTCGGGCGCGTTCTTGAGCTGGCCCTGCCAGCGGTCGATCTGGCGCCCCCGAAAGCGCTTGACCTGCCGCTCGAGCTTGTCGGTCATCCCGTCGATGGAGGCGTACATGTCTTCGGAGGCCTCGCTGGCCTTGAGCACGGACCCGTTGATGAACAACGTGGCCTCGGCCACCTCGGGCTCGGAGACGGCACGGTTCCGCTCGTGGATGAGCTCCACCTCGGCCCTCGAAGCGGACCGCTCGTCGTCGAAGAAGCGGGCGACCCGCTCCACCTTCCCCCAGGCGTAGCGCTCGAGCGCCTCCGTCACAGGGATGTTGCGGCCCTTGATGAGGATGTCCATGTCGCTCCTCCCTTCGGTCGTCGCGAGCTTGTCAGCAAGTCAGCACGCTCAGGCCTACGGCCTTCGCTTGTCAGCATTTCAGCTTTTTGGTGTCGAGTCGCCGCCCGTGCTCGTCTGCGAATCGTTCGCCACGATAACAAGCCTCTCCATAGAGGCTTCCCTCGGCCATACAAGATCTGGCTGACATGCTGACAAGGCGGCGCAGCCGCCGTGCTGACTTGCTGAATTGCTAACATGTCCTGCACAGGCTCAGGGCGTGGATTTCTCTGGCGCCGGCGCGCAGGAGGACCTCGGCGCAGGCGTTCATGGTCGCTCCCGTGGTGAAGACGTCGTCGACGAGTAGGATCTTGCCGCGCAGGGGTGCTTTGGCCTTGTAGGCACCGGCTACGTTGGCCCTCCTCTGGGCCGCCGAGAGTTCGATCTGGTCCCTCGTGCTGCGCACGACTTCTAGTGTATCCGATACGGTCGCCCGCAGCCCCCCGGCCACACCCCTGGCGAGGAGTTCGGCCTGGTTGAAACCCCTTTTTCTCAGGCGCGAGCGGTGTAGCGGCACGGGCACGACGGCGTCGAAGCCGGCGTCCGCCGTAACCTGCAGCATCAGCGGCACGGCGAGCCTGTCGACCACCCGCTTGTAGCCACGGTATTTGAGGGCGTGCACGATCTTCTTGCCCACGCCGTCGTATTTCAAGGGGGCCTTTGCGCTCTGGAGGTCGAAGGCAACGTTCTTGCACTCCTGGCATACCGGCGTCGCGAACGCGGTCGGTAGCCCGCAACGTCCGCAGAAAGGACTGCCAACGTAAGGAAGCGCGTCGAAGCAGGCGCGGCAGAGAACGTCGCTTGCCCGCCGCTCACAGCCGACACAGCGCTCGGGGTAGAAGAGGTCAGCCAGCGCAGCGAGGTAGGTTTGTGAGGTGTGCATCAGTCTTCAGATGTGAGGTCGGACGGGGTGGCCGTCCGCTTTAACGTAAAGCCTGAAGCCTTTAGAACCTCAGGCTGCGGGGTGAGACGACGACGCCGGGATTCACGCGGATACCCTGGTCGAGGACGTTTCCTTCGCCGACCACGCAGCCGGCGCCGAGCACGGAGAGGCCGCGCACGATGGAGTCATTGCCGACCCTGGCACGCGGGCCGAGGATAGAACCCCGCACGATGGCGCCCGCTTCGACCTCGGCGCCGTCGAGGAGGATGCTCCCCTCGACCACGGCCCCCTCCCCCACCACGCTGCCCTTCCCGAGCGAGGAGCGCCCTCCTATGGTGGCGAGGTTTGAGATCTTGCAGCCTTCCGCGATGGAGACGGGTGGAAGTAGCTTTACGTTCTTGCCAAGTTCGACAGAGGGGTCTACCTCCAGATACTCGAAATTATCCCGCGCGGAGCCGACGGCGCCCGAGAGGACATCGTGGGAGGCCGCCAGGTAGCTGCGCGGCGTCCCTATGTCGCGCCAGTAAGAGCTCGTGATGTGGGCCCTCAGCCTGCCGCTCTCTTGCAGCTCGGGGAAGATCTCACGCTCTATAGAGACCTCGCGGCCGGCCGGGATCATACCAAGGACCTCGGGCTCGAGGACGTAGACGCCGGCGTTGACCAGGTTCGTCGTCACCTCATCGGCCGCCGGCTTCTCAATGAAGCGGTGCACCAGCATCTCGTGGTCGACCTCCACGAGACCGTAGGCCGTCGGGTCCTCTACGCTCGTAAGGGTGATCGTGGCTAGCGCGTCGGAATCTTTGTGCAACTGAATGGCCTTCTCGAGGTCCATGCCCGTGAGCACGTCGCCGTTGACCACGACCAGCGTGTCGCCGTCGAGGTACTGCTCGGCGTTCTTGATGCCCCCCGCCGTACCGAGGGCGCGGTCTTCGACGGCGTAATCCACAGAGAAACCATCGAGGTCCTGCTTGGTGCAGAGGTAAGCCTGGATCGGGTCGGGCAGGTACCCCAAAGAGAGCACCGCGCCATCGAGGCCGCCCCTGCGCAAAAAGTCGAGCATGTACCCCATAAAGGGACGGTTGCGAAGCGGCACCAACGACTTGGGTATGTCGTAGGTTACCGGCCGCAGCCGTGTCCCCTGCCCACCAACTAGTACGACTGCTTGCATGGACCTAGCTTACACCAGGCTTGGGACTCAGACCAATACGAAGGGGGCGATCTTTGGTCCCGAAGAGTTCTCTGCTCCTCAAGCCAGGCCCGACGCGCTGACCAGCGCGGAGAGAGGGATGATGAGCAATCCGAACAAGGTGGCAAGGATGGCCAGCACGTACACAGAGAACCTAACGGAGCCGCTACCTTTGGAAGTGACCGTATCTGTGGTCGGCTCCTCGAGGATCATGTTCCTGATGATGCCGAAGTAGTAGGGCACGGAGAGCACGGTGTTGACGACGAGCGCACCGACGACGATGTAGACGAGGACCGAGCCCGACCCCGCCCCCGCGATGATGACCCAGAGCTTCCCGAAGAACCCCGAGAGCGGGGGTATGCCCACGAGCGCGGCCATGAACAAAGCCATGCACGCCGCCACGCCGGGGTTGGTCCTGACGAGCCCGTTGTAGTTTTTCGCTTCTTCGCCGACGAGGTCGATGACGAGGAAGGCGCCCATGTTCATAACGGCGTAGGCGGCCGTGTAGATCAAGACCGCCTGCACGGCGAAGGCGAGTCCGCCTCCCTGAAGCGCGGCGAAAGCGGCAAGGATGTAGCCGGAGTGGGCCACCGAGCTGTACGCGAGCATCCGCCTGACGTTGCGCTGCCTGAGGGCGAAGAGGTTGCCGACGAACATCGTAAGGATAGCGAGGAAGGCCATAACCGCAGTCCAGGTCGGGGCTGCCCCAGGCATCCCCTCGAGTAGGATGCGAAGGAGGACTGCAAAAGTAGCGGCCTTGGGGCCGACCGAGAGGAAGGCGGCGGCGCTCGTGGGCGCGCCCTGGTAGGCGTCGGGGGTCCAGAAGTGGAAGGGCGCCGCCGAGACCTTGAAGGCGAAGCCGGAGATCATGAGCACGAGCCCGAGGATGGCGACGGGGGTGAGGGTGCCGGTGAAGGCGTCGGCCACATCGGGGAGCATCGCCGAGCCCGAGACACCGTAGATCAGGACGATGCCGTAGAGCAGCACGGAGGAGGCGATGACGCCGGTGATCAGGTACTTCATGCCACCTTCGGCGCTCTCGCGGCGGTTCCTGTCGAAGGCGACCATGGCGTAAGACGGTATCGTCGCGAGCTCGATGGCCAGGAAGATGCCGAAGAGGTCGCGCAGGGAGACGAGGAGCGTCGAACCGAGCACGACGGAGAGGATGAGTGTGAGGTATTCTGGCGCGTCGCCGGTCTGCCCGGACCAGCGGCTCGCGGCGAGCACGGCGAAGAACGCCGCCCCGGCGACTATGAGCTTGAAGTACAGCGCGAAGCCGTCGACCTCGAAGCCGCCGCCGAAGAAGCTCCCCGAGAAGCCTGTGGCCAGCAGGATGGCGGAGCTCGCGAACACCGCGAGCGCCCCCAGGGCGGCAAGGCCTGACGCGACTCCTGCGTTGCTTTCGCTGAACACGCCGACCAGGAGGACCAGGATCAGGAACCCCGTAGAGATAAGCTCGGGCAAGAGCGCGATGAAGGACTGCCCGGTTACGGCCATCAGCTACCTCCTAGCACGCTTAGCACCACGTCCACGGCCGGACGCTGGAGACTTATCAGGAGGGCGGGGAAGATGCCGAGCACGATGAGCAGCACGGCGAGGGGCACGATGGAGACCATCTCCGTGGGTCCCGCGTCCCCTATCTCCTCGTAGGCGGGGCGCTCGATGGGGCCGAAGATCACACGCCCCAGCATGTACAGGAGGTACATCGCGGAGAGTATGATCCCAAGCGCCGCGAGAACTCCCTGTGCGGGGAACGTCGCATAGACGCCCATGATGCTCATGAACTCGGAGATGAAGACGGCGAGCCCGGGCAACCCCATCGCCGCGAGGGCGCCGAGTGCGAGGAGTCCTCCTGCCCAAGGCATCCTGGCCGCCAGCCCGCCGAGCTCCTCGATGCGACGGGTCCCTGTGCGGGCCGCGATGATGCCAACGAGGATGAAAAGAAGCGCGGAGTAGAGACCGTGCGCGACCTGCTGGAAGACGGCGCCGTTGAGGCCGACGGCGTTCCCCGAGGCGGTGCCGAGCAGGATAAAGCCCAGGGTCCCTATGGAGGAGTAGGCGACGAGCGCCTTGAGGTCGGGTTGCAAGAAAGCGACGAACGCCCCGTAGACGATGTTGATGACGCCGAAAGCCGCTATGTATGGCAGGAAAGGATCGACGCCAGCGGGCAGCAGTGGCAAGGCGACCCTGATCAGACCGTAGGTGCCGAGCTTGGGCAGCACCCCCGAAAGCAGCACGTTGGTCGAGGTCGGGCTCGAGACGTACACGTCCAGCAGCCAGCTGTGCAGCGGCACCGCGGGCACCTTGACCAGGAGCCCGAAGAGGATCGGGGCCGCCACGGCTATCTGGGCCGTCCGCGAGAGATCGCCCCCGCTACCGAGGGCGCTCATGGAGTAGGTGTCCGCGAGGATGCCGAAGGCGAGGAATCCGGCCAGCATCACCGTCGAGCCGAGGAACGTATAGATGAAGAACTTGATCGCGGCCGGACGCCTGTTCTCATCGCCCCACACACCGACCAGCAGATACATGGGTATCAGCGTGATCTCGAAGAAGACGTAGAACAGGATCAGATCCTGCGCGGCGAAGACCCCGAGCATCCCGACCTCGGCGACGAAGAGCAGGGCGAAATACTGTTTGAGGTTGGTACGCACGTCCCAGGAGGCCAGAATCGCTATGACCGTGAGAAACGTCGAGAGGAAGAACATCCCGAACCCGAGACCGTTAAGGCCTACACGGTAGCCTATGTTGAGGGACCGTATCCAGGTCAGGTCCTGGGTGAGCGCGGCCACTCCGAGATTATCCCCGAAGGCGAAGTAGACGTAGACCGAGAGAATTAGAGGAAAAGCGGCTATGCCGAGGGCCGCGTAGCGCAACAGGCGCTCCTCGTCGGGCGCGAGCATCATCACGATGGCGCCGGCCAGAGGGATGAGGATCATGATGGTGGTGATCACAGCCTGGTCCCCACGGCGAAGGCGGCGATCGTTACCAGGGCGATGAGACCGACGACGATCACCGCATACTGCGCCCCGGCGATAACCCCGATGATCAGGACGCTCAGCAAAATAAACAGGGCGTAGTTCTGAACGCCGCCGCTCTGGAGGCGCTGCAACAGCCCGCCCGTCCCTAGCGTCCCGCGTCCGACATCGCGCACGAAGGCCCCGATAACGTTACGGTCGAACCCTCGCGTCGCCCTCCCGAGCCACATCGCGAACCGCACGAACGTCGCGCCGTAGAGCGCGTCGAAGTACCACCCCTTGTCGAGGAAGGTGTAAAGCCAGGAGAACCGGCCGGCGAGCGTTCCTGCCAGCGCCGGCCTGGCGACGTAGAGCGTGTAGGCGAGTCCGATCCCGAGCAGGCCGGCGGCGACAGAGATTATGGCGAGCGGGTAACTGAAGGCGTGCTCTTCGATGTGGAACGTCGAGACGGCGAACTCGCTCGGATGGACGAACGCGCCGAAATAGTCCTTTACGGGCAGGCCTAACCCCTCCGGTATCCCGACCCAGCCGCTCACGATGGCGAAGAAGGCCAGGAGCATCATCGGCCCCGTCATGATCCCCGGCGACTCCGTAGCCTCGCGGGCCGGCTCGGTGCGCGGCTCTCCGGTGAAGGCCAAGAAGATGGCGCGGAAGATGTAGAACGCCGTGAGGAACACGGTCAGCAACGCCATGCCGAAGAGCACGTAGTAGTGCTCCTCGTAGGCCGAGGCCACGATCGCATCCTTGGACCAGAAGCCCGAGAAGGGGAAGATCCCCGAGAGCGAGAGCCCTGCTATGAGCATGGTTGCGAACGTTATCGGCATCCTGCGCCTGAGTCCTCCCATGTCGAATAGGTTGTAGGAGTCCATCGCGTAGATGATGCTGCCTGCACAGAGGAACAGGAGCGCCTTGAAGAAGGCGTGGTTGTAGAGGTGGAAGAATCCGGCCGTGTAGGAGCCTATTCCGAGGCCGAGCATCATGTACCCGAGCTGCGAGACGGTGGAGTAGGCGATCACACGCTTTATGTCCTTTTTGACCAGCGCCATGGTCGCGGCCATAAGCGCCGTGAAGCCGCCGATGTAGGCGACCACGAGCATGGCCGTGGGGCTCTGGACGAAGATATCGTAGGTGCGGGCCACGAGGTAGACGCCCGCCGCGACCATGGTGGCGGCGTGGATCAGGGCGCTCACCGGCGTCGGACCCTCCATGGCGTCGGGGAGCCACACGTGCAATGGGAACTGGGCGCTCTTGCCCACGGCGCCGATGAAGACGAGTATGACGGCCGTGGTGAACAGGGAGCCGCCGATAAAGCCCGACTCGGCCGCCAACGAGATGTCAGTGAAGGCGGTCGAACCCGTCGTCGCCCAGAAGATGATGATCCCGACAAACAGCGCGGCGTCCCCGATGCGGGTGACGACGAAGGCCTTGATCGCGGCGTCGCGGGCCGAGGGCTTCTCGTACCAGTGTCCGACGAGAAGGTAGGAGCACAGGCCGACGAGCTCCCAGAACACGTAGAGCTGGATGAAGTTCGGAGCGAGGACGAGGCCAAGCATAGAGGCCGTGAACAGGTTGAGCACCGCGTAGAACCAGGCGAAGCGTTTGTCGCCCTCCATGAAGGCGCCCGAGTAGAGCTGGATCATGAGGCTCACGAAGCTTACGACCACGAGCATCACCGCGGCCAGCCCGTCGATGTAGACCCCCATGGGGAACGAGCCGCCCTGGTTCAGGTCGATCCAGTTGACCGAGAACTCGATGGGCTCCCCACCGCCGGGGACGATGCCGGCGACGAACAAGA
>JBKPNW010000034.1:0-7240 GCA_046732815.1 Actinomycetota bacterium | reverse complement strand
CTCTAGATGCGATAAATAGGCTGACCAACGCCTGACTCTCTTAGGCAGCCGAAGCCGAAGTCATCTACCATGTGGCTACTTCTGGGAGCCAACTTCGGAGAACGCCGTTAAGGCGAAGTTCGGTCGTCCCCGGTCCGATGGGCGGGGATTTCTCAGGAAGTAGTGCCGTTACGGGTCGCCACCCCTTGCTACACGACCGAGCAACGAACGCTACTTGGTCGGATCATTACTGCCCCGAAGCGGTGCCATCATGCGGCTTTCGGGTGCCTGGAGCCGATCTCGGTTGGTAGCTTGCTACTCCGAACTTCCGAGAACACTTATTTTTTTATGCGCACTCCGGTGAATAAGGGACCGGGGGACGCTCCCGGCCCGAAGATCGCTACCGCCAGTCGCCCCGGTCTACGGCATCGACGGCGGCCAGTGCCTCGCCACGCTTTTCGTACTCCTCCACCCTGGCGATGATGCCCTCGCGCAGGGTGAAGACCTGGAAGATTTGGCCTTCGAGCGGGACGCCTCCTACCTCCCGCAGTTGGGTGCTGCGCACCCCCAACACCACCTTCTCCTCGGTGGCGACCAGCTCCAGCGCCTCTACGCCGTGCTCCTCGCGCTGCTGGTGCAGCTCCATCACCTCGCTGCGGTCCTCGCATACGAAGTCCTCGCGGATCCCTTGCCAGAAGACGTCCGGCGCCATCCGCCGTGCTATAGCGTCGAAGTCATGACGGCGCAGGGCGTCCAGCCAGTCGGAGAGGATCACCTTGATGTTGTCCTCGGAGGTTCTCATGCCTACTCCTCTCGTGTGTCGTTACGTGAACAGGAGCAAGACGGTGAGGCGGCGCACGCGCCTTGCCGCCGCCCGGGCCATCTGAACGCTCAAGCCGTACCCGAATAGGAACGAGAACAGCACGTAGAACTTCTGCTCGAAGAGGAAGGCGACCAGGAACGTGGCCGCGCGGTCGGGTAAGCTCACCGCGGCGCCGGCCTCCCCGAAGACGGGAGCCCTGAACGCCGTCATGTTGACCGCGAGGATGCCGAAGAGGGCGAAGCCGCGCAGGACGTCGATCACCGGCACCCGCTCGCCGCGGGAGATCGGGGCCGATGAGACCGTAGCGATACGGACGCTCGTATTCCCGCCACCTCGTGCTACTACCTCGGACTCACCAGAACCCCGCGTCGCCTCTGCCATCCCTCGCCCTCCCTGTAGACCCCGAGATCCCGCGCCCCTCATACCGCCCTCGGTCGCACGCGGTCGCCCTTGCGGTCGCCCTCGCGTTCCCCGCTTCGGCGCAGGGTGCCGAGCAGGGCCAGAACGACGGGCGCGGCGGCCACCACTGCCGCGGAGGCCGTCAGAAACGAGACGTCGTACTGCTTGACGACAATGGCCGCAAGCGCCCACAGCACCGTGAGCCCGTAGGCCAGGTAGCCCGTGGCCGGTCCGTTCCTACCCGCGAGGACGATGCACGCCGCCACGAGGCCCCCGAGGAACAGGAGCGCCGAGCCAAGCACGGCCTCGCCGGTGCCGCCGCCGTCAACGAGCCCGAACCGGACGGCTTCCGAGTCTAGGCTCACCGCGTTGGCCGCTGTCAGCCACCCGGCGAACATACCCAGCGTCGGGGCAACAAGCCAGGCGATGCTACTACCCGCCTGTTCGCACCACGAGCGCGCGAGACGCAGGTATGCTGCCACCAGGCAAACGGCGGCCACGAAGAGCACCGCCAGCGCGAAGAGGGTGTGCGCGGCCGGGACGAAGAACGACCATAAGCCGGTGCAAAAGAAAGCTGTAGCGGCGAGCCATCCCACACGCCGTAGAGTGTCGTTACCACGGTTGCGGGGGAACGCCGCATAGATGGCATAGGCAAGCGAAAGCGAGAAGATGCCGGCCCAGATGGAGAAGGCGTACGGTGCCGGCTCGATCAGCGGGGAGTCTTGATCCACCTGCGATTGGATGGAGGCGCCAAGAGCCGCCGTCGTTCCGACCTGGAAGGCCGCTCCTGAGACGTTCGCTATCTGGCGGGCCACATCCCGACCGTAGCGATCGATGCCGGCCTGTTCTGTCATCGTCGTTCTCCTTCCTTTCGCCCATCAGGCACCCTTTCCGGCAACCGGTCCGACAAGGACCACTCTTCTCCGAACCCCGATTCGCGCAGCAATCGCAACCCCGCCTCGGTGAGACCCTCGACGTAGACGGGAGCGCGCACCGCGGAGCGATTCTCGCGCCAGCGTCCACGCAGGCGTACCAGCCTCCGGCGAACCAGCGTCCGGAAAGCGTCCGCCCCGTGCGCGTCCACGCCTGCGCTCTCGCAGAGCTGGCCGATGTCTTCGGGCCCTAGCTTGAGTACGGGCTGCTTTGCGCCGCGTATCTGCTCGAGCCGCTCTTGCAACAGGGCGAGCATCGGTCCCGTGGTCTCTGGACGGTCCACGAGGGTTCTACCCGACCCACGCTTCGCGCCGTCCTTTACTGTCATCGCTTCTCTCCTTTCGTGCTCGGGAGCTTTGTCTGGACTTCGCCTTGCCTGTAGCACACAAGCTAGCGCGTCGAAGGTGGCACGCGAATCTGCGGTGCGACACTTTCTGGGAAGGTTATTCTCGAGATGCCCGTAATGCGCCGACGCTACGAGAGTCACGAGGGGGGCGTGATCTGTGTCAGTCCCATCGGATGACGCCAGCAAGATGCCGGGTGGCAAGGGGGACGGTAAAGTTAGCGCATGGGCAGGTTGAATAAGATGCGGCGAATCAGGTGGACCCAGTGGGTTCCCGATCCGCCCCGGAACGTGCGCCGCCCGGCCGTCTTCGCGTTGCTCTTCTGGACGTGCTGGGTGGCAACTCTCGTCTCGCACGCTTTCGGCCTACTCGATAGGGACCCCGCCTTTGGCCTCGTGCCGGTCTTCCTGGCCCTCGCCGTCCTGGCGGCGCTATGGGCACTCTTGCCTTGGAACCCGAGGGTGCGTTCCCGCAGGATGCTGCTGGCACCGGCTTTCCTGGCGGGGACGTTTGTGGTCGGGTACCTCACTCAGCTCAACATCTCCATACTGTTCTACGCGTTGGTGGTCGCAAACGGGGTGTTCCTCTTCGGATTCCGCAGGGGCGTCGCCTACACGGTGGCTGCCGTACCGGCCCTGTTCGCCAATGTCGCCCTCGTAGACGGGTTATGGGTGGCCCTGATGGCCACCGCCATCGCCGTGCCGTTCGCCGTGTTCATGGTCGGCATCTGCGCCGCCGTCGTCGAGGCCACGGGCCGCAGGGAGCAGGCGCAGGATCTGCTGGAGGATCTGGAGGCCGCGAACGCCGAGCTCAGGGACAACGTCGCCAGGGTAAGGGAGCTCTCCGTCTCCGAGGAGCGGGCGAGGATCGCCCGCGAGATACACGACTCCGTTGGCCACCACCTTACCGTGATCAACCTGCAACTGCAGAACGCGCAGAGGTTCAGGGAGAGGGACCCGGCCGAGGCCTGGGAGGAGGTAAGGGTGGCCAGGGAGCTGGCCCTCGAGGCCCTCTCTGAAGTCAGGCGTGCGGTGCGGGCGCTCAAGCCGCTGGCCGTGGAGGAAACGACCGGGGCGGGCGCGCTCGCGGCCCTCGCCCGCAACCTGGACGGCACAGGCATCGGCGTCTCCTTCGAGGTCGAGGGCGAGGAGCGCGAGCTCGCCGAAGAGGTCGAGATCGCGCTCTACCGCGCGATGCAGGAGGGTCTGACCAACGCCGCCAGGCACGCGAAGGCCCGGCGGGTGTGGGCGACGCTCGCTTTTTCGGAGTGCGACGTGGGACTGACGGTCTGTGACGATGGCGGCGGCGCCGAGGTGAGCCCCACTAACGGCGCGGGGCCACGGGTGCGGGGTTCGGCCTCTCGTCCCTCAAGAGACGGGTCGAGGACCTTGGGGGCAAGATAGACTGGGGTGCCCGTCCCGAGGGCGGCTTCGCCCTGGTGGTGGACCTGCCGGATCACCCGTCCGGCAGAGCGGGTCCGTGATGGAAAAGCCTGTGCGGGTTCTGATCGTCGACGACCAGGCGCTCGTGCGAAGGGGGCTGGCGAGGCTACTCGAGATAGAGGACGCCGTCGATGTGGTGGGCGAGGCCAGAGACGGCGTGGAGGCCCTCGACCTCTTGCCATCCGCGAGCCCCGACGTGGCACTGGTGGACGCCAGGATGCCCCACATGGACGGGGTCGAACTGGTGAGGCACCTCACAGCGGAGCATCCCGGTGTGGCCGCCATCATTCTCACCACCTTCGACGACGACGAGTACATCTTTGGGGGCCTGAGCGCGGGTGCCAGGGGTTACCTCCTGAAAGACACGCCGCCCGAGGAGCTGGTCGCCGCCATCGAGAAGGCGCATAGGGGCGAGACCGTCCTGGGCGGACAGATAGCGGCCAGGGTGGTGGCCGAGCTCGCAAGGAGACCGAGGACCGCGGGCCCCGCTAGCCGGGCGCTCGACCTCTCGGAGAGGGAGTCGGATGTGGCCGCACTCGTCGGGACCGGGGCGACCAACGCAGAGATCGCACGAGACCTCTACATAAGCGAGGGAACGGCCCGCAACCACGTCTCCAAGATCCTGCGCAAGCTCGGCCTTAGAGACAGGACGCAATTGGCGATCTGGGCAGCCAAGCACGGGCTGACCGAACACCGCTAGCGCGATCCCCCGACGCCGTACCTTCGCAGATGTTTTGGTTGCAGATACCTCGAAACCAACGCCACCGCACAGAGCCAACGGCACAAAGAGGGTAAACCCCCGCTATCGAGCATCCTGCTCCTTCCCGTCAGCCCTCAGAGGCTTGCTTCTCTCGGCGACGCCCGGCTCGAGGTCTTCTTCGGCACGGGCTCGAAACGGTAGCCTACGCCCCTGATGCTGTGGATGTAGGTGTACTCAGAAGGCGCCTCGACGCAGGCCCTGATGCGGCTGATGTGCATGTCCACCGTGCGGCTGGAGACTCCCCGCCACGTCGCTCCCGCTCGCCGGACCAATTCTTGACGGCTCACCGGCACCCCTGAGGATTGCGCCAGCGCTATCAGAAGCCGGAACTCCTGGGGTCGCAGCTCTACCCGTTCGCCATTCACGCGGGCCGCGTAATTCTTCGTATCCAACCAGAGATCCCCGGGTTGCAGGATTCGCCCATTGCCGGAGACCCGGCGGCTACGCAGGTGCGCCCGTACCCTGGCCAGCAGAACCTCGGGGGAGATGCGCCTTTCAACATAGTCGTCGGCGTCGGCCTCCAGGCTCTGGACTTCGTCCGCTTTGGATCCGTCGCCAAACACGAAGATCACCGCCGCCCGATTTTTGGTCCGGATCTACTCGTAGACCGAGGACCCGTCGAATCCAGGCAGCGTTGGATCGAGTAGGACGACGTCGGGTTGCCAGGAAGAGCGCGCGATTAGTAACGCCTCCTCGCCATCAGTTGCGGTCATGACGTCGAATCCTTCGTCTCCGAGCCAACCCGCGAGAGAGTCGCCCTCGGCGACGTTGCCCACCGCAAGGAGTCCTCTGTGAGACTCTCCTGTGGGGGGCTTTTCTGCCGTGGCCTCCAACGTATGCATGCCCGGCTCCGGTACTCTCAAGTCGCATCTATGTATGAAACCAAGATTTAACCCTGATCTAACGTTCGTGTAACACAACGGGTAAGTGCTTCCTCTACCATCGTGGCGGGCCGGGGTCGGCCCCCAAGGTATGCGTCCCATAGTCGGAGGGAGTGTGCGCGTTGAGCAATGCGGTGCGTAGGGGTGGTACGAAATGGCCCGTGGTGGCCGGCGTCGTGATGGCGCTCTCGCTCGTCCTTGCCGGATGCGGGGGCGGTGCCAGCGGTAGTCAGGGAGGCGAGGCCGTCACTGGCAACATCCGCATCGAGGGATCAAGCACCGTCTACCCGATCACCCAGGCTGCGGCGGAGCTGTTCCGTCAGGAGAACCCGGATGCGCGCATCGAGGTCGGCGGCGCGGGAACCAGCGACGGCTTCGAGGCCTTCTGCCAGGGCGACACCCAGATCTCGGACGCCTCCAGGCCAATCGAGCCCGAGGAGATTCAGGCCTGCAAGAAGGCCGGCGTGGAGTACATCGAGATCCCTATAGCCTACGATGGCATCTCGGTGGTCGTCAACAAGAAGGGCAACACATGGGCGACGGACATCACGAGCGAGGAGCTCAAGAAGATGTGGGAGCCCTCCGCTGAGGGCAAGGTCACGAAGTGGAGCCAGGTACGCTCGAGTTGGCCGGACAAGCCGCTCGACCTCTACGGCCCGGGCACCGAGTCGGGCACCTACGAGTTCTTCAACGGGGAGATCGTGGGTAACGAGGAGGAGGTCAACCGCCAGTCCGATGTGGAGATGAGCGAGGACGACAACGTGCTCGTGCAGGGCGTCTCCGGTGATGCCAACGCTTTGGGCTATTTCGGCTACTCCTACTACGAGAACAACCTGGACACGCTCAGGGCGCTCGCCGTGGACGGCGTCAAGCCCACCACAGACACGATCCGCAGCGGCAAATACCTGCTCTCCCGCCCTCTGTTCATCTACGTGAGCACCGACGCGCTCAAGAACAACAAGGCCGTCGAGCCCTTTGTGGACTTCTACCTCGCAAACCTCAATAAGCTGGTAAATGCGGCCAAGTACGTGACGATGCCGGCAAGCCTCGAGAAGGAATCACGGGCGCAGTGGGAGGATCGCACCACGGGCACCGTGTACAACGCGAACGGCGAGCCCAAGAACGGCGATCTGCTGAAGAGCCTCAAGCAGTCGCAGTAGTCGTTTGTGCCAGGGTGGGTTTGGCTTGTAGCATTGGGGGGCCGGCATTGGAGTCGGTCCCCACTTTTTCTGATCACGAGGTTTCGGAGGGTTTCAGTTGTCCATCAGGGCTGAAGGTACGAGGTCGGGGGCGGAGGCGTGGAGGCGCAACAGCCGCACCAGGGAGGCCAGGGAGCGCGTCATAAAGTTCTTCCTCACGGCCTGCGCTTATCTCTCCATCTTTACCACGGTCGGAATAGTCATCGTGCTCTTCGAGGAGACCTCGCGGTTCTTCTTGAAGGTCTCCCCGGTGGAGTTTTTCACCTCGACTCAGTGGGCGCCACCGCAGGGCGAGTTCGGGGTCCTGCCGCTCGTCTACGGCACCCTGATGGCGACCGTGATCGCCATAGCCGTGGCGCTTCCCGTGGGACTGCTCACGGCCATCTACCTCAGCGAGTACGCGCCCGTTCGCCTGCGGCGGTGGCTCAAGCCTGCGTTGGAGATCCTGGCCGGCGTGCCGACGGTGGTCTACGGGTATTT
>JBKPNW010000033.1:0-6080 GCA_046732815.1 Actinomycetota bacterium | reverse complement strand
TGGCTGGGCAAACGCTTAGGCGCGCGACGGAATGGATCTTTGGGATCGCCGTAGGGCTCGCGGTTGCAGATCTGATCATGCTCGCGATAGGCACCGGACCCATACAAACCGGGATCATAGTTGGCTTGGCGATGTTCGTTGCAGTTTTGATGCGGGGTGGCATCGGTGTGGTGACCGAAGCGGGGGTCTCCGCCGTGCTCGTAGCAAACTTCGACCCCACGACCTACGGTGTGTCGCCCGACAGGTTCTTGGAGGCGCTCGTGGGCGGAGGAGTGGCCCTGGCCATAAGCGCCGCCTTCCCGAGCAACCCCACTACACGCGCTCGGCAGGCGGCGCGTCCCGTTTTGGAAGATCTCGCTACTGCTCTCAGGGACGCGGCAGCGGCCCTTATTGGCGGGGACCTTGAGCTGGCCGAACGTGCTCTCGCCGAAGCGCGGTGCATAGACGCCCGGGTCGCGCAGCTACGAGAGGAGCTCGACGGTGGCTACCAGATCGCGCGCCTCTCCCCGCCGCGCAGGCGCCACCTTGGATACTTGGCTTACTACACCACTGCGGCCGACCAGCTCGACCTCGCGGTGCGCGACACCCGCGTGCTGGCCCGCGCTGCCGTCACGCTGGTGCGCGAGAAAGGGGTCGTGCCTGGGCCGCTCTCGGAGGCGATCTTGGGACTCGCCATGGCGGTGGAGGCCCTCGCCGGGTACCTGGACCATCCCGACCAACCTCTCGACGATGCCCGCGCCTTCGCTCTCGGGGCTGCAGGTGAGGCGATGTCCGCGCTTCAGAGGAGCAACGACCTGGAGACTAGTGCACTCGTCTCCCAGGTTCGCTCGACAACCACAGACTTGCTGCAAGTGGCTGGTATGGACTCCTCCGAAGCACTAGAGACGCTTCGCGAGGCCACGCGTACGGCTCGGGTAGGTAACGATCGATGCCGGGGTCAGAGGGCTTCGCATCTATGACGTTCGAGTAGCTCGTCCTCAGCTCAAGAGCCTCCGGTATCACCGTTGCGGCGAGGTACAATCCACCGCCTCTATTGACAACCCTGGGATCGCAATACGGTGCAACGCTGAGCAGAGCTCAGAACAAGGCTCGATTTTGCAAGCTTTGCAACCTTACGCAACGCCTGATTTATCACTCGTTTGGAGATTAGGTCAGCGGTTCGAGCCCGCTCGTCGGCTCTCTCCAACCGGCGTAGGTAAGCCGAACTCTCCTAGTGATAGACCCCCTGAGCATCTCGATTCCGGACAGAGAGCTCTGCCTAGCCGGTAGTTGCGCCCCGCTCCCGGGCGGTGGCTTCGCTCTCGCCTGCCACGTCCTGGGCCATCTCGTCCTCGTAGGTCTGCGTGATCAAGTAGACCGATATGAAGGTAATGGCGGCCATCACGAGTATGTAGAAGGATACCGAGAGCGAGGTGCCCGTCGTCTCAAGCAGCCAGACCATGATGATCGGCGCGAGTCCTCCGGCGAAAACCGCCGCCCCCTGGTAGCCCAACGAAGCTCCTGAGTAGCGCACTCGTGCGCTGAACATCTCGGCGAAGAGGGCTGCCTGCGGACCGTACATCATGCTCAGGAATACCTGCCCTAACGAGAGGGCCAAGGTGATGAGCACTATGTCTCTCGTGTTCACGAGCCAGAACATGGGGAACGCCCACAGCCCCAGGAGTATCGCCCCGGCCAAATACACCGGCCGTCGCCCCACCCGGTCGGTAAGGGCGGCAAAGCCTAGAAGAGCCGGTATCTGGATCGTGGAGGAGATCAAAACGGCGGTCAGCATCGCGTCGCTAGACAATCCCAGGCTCCTGGTACCATAGTCCAGGATGCCGCTGATGAGGATGTAGAATGTCCCGTTGACGACGAAGAAAGCACCTGCCGCCAGCAGTATCTGCTTGGGGTGCTCTTTGATGACCTCGAGCACCGGCGAGCGTTCCTGGGGCTCATTGCCCTCCTGCTGTTCCTCGAGGTGCCTGAACGCGGGCGTCTCTTCGAGCCTAAGCTGTATGTACATCGCCACCCCGATGAGCAGAACGCCCACCAGAAACGGTATCCTCCAACCCCAAGCCAGAACCTGCGCCTCGGTGGTCGCCGCCCCGACCGCAAGAAAGACCAGGTTCCCGAAGATGACCCCGACGGGAACTCCCGTCTGGGCAAGGCTTCCGAACAGGCCTCGCCTGTTCGGGGGAGCGTACTCCGTCGCCAACAAGACCGCGCCGCCCCACTGGCCTCCGATAGCGAGGCCTTGGCAGAAGCGGAACACAAAGAGCAGTATCGGCGCCAAGACCCCAATCGTTGCGAAGCCCGGCAAGAGGCCCACGAGCACCGTCGCCGTCCCCATGAGAACGAGGGCGATGACTAGGGTGGGCTTGCGGCCAAGCTTATCCCCGTAGTGGCCGAAGAGCACGCCTCCTATGGGGCGGGCGACGAAGCCTACCGCGGCCGTGCTGAACGAGGCCAGCACACCGGCTACCGCGGACGACTCCGGGAAGAACACCGCGGGGAAGACGAGCGCCGCCGCCGTCAAGTATATGAAGAAGTCGTACCACTCAATGGAAGACGCCACAAGTGCTGCTAGGCCCGCTTTTGTGATATCCGCCCTTGTTAGTTCGGCCCCCTCGCCAACCGTAGCCATCTGTGCCCCCTATCGCTCAAGGACAAAACCTTGCAAACGTCTGCGGAATAACCGACTACTCGAACAAGGTGCTCACCGAGCTTGATCCATATACTCAGCCCCTTCCCCGCTGCTTTCCCTGAGCGCAGATTAGACTACTCTGAATCTGGAGTCAATCGTTGCGAGCTTTAGGCTAGTATAGTGGTGTGCGGTCGACTACGGAGGGTAGTCGCGGGGAAGTAGACACGCTGGGAGGCTCCATGATGTAGGCTCTAATGTTGAGTTGAGCCTATATTATCTACCTTCTCGCAAAGCTTCTATCAGTAAGGAGCACGTGCATGGGTTCGGACGCAGAGCCAGAAGCGATGGCCAGACGCGTCAATTGCAGCAATAGGCACATGACCGTTGGCGGCTTGGCCGCCGAGTACGGGTTCACCGACTTTGACAGTTCACAACTCGAGGCCTGGCGCTACCTCGGGAAGGCGGAGACTGGCATGTTCGCCGACGTCGCTGACCAGCGATGATATCGCGCTCTGAGGTGACGCTGCGCGCGGCACTACCGGAAGACGCGCCTACGATCGCTGAGATCTGGCATCTCGGATGGCGCGACGGCCACCTCGGGCACGTGTCCCAAGAGCTGATCGAGGCGCGTCACGAAGATTCGTTTAGGACGAGGGCTGCGCAACGAGTGAACGACACCACCCTCGCTGTAGTGCAGGGCCGGATCGCTGGATTTGTGATGGTCGTCGACAACGAAGTCGAACAGCTCTACGTTTCGGCGCACCATCGTGGCGAAGGCGTGGCCGACATGCTCATGGCGCACGCAGAACAAAGGATCAAGGATGCCGGGTATTCGAGTGCCTGGCTCGCTGTGGTGGCGGGGAATGCGAGAGCCCGGAAGTTCTACAAACGCCGCGGCTGGTCGGATAGCGGTCTGTTCGAGTACGCCGCTGCAGGTAAGCAAGGTCCAATGCCTGTGCCTTCTCGTCGGTATGTGAAGGATCTCTAGTTCAAAGCCGAACGAGCGGTTAAAGGCAACAATTGACGCGGATATTCACGTACTCCTGATACCACTCTGATACCACCGGGAACTCAATACGGTGCAACACGAAGCAACCCAGGGAATAGAAAGCCGTTTAGATATGCGGGAATTGCAAGCCGGCGCAAACCCCTGCAACACCTAAGTGCCATAGGGTGGCCCATCTGCGGCGTAAGCCTGGTAACGGGCATCAACAGCCTCGCCGGAAGATACGCCGAGTAGGGCGCCTAGCCCAACGTCTCGTCTATCCCTTCAGCGGTGTTGCGGCCCATGCTCGGCATCCAGTGCGAGTAGCGGTCGAGGGTTAGCTGCACCGATGCAAGCCCGCGATGCGCCACCAGCTCCGCCTTCCGAGGAGACCTGAAGCCTGTAGCCTTGACGCGTGCGTTCCACATACCACTTCCATAGATCATCATTGCACCCACTCGGATGAGGTTTACGCCGATGCTAGACTATCCGCGCCCGATCTCTTTCAGAAAGGTTCCGGTTACGTTGCCCTACGGTCGCTCCATCGCTGCGCGCCTCTCGGACGGATCGCGAAGCGTGCCGCCTACGGCGCTCGTGATGCTGGGCATAGTCTCCGCCCAACTCGGGGCGGCCATAGCCAAGACCCTCTTCCACTCTCTGGGGCCCGGCGGTACGGTCTTCATGCGGATAGCTTTCGCCTCGCTCGTGCTGCTCGTACTGGTGCGCCCGAAACTGGGCGGACACGGCAGAAGTGCCTACCTCGTCGCGGGGCTCTTCGGGCTCGCGCTCGCGTTGATGAACCTTTCGCTCTACCTGGCCATCGACCGCATTCCGCTCGGCGTCGCCGTCACGCTGGAGTTCGTGGGTCCCCTCGGAGTAGCCGTTGCGGGCTCCCGGCGCATACTCGATGTGCTCTGGGTCGTGCTGGCCGCGGCCGGGATTCTCCTGCTCGCCCCTCTCGGCGCGTTCGGTGGGGTGGACCTCGATCCCGTGGGTGTCGCCTTCGCGTTGCTTGCCGGTTGCCTCTGGGCTTCTTACATCCTTCTCTCTGCCCGCACGGGCAGCGCCTTTCCTGGCGGGACGGGGTTGGTGATCGCGCTTTGCGTGGGAACGGTCGTCCTGGCTCCTGTCGGGATAGCGGGTGCTGGCTCTGCCCTGCTCGACCCCAAGCTCCTGCTCGCCGGCATCGGCGTGGCGATGCTCTCCTCGGCCATCCCCTTCTTCCTGGATCTCGAGGCCCTGCGCAAGATCCCCGCCCGCATCTTCGGTGTCCTGATGAGCCTGGAGCCGGCCGTGGCCGCGCTCGCCGGCCTCATCGTGCTGGGAGAACGGCTCGAAATACGCGCCGTAGTGGCCGTCGTTCTAGTGACCGTCGCCGCGGCTGGCGCCTCGCTGTTCGGCAGACAGGCCGAGGGCTGACTGATGGCTCGCCTCCAGAGGCTCGATCCCGCTGCAATTCGCTGTAGGAGACGGTATTGCTGTAGAACGCATCGTCCTTCTCGTCCGCATCACCTTCCTGGTATTTACTTTCAAACGCAAAGGGTCCGGTTCTCGTGAACCGAACCCTCCACGCCTATCCCAGAATTGACTCTGGGGTTAGCCCCTCTCGACCAGGTCGGCAGCTATGGGGTACCGATAGCCGTCGTCCCGGCTTACCCTGTAGGCTGCGTAGGCTGCGTGTACGAAGGGCACTACCGACAATATAGCCATCACCGGAATGAGCAAAAACCCGATCAGGATGATGGTCAGGAGCCCTGTCACCGTCCAGCCAACTGCTAGGACCACGAGCCACCCTATCTGGTACCACATCGACTCGAGCGCGTGGAAGGCCACCTTCTGCGAACGGTCCTTATAGACCAGCCAGATGATCAGCGCCGCAACCGGTCCTAGGAAGCCCGTAAAGAGGTTGAGGAATATGCTCAGGTGAGATAGGACGGACCAGGTCCTCTCCTCTTGCGCGCTAATCACCCTCTGATCATGGCCTTCTAGGACTCCGTAATTCTGTCTATCTGCTTGCACTATTACTCCTTATCTTTGTCACCGATATTCCACGCTCCCAATTTACGCCGAGGCCAGCATCATGACATCGGTCCAGGGACGTAAAGTCGATCGTTCTGCAGGCCGAAGTCATCTGAAATGTAGAGACATGCTTACCTAGGCCGGAACTGTTCGCGGTGGATGACGATGCGCATGCTCTCGCCAAGATAGGGCGCGAGCTCTCCGGATCACCAATCGGCCCACGGGACTAATCGGATTGGGCCATGCGCCCCATGTGCCTGCCCGCGGCCAGGCGTATAGTGCGTGCACAACGGCCAGACTATGCGCTGGCCCAAAAGCGATTGAGAACCACAGGAGTCCGGCGGTGAACGATGCGAACAACAAGACCGAAGTCCAATCCCTGCGGTCGCGGTCGTACCTGGCATCCCTGCCCGAACGAACCGCGCGGGCGGGGGCCGCGCTTGCTGGCGG
>JBKPNW010000032.1:0-34649 GCA_046732815.1 Actinomycetota bacterium | reverse complement strand
GTGCGGGCCGCCGCGACCTGCAGCTTCTTCAGGTTCTCGAGTTCGTCCTGTACGGCGTTCTCGAGCAGTATCTCGGGATTGCGCTGCTCGACCCCGGAGAGAAACCTCCCGAAGAAACCGCGGATAGCCCTTGTAAATCTTCCCATCTGTGCCGCCCACCCCCGGCAGTCGTCACGCTTGCAAAAAGTACGCCGTGGATTATATCACCGGTACGTGAAACCTCCGCTGGAGGTTTCAGCCTGAGGCGTTAGCCTGAGCGGGCTGTACGGTAGCGGCCGGCTGCGCTCCCTTGCGGCGCGCCCCTGCCGGCGAGGACTATGGCGCTGGATGACTCGACCTCGAAAGCGGCCTCGAGGGCCCGACCGGCGGCGATCAGGAGGTCTTCCGGGGAACGGGCGTCGCGCGGATAGATGGCGGCGCCTACCCTGGTGTCCCGCGCGCCGAGGGTGTTCGCTGCGGCCAGGGCGCGCCGTGTTGCGCTCTCCACCCCCCCTTCGTCTACCCCGCTTATGACCACCCCGAAGAGGTTGCCCTCTCCGAGCAGGACGGGTTCCCCTATGCGCGACCACACCCACTCGAGAAGGAGGTCCATGGCCTCCATGTCGCCTCCCGGGTCGACGAGTATCACGGCGACGGGCCCCCCCCTGCGCGCCGCCAGTTCCTCCTCGACGCGTTCGAGAAGCAGGGACCCGTCCTCATCGGTGGCGTAATCCTCGACGAGGACGGCGGGGAGGACACTCCTTGCCACGTAGGTCAAGAACAGGCCACTCAGGCCGACGGCGGCGAGCCTGTAGAAGACCAGCGAGGCTATCTCCTGCCCTGTCCCTTCCTCCAGAAGACCTGGCAGCATCGCCAGGGCGTAGCAGAAGAGGACGGCGGCGAGGACCACGAGCACCACCCGCCAGGAGCCGTGCAACGCCGAGGCCAGGAGCAGCGGGAAGAACATGACGTAGAGCTCGCTCGACGTCCCGCCCGAAAAGAAGACCATCATGGCCACAACGGCAGCGTAAAGGGCGTAGATCGAGCCGCAGAAACCGGCGGAGAACTGCTCGTTCGGCAGCAACGGGACCACGACCCCGGCCGTGACTATGCCCACGGAGGCGACGAGATAGAGCAAGATATAGGAGACCGCAGGCTCGTACGAGGCCGTGTGCACGAGCAGCAGCGAGCCCACTATCAGGGCCAAAAGCAGAAACGAGAAGGCCTTGAGGCTTCGCGTGTTTTGGCCCTGGTCTGCTCTGCCGCCCACGCCGAAGTATCATACGCACATAAACTCATGCCTGCCACCGGAGGAAGGCCCATGAAGAGAGCGAACCACCGCTCCGATAATCCCTATACGTATATGGAGGGCTACAAGGTCATCGACGCCGCTGGGGAGGAGGTCGGAGAGGTCGAATACACCGTCTACGATGCCCCGAGCGACGTGCTCAAGTACGTCGTCGTCATGGGACGCCCCATCCCGGCCGAGCGGATAGAGGTAGACGCCGCAGGGCAACGCGCCTCGGTCCCCTACGACTCGACGGCCATAGAGTCGGCGCCAAGAATGGAGGAGCCTTCCGGGGCTTTCGACGAAAGCGTCCACAAGCACTACGAATCGCAAAGAGGTCTTTGACCTCTTTGCAAGCATTTCAGCCGGTCAGCATTTCAGCAAAAAAGCTGACTGGCTGACTGGCTGACAAGCGAAGGCGAAGCCTGAGCGTGCTGACCGGCGCGGGTTTGGGGTGGCCCACCCCAAACCCGCTGTCTTAGCGGATGTGGACGCGCTCGCAGTCGCCTTTGACGTCGTCGGCCTCGTCGGCGTAGACGGTGTCTGTGCCGGGGCCGCAGTCGACGGCATCTTCGACGGCGGGGACATCCCTGGGCTGGAAGAGGTCATTGCCGCTGCCGCCGTGGAAGTGGTCCAATGAGGTGTCGCTCTGCCCGATCAGGTTGTCCGCACCGGCTCCTCCGTAGACGATGTCGGTTCCGTTCCCGTCGCCCAGCTCGTCCTGGCCCTTGCCACCGTTGACGAGATCGGCACCGCCGCCGCCGTTGAGCTGGTCGCCTGCGCCGAGGCCGAGGATCCGCTCATCCTGCCCCGTGCCCGAGAGTATGTCGGTGTGGTCGGTGCCCGTGATCGAGCCCTCGTAGGCAGCCAAGGCCACTCCGGAAGAGAACGTCACCATGAGGGCCACAGTCACCAATATCGTTGCCGTACGCCTCATCTCTCTGCGTCCCCTTTCTCGTCGGTCTACATGGGACACTCTAGGGAGGCCGGGTAACGGCACGGCTACAGGCAGATAAACTTTCGGCCACGGTCCCATAACGATTCGGTAACGGTCTCTCCGGGGCCGAGGGTTGCGGATTTCTCCGGGCAGGCGCACACTTAGACCCTGTACATCCCGGGAGTGAGAGTTTTGAGCGCACCACAGCAGCGGCGAGGCAGGGATCCATACGCAGAGAGCTTCCGCGAACGGCACGCCGTAGGCATAGGCAGGATACGGCGTTGGATCCGGCGCATCGTCCTCGCCGTTACGCTCTACGTGCTCTACCTGGTGGGGATATGGCTTCTCTTGCCGTGGGGCCAGAACGGGCTGCCGCCCTTCTCCATCGGGGCGGCCAACACGTTCATACCGGGCCTCCTGTTCCGGCTCTTCGGTCTCGGGTTCACGCTGTTCTTCGCGATGATGTTCTTGATCATCCAGTTCGTCGCCCTGTTCTGGTTTCTGGGTCGCGGACGCACCTACATCATCTACCCCGGCGAGTACGATGCCACCTTCGACGACGTGCGCGGCCAGAAGGCCGCCGTCGAGGCCACCCGCGAGGTCGTAAGACTGTTCCAGGGTTTCAAGAAGTTCCGCAAGATGGGCGGCTACCCGCCCCAGGGCATCCTCCTCGAAGGCCCGCCGGGGACCGGGAAAACTCTGCTCTCCAAGGCGATAGCCGGCGAGGTTAGCGTGCCGTTTATCTACGCCTCGGCCTCGAGCTTTTCGAGCATGTTCATGGGGATAGGCAACCTCAAGGTCATGCGCCTCTTCACCAAGGCGCGCAAGTTCTCCGAGCGCTACGGCGGGGCGGTGATCTTCATGGACGAGCTCGACGCTATAGGATCGCGCGGCGGCGTCGCCCAGACCATGGAACCATACCCCTTCCACGAGCCTTTCCACCACGGGCTCGAAGAGCGCCTCCTCGATGGTAGGGTGGAGTCTCCGAGTCGGACCGGGGGCTTTGTAGACAGGGTTATGGGCGGCATGGGCATGGGCGGTATGGGCATGGGCGGGATGCTCGTCAACGAGCTTCTGGTCCAGATGGACGGCCTGGAGCAGCCACGGGGCTTCAGGCGTTTCCTGCGGCGCATGATCCCGCTCTTCATCCGCCGCAACCTCAAGAGGAAAGTTCCTTCCTACAACATCCTGGTTATCGGGGCCACGAACAAGGCCGACGCCCTCGACCCCGCCCTTTTGAGACCGGGGCGTTTCGATCGGCGCCTGCACGTGGGTCTTCCCGACAAGAAGGGCAGGATGGATATAGCCGACTACTACCTCAAGAAAGTCCGGCACGAGGAGATAGACCTGGAGAAGCTGGCCAAGGCGACGGTCGGCTACTCACCGGCCAGTATCAAGAACGTCATAAACGAGGCCCTGATCTTCGCCCTCCAGGACGGCAGGGACTCTCTGGGGTGGGAGGACATCTGGGCGGCGAAGCTGACGGATGAGATCGGCCTCAAGCAGCCCGTGGAGTACGACGAGCAGGAGAAGGTCAAGATCGCCACCCACGAAGCGGGCCACGCGGTCGCCTCCTGGTATTTAGAGCGCGAGGAGCTCCAGATGCAGGTGATCACGATCATCAAGCGGGAGAATGCCCTCGGGCTCGTCAGCTACCAGGAGAGAGAGGAGCGCTACGTCCGCACCCGCTCGGACGTGGTGGCCCGCATCAAGACGGCGCTCGCGGCGGGCGCGGCCGAGAACATCTACTTCGGGGAGACGACGACGGGCGTAAGCGGGGACCTGCAACAGGCGACCTGGGCGGCGGCGACGATGGTCGGCCTCTTCGGGATGGGCGAGGGGCTCTACTCCTTCGGCACGCTCCCCAACGAGATAGCGGGCTCCCAGGTGGGCGCCCTGCTGCGCGACGGGCAGGTGCGCGAGGAGGCGAACGGCATCCTCGCGGGGGCCCGCAAGGAGATAGAAGACCTTCTGCGCGAGAAGAGCGCCATGGTCGAGGGCGTCCGTGACGCGCTCCTGGAGCGCGAGGAGATCGTCGGCGACGAGATAGACAGGCTCTTCGCCGATCTCGAATCCGGAAACGGCCATCTCCCGGTTCCCGCTACCGGTCACGACGTGAGGCCGCCCCAGAACGGCTCACGCAGGCTTGGTTCCGCCCTCGCCACCGCCCGCCGCGTGTTCGGCCGCCGGTAGTGGCGCCGTAGACTCCTCCCTTGGGAGCGGGGGCGTCCGTGCGTATAATTCTCGCGTGGCCGGAGGCGTAGACGTTCGGGTAAGGCTAGAGGATCTGCGCGAGCAGGTCCGCTACCACAACCGGCGCTACCACGTCGATG
Source organism: Actinomycetota bacterium (assembly GCA_046732815.1). Lineage (GTDB taxonomy): Bacteria > Actinomycetota > Rubrobacteria > Rubrobacterales > Rubrobacteraceae > Rubrobacter_D. The sequence continues at coordinate 30,112 of JBKPNW010000032.1, read as the reverse complement.
ACGCGCCGGAGATCTCCGACGCCGAGTACGACGGCCTCTACAGGGAACTGGAGGCCCTGGAGGACGAGCATCCCGAGCTCGTCACCCCCGACTCGCCCACCCAGCGCGTCGGCGGCGAGCCCGTCGAGGGCTTCGAGGAGGTCAGGCACGCGGTCCCCATGCTCTCCCTCGCCAACGCCCGCAAGGTGGAAGACCTGAGGGAGTGGGACGCCCGCGTAAGGCGCCTGCTCGGCGAGGACGAATCCCCGCGCTACGTCACCGAGCGGAAGATCGACGGCCTCGCAGTGTCCCTGCGCTACGAGAACGGGCGTTTCACGCGCGGGGCGACGCGCGGCAATGGCGCGGTAGGCGAGGATGTAACGGCCAACCTCGGCACCGTACGCTCCATCCCGGAGAGACTCGACGACGACCCGCCGGGGGTGCTCGAGCCGCGCGGCGAAGTGTACATGACGCTGGAGGATTTCGAGAAGCTGAACCGCAGGCAGGAGGAGGAGGGGAAACCTCCGTTCGCCAACCCGCGCAACGCCGCAGCCGGCGCCATCAGGCAGCTCGATTCCAGGATCACGGCGAAGAGGCCGCTCAAGATCTACCTCTACGGCATCGGAGAGGGCGGAGAAGGCTTCGAGAGCCACTCGGAATTGCTGGATGGGTTGAAGAACTACGGTCTGCGGGCGAACCCGCACAAGCTGCATGATTCCATAGAGTCCGTCGTAGAGGAGTGCCTGGAGGCGGCCGGCCAGCGCGGGTCGCTGCCCTACCAGATCGACGGCGTCGTCGTGAAGGTCGACTCCCGCGAGCAGCAGCTCGCCCTCGGCTCCGTGGCCAGGGCCCCGCGCTGGGCGATCGCGTACAAGTTCGAGCCGCTCGCAGGACGCACGAAGTTGCTCGACATCGTCGTCAAAGTCGGGCGCACGGGCGCCCTGACGCCGCAGGCCGTGCTCGAGCCAGTGAACGTCGGCGGGGTCGTGATCTCGAGGGCAACGCTGCACAACGAGGACTACGTCAAGGAGAAGGAAATCCTCATCGGCGACACCGTCGTCGTCGAACGGGCGGGGGATGTGATCCCGCAAGTCGTCAAGTCCGTCACCGAGGATCGCGATGGCGACGAGCGCGCCTTCGAGATGCCGGCCCGTTGCCCGGTCTGCGACGAGCCTGTCTCGCGCCCCGAGGGCGAGGCCGTGACCCGCTGCGTCAACGCCCGTTGTCCCGCGCAGGCCCTGGAGCACATCATCCACTGGGCCTCGAAATCCGCTATGGACGTCGACGGCCTGGGCGAGAAGCTCGCCACCCGGCTCTTCGACCTCGGCTTCATAAGGGATGCGGCCGACGTCTACGACCTCGAGCCAGGACAACTCGTCCCGCTCGAAGGCTTTGGAGAGAAGAGCGCGGAGAACCTGATCCGGGCTATAGAGAAGAGCAAGGAGAGGCCTTTCTCCCTCGTCCTGTACGCCCTCGGCATCAGACACGTGGGGGCCGTTACGGCGAGCCTCATAGCCACGCGCTTCGGGGGCGAGGAACTGATGCGTGGCGTCGAGGTCGAAGGGCTTACCGCAATCGACGGCGTCGGAGAGGTCGTCGCCCGCGCCCTCGTCGAATACTTCGCCCTCGAAGACAACCGCGACCTCGTCGGCCGCCTCATGGATCGTGGCATCGACTTCGCACGCGAAGAAGGCGCTCCTTCCGATGGCCCACTCTCGGGCAAGCGCGTCGTCATAACAGGGACCCTGGAGCGTCCCCGCAGCTACTACGTCGGAAGGCTCGAGGCGGCCGGGGGCACCTTCACCTCCTCGGTCAGCAAGAACACAGCTTACGTGCTCGCCGGCGAGGAGGCCGGCTCGAAGCTGGAGAGGGCGAGGGAACTCGGCGTTCCCGTGCTCGACGAAGCCGCCTTCGAAGCACTTTTCTCCTGATACAGCTATCAGCCGTCAGCTTTCTTGTTTTGGCTGAATGCTGATTGCTGAAAGCTCTTCGAGGGGTAGGCTGGAGAGTAGATCCTCTGCGCTTTTTTCGTCGAGTTCGGAGAGTGGTGGGCGGATGTTGCGCCAATTACGGTCGCCGGTCGATCTGGCCATGAGTTGCTTGAGGGCCGGTATCATGGGGTACGCTTCGATGGATCCGCGTACCTGTGTCAATCGTTGTTGCAGGGCTTCCGCTTCGTCGCCTTTCCCCGAGGCGTGTGCGTCGTGGACGCGGCGGGCGAGGCGGGAGGTGACGTTGACCGTGGCGGAGATGCAGCCTGCACCGCCGCTGCGTAGCGTTTCGAGCAAGAGGGTCTCCGTGCCGGCGAGGACGGAGAAGTCCGGGAATTCCCGGCAGAGGGTCATGATGCGTTCGCTGTCGCCCGAGCTGTCCTTGGTGCCGACTATCACGCCGGGGTAGGCATCGATGAGGCGTGAGATCAGGGGGAGCCCGAGGTCGACTCCCGTCATCTGCGGGATGTGGTAGAGGTAGAGGCGCAGACGGTCGTCGCCGACGCGTTCGACGACCTCGGCGAAGAAGCGGAAGACGCCCTCGTCGCCCACGCCCTTGTAATAGAACGGCGGCAGCACGAGGGCGCCCGGTGCGCCGGCCTCGAGGGCCGCACGGCTCAAGCGCACGGTATCGGTGAGGGCGCAGGACCCGGTCCCCGGCAGCAACGTCTCTACGGGAACATCGCTTTCGACCAGCGCTTCGAGCGCGGCGAGCCGCTCGTCCACGGAGAGGGAGTTCGCCTCTCCGGTGGTTCCGAAGACCGAGAGCCCGTGGCAACCCCCCGCGAGCAACCTGTGACAGTGGGCGGCGAAGGCCCTGTGGTCGGGGGTGAGGCCCCCGTCCATCGGGGTGAGGACGGCCGCCAGGACGCCTTCCGGGTTCTCTACGCTCGCGTCAAGTTTACGGTCCATAAGCTCCCCTCGGCACGGTCGGAAGGCCAGTCGCCAACCCAGTCTACACTCAGGCCGGGGTCAACCTTGCCTCGGGAGTTTGGAGGGAGGCTTGGGTTGCGGGATGCCTTTCGGTACGGAAGGCCTGACCTTGTAGACGACCACCGAGGCGCCGTCGAACCGCTCGTAGCGGACCGGCCGGAAGCTCCTCTGGAGCAGGGAGATCATCTGCGGGTCGGGGTCCGGGTCGGAGACAAAGTGGAAGACCTCACGATAGTCGCCTTCTTTCACCTTGTCTTCTATCTTCGAGAAGTCCCCGGCCTCGCAGGCTTCGACGTCGTTGCTTTAGGAGGGCGGCAGGGTCCGGTAGCGAACCGCCCCCGCTCCAGACGTCGCCTCGTAACGGTAGGCGCCGTCCAGCCTCTCCTCTCTTGTCGTCTCTGACACTCTCCGTGGTCCCCCATCACGCGCTGCCACAGGCAGTAAATGTTATGAAATGTTAAAACAGGTTCTCCGGGGACATCAACGGTCCGTCCGACCCGGGGCAAACCCTTGTAGAAAGCGCGCGGGTCGGCACGAGATGTAGGGGGAGATTCGGGCCAGCACGGCGCTCCGGTCTTGCGGCCTGAGCGCGTTAAATCAAGGCTCGAGAAGGACCTTGATCGCACCGTCCTGCTTCTTCTGGAAGATCTCGTAGCCGTGTGGCGCCTCGTCCAGCGGCAGCCGGTGGGTGGCGAGATCTTCGACGCCGAGGGGATCACCGCCGTCGGCGAGCAGCGGCATTATGTCATCGGTCCAGTGCTTCACGTTGGCCTGCCCCATACGGAGTTGGATCTGCTTGTCGAAGAGCATCAGCATCGGCAGGGGATCGGCCATACCGCCGTAGAGGCCGATCAGGGAGATCGTACCCCCGGCGCACGGTGTCGACGGCCTGGTAGAGGGCGCTCAAACGATCCACCCCGGCCTTGTTGAGGGCCTCCTGGGCGATCGAATCGGGCAAGAGACCGGTGATCGTCTGCGCGACCCCGGTGGCGGGCGAGCCGTGGGCCTCCATCCCGACCGCTTCTATCACCGAGTCGGGTCCCCTGCCGTCGGTCATCTCGCGGACGGTCTCGGCGACGTTGTCGGTCTCGTTCGTGTCGACCACCTCTATCCCGTTGCGGCGCGCCATCTCCAACCGCTCGGGCACGAAATCTATGGCGATCACACGTGCGCCCTGGTGCCTGGCGATCCGCGAGCTCATCTGTCCGATCGGGCCGAGCCCGAAGACGGCAACGCTGCCGCCCTCGGGGATACCGGCGTACTGGACCGCCTGCCGGGCGGTGGGGAGTACGTCCGAGAGGTAGACGAAGCGTTCGTCCGGCAGCCCCTCGGCATCCCCGGGCACCTTGATGGGGCCGTACTGGGCCTGCGGAACGCGCAGGTACTCGGCCTGCCCACCAGGCACGTCACCGTAGAGGTTGGCGATACCGACCATCGCCGAGCCCATGCCCTGCTCGCGCACCTGGGTAGTCTCGCACTGCGACTGGAGACCCTGGTCGCACATCCAGCAGTGCCCGCACGAGACGTTGAACGGGACGACGACCCGGTCGCCAGGGGCAACATGCGTAACCTCGGGACCGACCTCCTCGACTATACCCATGGGCTCGTGGCCGAGGACGTAACCCTCATCGATAAACGGTCCGAGTATCTCGTAGAGGTGCAGATCCGAGCCGCAGATTGCCGTGGTCGTGATGCGCACGACCGCATCGGTGGGCTCCTGTATGGTGGGGTCGGGCACGTTATCCACCCGGACGTCGCGCTTGCCGTGCCATGCCAGTGCCTTCATCACGCCTCCTGCTCTGGTATCGAGTCTGTCCGTATGCGATGCGGAACGCTCGCCAGGGTGCCCACGTCCGCCGGTGCGGCTTCGCAGGCAGTGACCTCTGTTGGCGGGATGCCCCTGGCCGGTTGATTACCCCCACCGGGACGGCGAGTAACCGTCTTCCCTGTGTTCGGAGCGAAAATGGCCCGAATTGTGTAGTCGCAAGCAAGTTGAAGCCTCTTTGCGAGCCGTCAGCAAGAACGAAAAGCTGAAGGCTGAAACCTTTAACCTGATGCCTTCGGGGCGGTTCGCGAACCGCCCCTACAAGCGAGTCGCTCTAGACCTCTCTTATCAGGATGGCCACTTCTGCTGGATCCAGGGTCTCGCGGTGCGAGGCCCCGAGGGTGACGCGCCGCACGAAGCCCGCTCCCACCGTTTTTGGACGGTAGGAGGGGAAGGTGTGCAGGAAATACTTACCCGGTCCGCGCCTGCGGGCCGGGCGGTGTTCGATCCAGAGCAAGGGACGGGGCAGATCGGGCAGGCCGCCGGAGAAGTGCTCCCTTATTACCTCGGCGGCCAGATAGCCTGACACCTCTTCTGTGGTGACGCCCCCAACCCTGGGGAGTTCCTCGCACACGACAACGGGGGCGTCGCGGTCGGTACCTTTGTAGATGCGGATCCAGCAGCACCCGGCCCCGAGCCTGTAGCCCGTCCTGTGATGCATGTACTCGTGCGTGAGGTTCATCTCATCTCACAACCAGCATTCTACAGGGTGGCACCCCGCCAGGCCCGCAGCGACACCGCCCCGACGAGGTGGCGCCCGAGGACTCCCGTACCGCCGGGGATCAGTACGTCCACCAGTGACTTCTTCCGAAGGTTCAGGTGACTTACTTGCCGATCGCGGCGACGCGCTCGTCCGGACGGCTGATGACCCTGTCGATGACGCCGTACTCCACAGCAGCCTCGGGGCTCAGTATGTAGTCGCGGTCGGTGTCGCGCTCTATCTTCTCGTAGTCCTGACCGGTACGTTCGGAGAGTATCGTGTTCACGCGTCGCTTCTGGTCCATGATCTCCCGGGCGTGTATCTCCACGTCCGAGGCCTGCCCGCCGAGACCCTGTATGGATGGCTGGTGTATCAGGATGCGCGTGTTGGGCAATGCACTCCTCTTGCCCTTGGCACCGGCAGCAAGCAGAAAAGCCCCCGCCGACGCTGCCATCCCCAGAGCGGTCGTCGCGACGTCGGCGTTGACGAACTGCATGGTGTCGTACATCGCCAGCATCGCCGAGCCACTACCACCGGGCGAGTTTATGTACAGATGGATGTCCTGCTCAGGGTCTTCCGCGTCCAGATGCAAGAGCTGCGCCATGATCACGTTCGCCACCTGATCGTCCACCGGCGTGCCGAGGAAGACTATTCTGTCCTTGAGCAGCCGCGAATAGATATCCATCGTCCGTTCCCCCCGCGGACTCTGCTCCGTCACGTAGGGAACGACCAACCTGGGATCCAAACTCATCGAGAGCCTCCCTCTGTATCCGTCAACACGCTATACTCCGGTGAGCGTAACATTGTTGTAGGTTTATTGCAAGTATTTTGCAGTGTTTTGGAGGTAAGGGGCATGGACCTTCCGCGATTGCGGCGCATCCGGCATGGGGCTGTGATGAGCCAGGAGGAGCTGGCCGAGAGGAGTGGGGTGGCGCGGGACACGATCTCGAAGCTCGAGACGGGCCAGAGGGGAGCGTACCCTTCCACGATCCGCAAGCTAGCCGCCGGTCTCGAAGTACGACCACAGATGCTGATGGGCGGCGTAGGGTACCTGGACGAGTCGCCTGAAGCAGAGCCGGTCGAGGAGGCCTCGGAGAAACCAGAACGGGACAAGAGGATCGGATTCTGAAGCGGGTTTTGGAAGGATCCTTCCAAAACCCGCGCTGGTCAGCGCTTCAGCTTGTCAGCCGGTCAGCTTTTTCTTGCTGAAGTGCTGACCGGCTGAAATACTATTTCAGGTGGACACCGCAGCGAGAGCCTGGAGGTTGGAGGTTACTCGGGTGACCTCCTCCCAATTCGCCCCGGCATCTGTGCCTCGCAGTATGGTTCCGTCTCCGAGGCCCGCGTACAAGGCTCCTGGTGTCTGGGGATCCTGGCACAGCGCATAGGGGAATTCGGCCAGACCTTCGAGGATAGGCTGCCAGCGGCCGTTACCTGATCTGCGGTAGATGCTTGCGTTCGAAGGGCTTCCGCCATGGGCCCGGCCCGGTCCCGAGGCAGCAGAGGTGTAGACGAGCGAGGGGTCTTCCGCGTCGGCGGCTAGTCCCCACGCGTAGTGGAGATCCATGCCCCCGTCTGCGCCCTCCCAGCTATCCCCGAAGTCGGTGCTCTGGGCGAACCCACCGCCCCCGGCCTCGTACAGGAGCTCGGGGGCACTCTGATGGGCGAACAGGGAATGGCAGTCGGCCTGGGCGCCAGGCCTCTGATCCTGCCAGGTCTCGCCGCCGTCGGTGCTCCTCAATATTCCGCCGAGCTCTATGCCGACTACCACGAGGTTCGGGTCCGCATAAGAGGGGGCGATAGCACGAACGTGGGAGGTCCAGGGACGGGGTGGGAAGCTCCAGGTTGGCGCGGAGGGGAGGTTCCTCATGCCCTCGCGCTCGCGCCAGGATTTACCGCCGTCGCGGCTGACGAACAGGGCAGAAGGCTCCGTTCCTGCGTAGACCGCGCCATCGGCGGGCGAAACCGCGACGGCGGTGACCCTCTTGTGTTCGATCCCGGATAGGCCCTCCCAGGACCCTCCGCCGTCCTCGCTCTTGAAGATGCCCTCGTCTGTGGTGCCCACGTAGAGGGTGTCGGGATCTGCGGGATCGAAGGCCAGGCACCTGGCGCCGCGCCCTTCCAGCCTGTTCTCGACCCTACCGTCCTCTATCACGGACACGGCATTTCCTCCGGCCACATATAGTCGCACCACGGGAGACCTCCTTCTTTCCATACCGAGGGGAGTATGCGATAGAGCACCTAACGGCACAAGGCTAGTGCGACAAGCTGAATTGCTGAAATGCTGATCAGCTGAAGCGCTATTGAAGCAACTTCTTCAGGTTGTCTTCGAGATAGTCTGCGGTCACGCGGTCTTCCGGGGAGTAGGCGACGGCCTCCTTGCAGAGATGATAGAGGGCCAGGGTGCGGGTCGGGGAGAGCCGCCTGCTCCCTGCGTGTTCCAGGACGAGCCGCATCAGCTCCAGGGCGACCTCGGCCTCGCTCTTGCGCTGCTCCATAAAGATGCCTCGTTTCAGCTAGTCAGCATTTCGTATGCTGACAGGTCGATGGTTCGCGGTGCAAAGGGCCTGGAGTTTATGCATCGTGCTGTGAGCCCGTCCATGGCGTTCATTATACCGGCGCGCGGTGTGGCTATGGTAGAATCGGGGACGCTTTGATCCCAAACCCAAGCCCCACAAGGGACTCAGGAAAGCGGCCCGGCGGCCCGCGAGAGGCGAGGGACGCCCGTGGGTGAGCCGAGCAGACCTTACGTCATCTGTCCCGTCTGCAGCCACGTGTTCAGGGCCACCCACACGAGCACCTACATCACCGTCGGCAGGGAGGCCGACCTCTGCCCCAAGATCCCCGGCCGTCCCTCCGACGAGGCGCGTCTGATCCGGAGCGCCGTGACCATGTGTCCGGTGTGCTCGTTTGCGGCCGGTGAGGCCTTCGACGACCTCGCCCTGACCTTCGACGAACGCCACGGCATAGAGGAGCGCCTGAAGGAGGACGGCCTGCTCAAGGTCTTCCGCAAAGGCCAACCCCCCTGGCTCGGCTTCCACGCGGCCGAGGTCTGCGGCAAGGAGCGGAGCCTCAGTTCCCGCGAGCTCGGCGACCTGTGCCTGCGCGCCTCCTGGGTCTGCCGCAAAGAGAAAGAGCGTCCCTTCGAGAGCACCTTCCAGCTGAGGGCCATGCGCCACTTCATGCGCTCACTGCAGGAGGATGATCTGATCGGGCGCGAGCTCTCCGTCACCACCTACCTTGTCGGGGAGCTCAACCGCCGCCTCGGCAACCACCGCGAAGCCCTCAACTGGTACGTGAACGCAGGTCGTACAACCGAAGGCGACCCCCGCACTGCCTGGCTCGACCGCCTGATAGATAGGCAGAGCAAATTGGCCAGGGAGCAGGCCGCGTAACAGCATTTCAGCACTTCAGCACGCTCAGGCTCCGCCTTCGCTTGTCAGCACTTCAGCATTCGTAAGCCCTGGCTGACGTGCTGAAAGCGAAGGCCGCAAGGCCGGAGTGTGCTGACAAGGCGCGAAGTGCCGGGCTGACAAGCGAAGCCCGAAGGGCTGAGCGTGCTGAAATGCTGATGCCTGTTATTCGATCGTCTGTGAAACGACTCGGTCCCCGGCTTTCTTATCCGGGACCCAGTAGGAGATGCCTCCGATGTATTGCGGGGTGCCGGGGTAGAGCTCGGCTTGCTCGATGCCTGAGATGCGGGTGCGGATGGCGAAGCGGGCGGCTTCGAGGGGGTTCATGTTCGTGTCGATGTTGCGCCACGTCGCCCTGGCCGTAGCGGGGAGGCGCGGCAGTTTGGCGAGCGAGGTGGACTCGCGTGCCAGCTCCCGCAGGAACTTCTGCTGGCGGCCTATTCTTCCTATGTCTGCTGTGGGGCCGCCCCTGTAACGTACGTAGGCGAGCGCTTGAAGCCCGTCCAGTTCCTGGGTGCCTGCCGGTATATAGACCCGGCGGCCGTCGATTCCGACCCTGATGGGTTTGTCTACTTCGAGCGTGATCCCACCCAGGGCGTCGACGATCTCCTCGACCCCGCCAAAGTGTAGGACTACGTAGTCGCCCAACCGGACGCCGGTCAGGTCCTCGAGCGTCTCGACGGTGAGGTTGGGGCCGCCGTTGGCGAAGGCGGCGTTGATCTTGTCCTCCCCCACGCCGGGGATGTCGACGAGGGTGTCGCGCGGCACGGCGAGCATACCGCCCCCCGCTTTGGTCACCACGATGGTGTCCGAACGCGAGGCCTCCCCGGCCCGCGCGTCGCTCCCCAGCAAGACCGCCCGCTGTCCGCCGAGCGGTACGAACAGGTACACGAGCAAGAGCACGAAGAGCAACAGCAAGATCAGGAGCACGGGCCGGAGTATCCCACCCCGGCTCTCTCCGCCAACACCCCGCCTTCCCGCCCTGTAGACCTTCATGCCCATGGCACCATTGTAGGTCAGCACGCCGCGTTGCGGCTTGTCAGCATGTCAGCACGCCGCCTCCCTGCGGTCGGCGGCTCTCAGCATTTCAGCCAGGGCCCGCACAAGCTGACTAGCTGACATGCTGACAAGCGAGGGCCTGAAAGGCCCGAAGCGTGCTGAGGTGCTGAAATGCTTTACACTCGTAATCCCTAACCCATCCTCGGGCGCTGGCGTGCGGGTATACTGGAGAGGTGGAGCAGCTGCAGACAGCATCGTTCGAGATCGACGAAGAGCGGGTGGCGTGGGAAGGTCTGGCCTCGTCTTGCGCCGGGCCTTTACGCCGGTTCGGTGCTTTTGTCCTGGTCGGCTTCACCTTCTTTATCGCCGCGACGACCGCCGTCATCCTGTTCTACAACCTCTTCGGCACCAGGTACATCGCTGGTCAGGGCGTGACGGTACCGAGGACCGCCTTCGACGTGACGATGCTCCTCGGCGTCGCCGTCGTCATCGGGGGTTATCTGGTCTGGCTCGTCAAGAGCTTGAGGTCGTATGCTGCCTTCTCCGCGGTACTGCGCAGGGGTGGACTCGACCCTGGACACCCGACCGCACGCGGACTGCGGGCGTACTCGGACGAGCAGTTGCTCGCCCTGCGTTCCCGCTACGAGCGGCTGGACGCGGGGAAGCTGAAAGAACGCCTCGGACGGATCTTCGGCTTCCACGATGACGACGGATTCTCTTTGGGGCCCTTGAGCGTGCTCCCTGGTACGTTCGAGATGGGTGCCCTGAGGGTCGAGTGGGAGACGCGTTTGATCCTACGCTCCGGTGAACCGCTGCCGGAGATCTCCTGGTGGACCGAGGGACGTCACAGGCTCCTCCCGCGCAGGCCGGACGAGGCAGGGAAGCTCGTCTACGCCCTCCGCTACACGGCCGACTCGGTACGCGAGTTAAAGCGCCGCTACGGCTACAGGACGGACCGCTGGCACGCCACTGTCCCCGAGGGCAAACTCTTCGACGCCGTCCGCGATCTCGAAAGTTCCCACCGCATCCAGGTCGCGCTCTCCCGCAGATCTCTGAGCTAGTCAGCACGCTCAGGCTCCGCCTTCGCTTGTCAGCCCGTCAGCTAAGGCGCGGGCACGGGCTGAAGTGCTGACAAGTCGCCTGGAACAGGCGACGTGCTGAAATGCTGAAATGCTAAAGTACGCGGATGGAGAATGGATTCGGCTCGACGGAGCCGTATACGGTCGGGGTCGAGGAGGAGTTTCAGCTCGTCGACCCCGCCTCGCGTGGGCTGGCCCCGGTGGTGGACGAGGTGCTCGCCGCGGGGGAGGGTTCCCGGCTCATCACCTCGGAGCTTTCGCAGTCTTGTGTGGAGATGCTATCTCCCGTCTTCGAGACGGTCGCCGACCTCGCGCGTGAGTTGCCAGGGTTGCGCACCGAGGTGCGCGACCTCGCGCGCGGCCGCGGGGCCGAGATCGTCGGTGCCGGCACCCACCCTTTCTCCGAGCCGACGGAGCAGCCGCTCACGGGCGGAGATCACAACCGGCGCGTCGAGGAAGAAATGGGTTGGGTGGCGAGGACGCAGGCGATCTACGGCCTGCACGTCCACGTCGCCGTCCCCGACGGGGTCGCTGCTATTGTGGCCGTCAATGCGCTGGCCCGGTACGTGCCGCTGCTCGTGGCGCTCTCGGCCAACTCTCCTTTCTGGCGCGGGTCAGACACCAGGCTCGCCTCGACCCGGATCAAGATCTTCGAGATGTTCCCCCGATCCGGGCTCCCGCCTTCCTTCCGGAGCTGGGAAGACTTCGAGAACCACATCGAGACCCTCGTCGCCGCGGGGAGCATCCCCGACTACTCTTGGTGCTGGTGGGACGCGCGTCCGCATCAGAGGTTCGGTACCGTGGAGCTGCGGGCGCCGGACGTACAGACGGATGCGTCCTACACGGCGGCCCTCGCCGCGCTCGTCCAGTGCCTCGTGGCGAGCGCCGGCACGGATGAGCCGCCGGCGAACCCGCTGTTCAACGCGGAGAACAAGTGGCGCGCCGTGCGCCACGGGATGGACGCCGACTTCTACGACTTCGCGGCGGGCATGGCGGTGCCGGCACGTTCGATGGCCCGCGGGCTGATCGAGGAGCTGCGGCCCGTCGCCCAAGACCTCGGCTGCGAGCACGAGCTCGGTGGTGTGCTCGAGATCGTCGAGCTCGGCACGGGAGCAGAGTTACAGCGGGCCGCATTCAAGAGGACCGGCTCCCTGGAAGGGGTAATGGACTATTTGATCCGGGGCACCGCTCCAGGCTGGCAGCGTGGGTGAGTCATCCCATCGGTCCCCAAGACGAGGCTGGACCGTCCTGGTGCGGCTTCGAAGTGGCCGGCTTGATGCTGGTGTAAGAGAGTCGGCTGCGAGTAAAATTGACTCATGGCTCCTGAGCTGATCCTCGGTCCGCTGCTGCGCTATGCCGGAGAAACGGACGCGACCGTCTGGGTCGAGACCGACGCCGCCAGCGAGGTCGAGGTCCTCGGCCACCGGGCGCGCACCATCGAGATCGAGGGCCACCATTATGCCCTGGTCCAGATCACCGACCTCGAACCGGGGAAGACCTACGAGTACGAGATCTCCCTCGACGGCGTGAAGGTCTGGCCCGATGAGGAACACGACTTCCCTCCTTCCGTGATAAGGACGATCTCAGCCGACGGAAAGTTGAACCTCTCATACGGGTCGTGCCGCGTCTCGGTGCCGCACGAGGCCCCGTACACGCTCGTCGCCGACGCGCACGCGGACGGCTACGAGCGGGACGCCCTACAGGCGCTGGCCCTGCGCATGATGCGCGAACCGCACGAGAGATGGCCCGACGCGCTGGTACTCCTGGGGGATCAGATCTACGCCGATGAGGTCTCCGAGGGCGCCCTCGAATTCATCCGCTCGCGGCGCGACACGAGCGAGGGACCAGGGGAGCAGGTCGCCGACTTCGAGGAGTACACGCGCCTTTACTGGGACTCCTGGAGGGACCCCACTACCAGATGGCTCCTCTCAACCGTGCCGACGGTGATGATCTTCGACGACCACGACGTCAACGACGACTGGAACACCTCGGAGAGGTGGGTCCGCCAGATGCGCAGCACGCCGTGGTGGGAGGAGCGCATCATCGGGGCTTTCATGTCCTACTGGGTCTACCAGCACCTCGGCAACCTCTCCCCACGCGAGCTGGAGGAGGACGAACTCTTCGGGAAGGTGCAGGAGGCGGCGAACCCGACCCGCGTACTGCGCGAGTTCGCCTACAAGGCGGACCGCGAGATCGCCGGCACGCGCTGGAGCTACCACCGCGACTTCGGCAGGGTTCGGCTTATCATGATGGACTCGCGGGCAGGACGCGTATTGAAAGAAGGCCACCGTGCGATGCTCGACGACGAAGAGTGGGATTGGATCGTGGAGAAAGCCACGGGCGACTTCGACCACCTCCTCTTCGGCACCTCGCTCCCCCTCCTCCTCGGCCCCGGGCTACACCATCTGGAAGCGGCGAGTGAGGCCGTTTGTGCAGGAGTTTGGGGCCGTCCGGCGGCCAGGATCGGCGAGTCGATCCGCCAGCTCGTCGACCTCGAGCACTGGCCGGCCTTCCACAAGTCCTTCACCGCGCTCACGCACCTGCTACGCTCCGTCGCCTCGGGCGAGCGCTCCCCCAGCGATCCTCCCGCCTCGGTAACGGTCCTCTCCGGCGACGTACACCACGGCTACCTGGCGAAGATGGACTTCGGTGACAACGTCGAGACTCCCGTCTACCAGTCGACGAGCTCCCCCTTGCGGAACCCTTTAGGACTCCCCGAACGCCTCATCATGCGCTTTGGGTGGACCGAACACGGCAGGCGCGTCGGCGAAATACTCTCCCGCCTGGCCATCGTCGAGGAGCCGGACGTGCGCTGGCACCTCGTGCACGAAGCGCCCTGGTTCCACAACCACGTCTCGAGCCTGGAGCTCCGGGGCCGCGAAGCCCTGCTGAAAGTAGAGAAGACCACCCCGGAGAACGGAACCGCACCGCAACTGTACAGTATCCTCGAACACCGCATCGCGTGAATAGCATTTCAGCTAGTCAGCACGCTTCGGCCTTGCGGCCTCCGCTCGTCAGCATTTCAGCACGGCGGCTTCGCCGCCTTGTCAGCATGTCAGCCAGTACCCGAGAGCTGACATGCTCACTTGCTGAAATGCTGACAAGTCGCCTGTTCCAGGCGACTTGCTGACTAGCTGAAATGCTAAGCGACCGAAGGGAGCGACATGAAAGTCGTCACGATGAAAGAAATGCAGACCGGGCCGGGACCCGAGGAGTGGTTTACCGGCACGGTCTGGAGAGATGCCGCTCCCGTCGGTACTCCGCCCGACGTGGCCGTCAATCGCGTGCTCTTCGAGCCCGGCGCCCGCACGCACTGGCACACCCACCCTGAGGGTCAGATCCTCTACATAGTCACGGGCACCTGTCGCGCCGCTAGAGAGGGCGAGCCGCCCGTCGAGGTCGAAGCCGGTGGCGTCGTCTATTTCGCCCCGGACGAGAAGCACTGGCACGGTGCCACACCCGAGACCTACATGGTCCACATGGCTATCAACATCGCCACCACGACCGAAGGAGGCACCGACTGGTTGGAGCCCGTTACGGACGAGGAGTACGCAGGCGAGTAACCCGCTAGATCTTATCCTCCGGCTGCGGGGCGCTCTCGCCACTGGCGAAGGTGAAGTAGGCTTCGGGGTCGTCGGCGCTCTTGCGGCCGGCCAGGATGATCGCGAAGCGGAAGGCGAGGCCCCCCGCGAGCGCGAGCGTCGAGGCCAGCATGCTCTTGGAGCGGCTTTCCTTGCCGAGGAGGAGCGCGAAGGGGGCGGCGATGCCGCCGAGGAGGGTGCCGCCGACGAAGAGCGGGGCGACCTCCCTGGAGAAGAGCGGCTTGCTCCACTTGCTCATCCTTAGCAGGGAAGCGGCTATAAGGGCTGCTTCTATGACGATCGTCGCCTTCTCGGCGCGGCGGAGTACGCGCAGGGATTTCGCTTCGCCCCAGTGACCGAGGTGCAACGCGAGCGAGAGCCACGAGAGTGCTGTAGAGAGCCCCGAGGCCAGGAAAGTCGGGCCCATGAGCATCCAGTTGCGGGCCCAGATCGGGACGGATGTCGCGCTGACGAGGTTCCCGGTGTTGAAGCCGACGAACAGGCCGAAAGGCAGGACCAGCACGGTGAGCAGGCGGTCGGGGATTAGACGGATCACGAGCCGCGAGAGGGGGTTGTCGCCGAGCAGCAGCCCGTCCTCGGCGGCCTGGCGGGCAGCGATGAGGCCGCCGAGGTTGCCGAAGGTGAAGAGCGACCAGCTCTGGGTGGACATCGGGGAGCGGAGCTTCAGTATGCGCAGCATGTTGTAGAAGCGCTCGGGCCTCCCGAGGTCCCAGATCAAGAGCACAGGACTCAGTAGCATGGTGACGAGCACGGTGTAGCGGCTGGCTCGTTTCAGGGCCTCATCCTCGTGGCCGAGGAGCTGTGCCACGGTCGCGAACAGTTGAGTCCCCGCGCCGATGCCGCCGAGCCAGAAGTAGATCGGAATCTGCCAGGTCCAGTGCGCCCGCTTGATGGGCGGGATGCCGTAGTAGTTCCTGTCGCCCCGGCGCGAATCGGCCTCCGGATGGTGGGAGGTCTCGACCCGCCCGTCGCTCTGCTTGCCCCTATCTTGCGGCGTCTCGCTCACCTGTCTCTCCTAATCCCTGAACGCCAGCGCCACCACGGCTCCGAGGACGCCGGCCGCTACCGCGCCGGCGATGACGCCGCCCTTGACCTTCTCCTGCGGCAGGTAGGGGTGACGGGGAAGGTTATAGGTCTCGGGCTCGTCCATGAGGATGAACTTGGAGTGGTTGCCCCCGATACCTCCTGTCCCCCCCACCTCCGGCGTGCCCCACACGTAGGCCTGGCTGTAGCCCTTGTCGTGGAGCTCCTGTACGCGCTCTTCTGCCACCTGTTTAAGCTCCTCGATCTCGCCGAACATGATGGAGTTGGTAGGGCAGGCCTTGGCGCAGGCCGGCTCGAGGCCGTCGCGCTGGCGGTCGTAGCAGAGGGTGCACTTGAAGGCGCGGCCGTCGTGCGGAACCTTGGTTATGACGCCGTAGGGACAGGCGGGGACGCAGTAGCCGCAGCCGTTGCAGATGTCGGGTTGGATGTAGACGTTGTCGAACTCGTTGCGGATAATAGAGCCCGTCGGGCAGGCCTGCTGGCACGGCGCCTCGACACAGTGCTTGCACACGTCGCTCATAAAAGCCCAGCGCCCCAGGGCGTCGAGCTCGGCCCCGCCGGGCAGCGGCTCCGTCACGTCCTCGGCGAGCGCCACGAGGTCGACGTCGCCGGTCAGACGGCGCTTCTTCGGGTTCTCGATGAACGCGACGTGGCGCCAGGTGGTGCCAGAGAGCTGCTTCGTATTATCGTAGGAGTCGCCCGTGAACTCGTAGCCGTCGGCAGGGAGCTGGTTCCACTGCTTGCACGCGACCTCGCAGGCCTTGCATCCTATACAGACGGTCGTGTCGGTCAAAAACCCCGTCGCCACCTGTCACTTCCCTTCTAGCACCCTGCGCCGGATCTCCTCGACCGGGGACGCCGGATCGCTGCTAATACGGAACATCTTGTGCCCGAGGGCCACGCGCTGGGGACGGTAGATCCTGTCGACCATCCCCGTGCCCATGTTGTAGTAGACGCCGGGCATGAGAACCTTCGCGCTCCTTATCGGCTTGAGGTTTTTGGGCGCCGCCTCAGGATGCTCGACGAGCCATACCCCCAGGTCCATGAGCTCCTGCTGCATCATCTCCCGTCCGGAGCGCTCGGCCAGGTACGTATCGCTGGTCGTTTCCTCAGGGGTAGTGCGCGTGCCCCTGAAGTCCCTCACGCGCGTCCCCTGCGGAGGGCCCGATAGAGGAGTCCCCAGGCCGCTCCGAACACCGCGTGGTCTATTACGGGGAGCAGGACCTTGGGTGACTTCTGGCTCCATGGCGCTCTGTGCACGCCGCCCAGCGGCAGCCAGCTCGACCATCCCGCCCCCCAGGCCAGAACCCCCAGCGCCGCCCCTACGGAAGCCTCTTCCCCCGGACCGCCCCTCTCTCTGCGCAGGAGGCCGAAGGCTATCCCCGTCCCGGCACCGTAGGCGAAGTGGGCGGCTACGGTAAGCAGGCGCCGGCCCAACGGCGATAGCTCCCCTACGAGCCCGAGTTCCTCGACGCGGTCGACGACTTGCATCGGGGCGGTCTCGAAGACGAGCCCGACCTTCGCCCAAGCCTCGCGCAGCCCCGACAGGACGAGCGTGGCCCCGAGTCCGCCGATAGCCCCTGTCAAAGCGCTCCGCTTCGCGTTCATGTCCTTACGCCTTTCCAGCTTGTAGGTTTGCCGTGAAGGCCTTGGCCTCGTGGATGGCGACGTTGGCCTCGAGGGAGACAGGCATCAGGTCGTTGACCACGTCGCCCTTGACCAGGCCGTTCGGTCCCCAGTGGTAGGGGAGGCCGATGGTGTGGACCTTCCTGCCTTCGAAGTCGTAGACGGGGATGCGGTCGGTGACGAGGGCCCTGCAGTGGATCTTGCCGCGGCTCGTCGAGACGGTGACCCAGCCCGTATTCTCCACGCCCTTCTCGGCCGCAAGTTCGGGACTGATCTCGCAGAACAGCTCGGGCTGGAGCTCGGAGAGCCAGGGGACCCAACGGCTCATGGCCCCCGAGGTATGGTGCTCGGTGAGACGGTAGGTGGTAACCACGTACGGGAATCTCGGGTCCTCGGGCGGATTGTACGGGTTGTCCCGCCTGTTCAGTAGCCTCACCGCAGGGTTGTACTGTATCTCGTCGTAGAGCAGGTTCGGCACCGGTGACTCGACCGGCTCGTAGTGGACCGGGAGCGGACCGTCAGCGAGGCCTACGGGGGCGAAGAGCCAGCCGAGCCCGTCGCCGTTGACGATGAACGGCCCGTCCCCGGGGATGGCGTCGTCGCCCCTGGCATCGGGGTCCGGTTTGTAGTCAGGCCGCTTGGTCGCGGTGAAGTCGGGGACGTCGTGGCCGGTCCACTCGCCCTGCTCCTCGTCCCACCAGACGTACTTTTTCTCTTCGGACCAGGGCCTGCCCTCGGGGTCGGCGGAGGCCCGGTTGTAGAGGATGCGGCGGTCTGCGGGCCAGGCCCAGCCCCACTCGTTGGCCGCCAGAGACTGCTCTGTCCAGGGCTTGCGTCGGCGGGCCTGGTTGACACCGCCTGAGTAGGCGCCGGAGTAGATCCACCCGCCACACGCCGTCGTGCCGTCGTCCTCTAGCTCGGCGAAGCCTCCGACCGGCTCGCCGTCGGCCACGGTGTAGCCGCTGATCTCCTTGAGGATGCTCTCGATGTGCGGTTCTTCGCGTTCACCCTCGGTAGGGTAGTCCCAGGTCATGGCTTGGATGAGCTTGTCGCGCGGCTCTGCGGAGTCTTCGTAGAGCTCCTTGAGCCTGCGCCCCAGATGGTAGACGAACCAGGCGTCGCTCCGTGCGTCGCCTGGCGGTTCTGTGGCCTTGTCGTGCCACTGCAACATGCGCTGGGTCTGGGTAAAGGAACCGTCCTTCTCGGCGACGAGCGCCGAGGGGATGAAGAAGACCTCCGTGGCGCACTCCTCGGGGTTTACGCCTTCCATCTTCCAGGCTGTGGCGGTCTCTATCTCATAGGCATCCAGGACCACGAGCCAGTCCAGGCTTCTCAAGGCGTCCTGGGCGAGCTTGACGTGCGGCCCGCCGACCGCGAAGTTCTGCCCGAAGACGAAGCAGCCCTTCACGTCCCCGTCCTTCATGTCCACGATAGTCGGGTAGTAGGAGTAGTCGCCCGAGAGGCGCGGGAAGTGGTCGAAGACTTCGTCGCCCCTCTCGGGGTCGAAGGCCTCGCCGTACCAGGCCTTGAACAGGCTGGTTATGTACTTGGGGAAGTTGTTCCACCACCCCGTGTCGGCCGTCTGGCTCTCCACGTAGTCGTCCCAGGTGTCATTGTCCATGCCCGCGTCGGGCATCGGCAGGTAGCCCGGAAGGATGTTGTAGAGCGTCGCTATGTCCGTGGAACCCTGGATGGTGGCGTGCCCGCGCAGGGCCATGATCCCACCGCCGGGACGTCCTATGTTCCCGAGCAGGAGCTGCAGTATGGCGGCGGTGCGGATGATCTGGACCCCCTTGGAGTGCTGGGTCCACCCGACGGCGTAGCAGAGCGAGGTAGTCTTCTCGCGACCCGAGTTCTCGCAGATGGTCTCGGCGACCCTGAGGAAAGCTTCTCGCGGAGTGCCGCAGACCTTCTCGACCATCTCCGGCGTGTATTTGGCGAAGTGGCGCTTGAGAAGTTGAAAGACGCAGCGCTCGTGTTCGAGCGTCGGGTCGGTCGGACGCGGCTCGCCCTCGTTCGGCGCCGACTCCCCGCCGGTACCCTCACCGATGAGGCGGCCCTGACTCCCCCCGACGGAGGCGTAGTCGATGGGCATGCCCTCGTAGCGCCAGCTCGACGGGTCGTACTTCCCTCCTTCCTCGTCCCAGCCGGAGAACAGGCCCGAGGCGGCAGCGCCCTCGAACTCCTCGGTGACGAGGGTCGCGGCGTTGGTGTAGTGGACGACGTAGTCTTTGAAATACCGCTCGTTCTGGATGACGTAGTTGATGAGGCCGCCCAGGAACGCAATGTCCGTGCCAGGCCTTATGGGGGCGTAGATGTCGCAGAGCGCCGAAGTGCGCGTGAAGCGCGGGTCGACGTGGATGAGCTTGGCGCCCTTGCGTTTGGCGATCATGGGGTGCCGAAAACCCACGGGGTGGGCCTCGGCCATATTGGAGCCTTCGATCAGGATGCAGTCGGAGTTCTGCAGGTCCTGCAGCGTGGTGGTGGCCCCACCCCTACCGTACGTGATGCCCAGACCGGGCACAGTGGAGCTGTGTCATATACGGGCCTGGTTCGTAATTCGCACGAACCCCGATGAGTGGAAGAGCTTGGTTATGAGGTAGTTCTCTTCGTTGTCTATGGTAGCCCCTCCGATGGAGGCGACGGCCGTCGAACGGCTGAGCTTCTTCCCCTCCTCATCTCTGTCCTGCCAGTTCTCGTCGCGCGTCTTCTTGACCCTCTCGGCGATCATATCCAGGGCCTCTTCGAGCGAGAGATCCTCCCACTCCGTCGCGTACGGCCTGCGGTAGCGGACCTTCGTCCAGCGGTAAGGCGAGATGTGCAGCCCGAAGCCCGCAGACCCTTTGGGACAGAGGGTACCGGCGTTTATGGGGCTGTCGGGGTTTCCCTCGATGTCTAGGATGCGCCCGTCGCGGTGGTAGACGAGCGTGGAGCAGCCGACCGCGCAGTAGGGACAGACGCTTACTGTCTTCTGTACGCCCTCATCGGAGATGCGCGAGCGGATGTCGCGGGTCGCCGGGCTTACGGGATGTTTGACTGTGGTGCCTACGTGGTTGCGCAGCTTCCTCCAGAGACCGTCTTTCTCCGTGAGCCTGAAGAGCATGCCTGACCCCTTCTACGCCAAGAATGTGATTGTCCAGATTCTCTGATTCTAACCTCATTCATCCCGGCACGAAACCGCGTCCCATTCCTGTAGACAGATTTGCCTGCCACCCATATATGTGGCCGCCTGGTTGCGTCCATGCGCAAGACCTGGTAGTTTGCCTGGCGTGAGTTTCGGGGGAAAGGAGCTTGCCTGGAGATCTTGAGAGGCGTCCCCACGCCGACAGAGGTAAGTTTGGTCGCGCGGCCGAGGGGGAATAGGAATGAGTGTATTTGGTCGACTTCGGCTAAAGGGAAAGGAGCGGTTCAGCTAATGGCTGACAACAGGGTAGTGGTCTACAAGGGCCCTGGCGAGGTAGCGGTAGAGGACATCGATTATCCGAAACTAGAGGTCCCCGAAGAGGTCGCCGGCGCGATGGGGATGACCGTCGACGCGCCGCACGCCGTAATCCTCAGGATCGTCGCCACCAACATCTGTGGCTCGGACCAGCACATGGTGCGCGGAAGGACGACCGCCCCCGTCGGTCAGACCCTGGGGCACGAGATCACGGGCGAGGTCGTCGAGAAGGGTAACGACGTCCAGTTCATCGACGAGGGCGACATCTGCTCGGTGCCGTTCAACATCGCCTGCGGACGCTGCCGCAACTGCAACGAGGGTAAGACCGGCGTCTGCCTGAACGTGAACCCGGCCCGCGCGGGCTCGGCCTACGGCTACGTGGACATGGGCGGCTGGGTCGGCGGGCAGGCCAACTACGTCATGGTGCCCTTCGCGGACTTCAACTTGCTGAAGTTCCCCGATAGGGATCAGGCACTGGAGAAGATCCTTGACCTCACCATGCTCTCGGACATCTTCCCGACCGGCTACCACGGCGCCTACACGGCCCAGGTCACGACCGGATCGACGGTCTACGTCGCCGGCGCCGGACCGGTAGGGCTCGCGGCGGCATACTCGGCGCAGCTACTCGGCGCTTCCGTCGTCATCGTCGGCGACCTCATCGACGATAGGCTCGCGCAGGCACGCTCCTTCGGGTGCGAGACCGTCCACGTCGCCAGGGACGTCGAGCTACATGACCAGATCGCCGAGATCCTCGGAATTCCCGAGGTGGACTGCGCAATAGACGCCGTCGGCTTCGAGGCGTCGGCACACGGTCCGGACGCCATGGAGGCTCCGGCCACCGTGCTAAACGCCGTGCAGAGCGTCACGCGGGCCGGCGGCGCGCTCGGCATTCCTGGCCTGTACGTGACCGGCGACCCAGGAGCTGCCGACCCCGACGCCCAGGAGGGTACGCTCAAGATCAGCTTCGGGCTCGGTTGGGCCAAGAGCCACGCCTTCTTCACCGGACAGTGCCCGGTCAAGAAGTACAATCGCGGCCTGATGATGAGCATCCTGCACGACAAGGCCCACATCGCCGACGCCGTCAACGCCACGGTCGTCACCCTTGATGAGGCCCCAGAGGGCTACAAGGACTTCGACAAGGGCGCGGCCAAGAAGTACGTCCTCAACCCGAACGGCTACATCAACGTCTAGCTGCAACGAGGGCGACTTTAAGAGGGGCCGGAGATCCGGCCCCTCTTTCCATGTTCCCGAAACGTGACGCTATACTTTCGTCGCGAACGATCCGAAAAGGTTGTGGGATGGAAACGGTCGAGAGTCGGGCAGAACAGAGGGTTCTCCTCCGCAACATAAGTTGGGAAACGTATGAGCGGCTGCTCGAGGAGCGAGGAGAGAGCCGTGTGCCGCGGTTCGCCTACGACCGGGGAGACCTGGAGATCATGAGCCCTTCTTCGGAGCACGAGAGCGTAGCTTACTTCGTCGCATTGCTCGTCGCGGTGCTCGCCGAGGAGATGCGCATCAACGCGTATGGCGTAGGCTCTACGACCTACCGGCGCAGCGATATCGGGCGAGGTTTCGAGCCCGACGCCAGCTTCTACGTCAGGAACGAGGAGCGCATCCGCGGCAAGCCCAGGATAGACCTGACTATGGATCCGCCCCCGGACCTGGTCGTCGAAGTGGACATCACGAGCCCCTCCCTCGACAAGTTCCCGATCTACGCTCGTTTGGGCGTCCCCGAAGTCTGGCGCTACGATGGAGTCCGTGCCACCATCTTCTCGCTGCAAGAGGGAGCATACGTCGAAGCCGGGAAAAGCGTAGCCTTGCCGTCGCTCACAAGCGGCGTTCTTACTCATTTCGTCGAAGAGAGCACCTCGCTAGGAAGCACGGACTGGCTGCGAAGAGTACGTGCGTGGGTGCGAGAGAGTACCGAGCCCGCACCGTAAGGTAGTCTCGGCCGGAACAGTGTCCGCTTTGTTTCCGGGCGATCAACGCACGAAGCCGGCGACGTGATCCTCGAACTTTCTGCTCATAATGTCTCCGAAGTGCCCGATCCACTCCTCCGCTTCTTCACTTAGCCTGCCGTAGACTCGCACGTCCAGGGGCTTTACGGTGGCGAAGAACCTCTCGAACTCTTCCCATTTCGAGACCATTTCGATGTGTTCGACCATGCGCTCCCGGTTGGAGAAGGTGAGGATCGCACCCGCTTCGGTCGACTCCGGGCTACCGTAGAAGTGGACCGCGACCAGTTCTTCTACCCCTTCCGCTTCGAGCCTCCGGGAGGCGGCTTCGATGGCGTCCGCGAACTCCTCGTAAGACACGGTCAGCTCCATTACCTCGACGAGGGTAACGTACTCTTTGGCTGGTGCCTTCATGCGAGTTTCCTTTCCACGCTACGGGGCGTGGGGATCCGGCTCCCCACGCTTGACGCTGTAGCCGATCTGCTGTAACTGCGCGAGCAGCCGTAGCTCCGCCGCCTCCGCATCGCCTCCGACGTAGGCGAGCGGGACGCTCATCCTCTGTTCCCCGTGGGGGCCGCCGAAGAGGATGAGGATGCTCGACTCGTCCCTGACCACGGTCGCCTCGGGGTAGCGGGAGACGTTCGGGGTGCCCATCAGCCTCAATGTGGTTGCCAGATCCCAGCGTGCATGGTCTTTGCATGCTAACACGCCGTCACTGGTACACTCTGGGGAGACCGGATCAGGAGCGGCCGATGCTGGAGAAGACCTCGGGCAAATCCAGGCGCACGAGCAAGACGAAGACGCGGGTGAGGGTCGTCGAAGACGGCGGGATGCGGGTGCGGCCCGACGCGCTCGCGACGGAGGAACCGATGGAGATCAGGCTCCTCGCCGGGCAGACCAGGCAGACCGTCGCCGTGACGATGCGCACCCCGGGGGCCGACTTCGAGCTCGCGGCGGGCTTCCTGTACGGCGAAGGTATTGTCACTTCTCCCGACGACATCCTGAAGATCAGCTACTGCGTCGATCCCGACATCGACACCGAGCAGCAGTACAACATCGTCAACGTCGAGCTGCGCGGCGGACGAGAGTTCGACCTGCGCCCGCTGGAGAGGCACTTCTACACCACGAGCGCCTGCGGGGTGTGCGGCAAGGCCAGTCTGGAGCACCTGGAGCTGCGCGGTTGCCCGGTAATTCAGCCAGGACCCGAGGTCCCGGCGGAGGCCATCTACTCGCTGCCCGAGACGCTGCGGGAGGCGCAGGGGCTCTTCGACGCGACGGGCGGTCTGCACGCCGCGGCCCTCTTCGACAAGAAAGGTGAGCTTCTCGCGCTGCGGGAGGACGTAGGAAGACACAACGCCACGGACAAGCTCGTGGGGTGGGCGCTCCTCGAAGGCAGGTTGCCGCTCACGGATCACATCGTCATGGTAAGCGGGCGCAGCAGCTTCGAGATCATGCAGAAGTGCCTCGCGGCCGGGGTGCCCATCGTGTGTGCGATCTCCGCGCCGAGCAGCCTCGCGGTCGACGTGGCCAGGGAGTTCGGTATGACCCTCGTCGGATTCCTGCGCGGAGGCAGATTCAACGTGTACGCAGGGTCCGAGAGGATCCGGCTCGACTCCGAAGAACCAGGGCCCAGGCTCCCACAAACGAACGAGGACTACGGGTGAAATATGAGAAGTCCCAATGACGGGTGGCGAAAATGAGCTTCTGGAGCAATGTTAGGGATTGCGAGTATCTAGGGCGAAGGGGTGATTAGGGTGGCCACAACGATGGAGAAGGATGTCAACCTGAGGCAGGGGAGCACGATCTGCGGCTTCTGCGGCGTCGGCTGCGGCCTGAGCATCACGGTAGAAGACGGGGTCATCACCAAGGTTGCCGGGGACAAGGAGAACCCGTCCAGCAAGGGCGAGGCCTGCATCAAGGGTCGCGAGGGCTGGCGCCACCTCTACAGCGACAGGAGGTTGACGACTCCCCTCATTCGCAAGGACGGTGAGCTCGTACCCGCCTCGTGGGATGAGGCGCTGGACCTGGTCGCGAGCAAGATGACGGAGATCAAGGACGAATATGGCCCAGGCGCTTTCGGGACCTTTAGCTCCTCACGCTCGACCAACGAGTTGAACTACCTGGCCGGCAGGTTCGTCCGCGAGGTTCTCGGTAACAGCAACATAGACTCCTGTAACCGTGCTTGACACGCCGCCAGCGTCACCGGTCTGGTGGCAACGTTTGGAGCGGGCGGGGCGACCACCTCGTACGAGGAGTTCGAGAACACCGACCTCATAATCTGCTGGGGATCCAACACCATGGAGTGCCACCCCATCATCTACAACCACATGCGCCGCGGCATCAAGAACGGCGCGAAGATGATCGTGGTCGACCCTAGGAAGATAGATCAGGTAAAGAAAGCCGACAAGTGGCTCGGCCTGAACGTCGGGACGGATATCTGCCTGGCGAACGCGATGGCGAACGTGATCATCGCCGAAGACCTCCACGACGAAGAGTTCATCGAGCGGGCGACGGAGAACTTCCGGGCGTACAGGGATAAGGTCTCCGGCTACACGCCGGAGTACGCCGAGCAGATCACGGGCGTCCCTGCCGATGACATCCGCGAGGTCGCCCGTATGTACGCCACGGCGGATAAGGCTATCCTCAACTGGACCCTGGGCATCACCGAGCACCACAACGGCGCGGATGGCGTGTTCGCGCTCATCGGGTTGGGTCTTCTGACGGGTCACGTGGGCAAGTACGGTAGCGGTCTGAACCCGCTTCGCGGCCAGAACAACGTTCAGGGCGGCGGCGACATGGGGGCCCTGCCGGACAAGATGGTCGGGGGCTGGAAGTGGGACGATCCCGATGCCCACGAGCTCTTCGAGGAGGTCTGGGGGTCGCCGTTGCCGGAGAAGATCGGCAAGCACCAGCCAGCGATGATGGACGCCGTGGAACGCGGTGAGATCCGCTGTATGTACGTTATCGGGGAGAACCCGTCACAGTCCGACGCCGACGAGTACTACCACGAAAAGCTCTTCGAGAGCCTCGACCTCCTGGTGGTGCAGGACATCCTCATGACCAAGACCGCCAGGATGGCTGACGTGGTCCTGCCGGCGGCCGCGAGCTGGGCCGAGACCGAGGGCACGGTTATCAACAGCGAGCGGCGGGTGCAGCGGGTCCACAGGGTGGTAGACCCACCCGGCGAGGCCCGTCCGGATGAGTGGATAGTGCAGGACATCGCCAAACGCATGGGCTACGACTGGGGCTTCGAGACGGCGGAGGACGTCTGGAATGAGGTGCGCGAGCTCGCACCCAAGTTCTCCGGTATGAGCTACGAGCGTCTGGAGAAGCACGGAGGCATCCAGTGGCCCTGCCTCGACGGCAGCTTCGAAGAGATCTCGGACATCACCCCCAAGGAGCAATTGGCTGCAAGCACAAGGGGCGCCGAGAACGCCGAGGGAGAGGCTATCACCACCGACGTCGTGAAGAAGCCCCATGTTGGCACCAAGTTCCTGCACGCCCACCTCAGGGCAGAGGAGGTAGAGCATCGGGCGCCGTTCCACCCCGTGGACCACGAGGGGCCTGTGGAGATGCCCGACGAGGAGTACCCCTTCCAGCTCACCACGGGCCGCCGCCTAGCCTTCCACAACACGGGCACGATGACCCAGGACTACAAGAAGGTCAAAGACCCGGAGGAGCTGCTCGAGATCTGTGAGGAGGACGCGCAAAGGCTGGGGATCGAGGACGGAGACTTCGTAAGCGTCGGCTCCCGGCGTGGGAAGGTGTCCTCCGTCAAGGCTCGCGTCACCGACAGGGTTCGTCCCGGGCTCGTCTTCCTGGGTTACAGCTTCCCGGATCAGGTGCCGACCAACGTCCTTACCATCAACGCCGTGGACCCGTTGTCTGGAACAGCCGAGCTAAAAGCCTGCGCGGTGAAGATAGAACCCGCAGCCTGAGACTGCGACAAGCTCTGCAGCGTGGCAATCGCCTTCGCAGAATGGCCAGCCGACGCGAAGCATTGAGGCCGGTGCCCGCGAATGGAAGGAGCGGGGGGCCTTGTTACGGTTTGACCGGCTGGTGTGGGCCCATGTATAGTTGTCATCATCGAGGGATGGAGTGGTTGGCCACGTATCGACCTTAGTCGGTGGAAGCGCGGCAAGGGAGGACCTTTAGGACTAAGCAGTTTTGGGTGAGCCTGAATGGCGGAGACCGAGTGGAGGAGGATGCAGTGAGCGAGCGCGGTATGCAAGAGGATGACATCCGTCGGATCGTAAGGGATGAGACCCAGGGCGTAGGAGAATCGCCTCCCGAACCGGGTATAGGCGACCCGGCCCCGTTAGGACTGGCGGCTTTCGCGCTCACGACCTTCGTCTTGAGCCTCTTCAACGCCGGCCTTCTGAACGAGGCGGGCGAGCCTGTCGTCTTCTCACTGGGACTCTTCTACGGTGGGCTCGCACAGTTTGCGGCCGGGATGTGGGAGTTCAAGAACAACAATACTTTCGGCGCGACGGCGTTCACCTCTTATGGCGCGTTCTGGCTCGCTTTCTGGGGGTTGAACCAGTTCTACGCCAGCGACATCCCGCCAGCGCAACTCGAAGTGGGCGCCGGGTGGTTCCTTATCGCCTGGGGCATCTTCACGGCGTACATGTGGGTCGGCTCCTTCAAGGTCAACATGGCTGTAATGGTAGTGTTCCTGCTTCTAGCCGCCACGTTCTTCCTGCTGGGGTTTGGGGACCTGTTGGGCGCCAGCGCGATCGGCATGATAGGCGGCTACGTGGGTATCGCCACGGCGATCGCCGCGTGGTACGCATCGGCAGCCGGCGTCATCAACCACAACTTCGGGCGGACGGTATTGCCCGTTGGGGCGCCAGGCTAGAGAGGAGGCTAGAGGGAAGATGAGCGAAGAGCAAGACGGGAGGATACGTACTTACGAGCCGCCTGATGATTTCGCTTCTGAGGCCAACGCGAGCGATCCGTCGGTCTACGAGAAGGCTGAAGAGGATTTCGAGGGGTTCTGGGCGGGCTTCGCCCGTGAGCTGCACTGGTTCGAAGAGTGGGACCAGGTCCTCAACTGGAACAGGCCCTACGCCGAGTGGTTCGTCGGCGGCAAGCTGAACGTCTCGTACAACTGCCTGGATTACCAGATAGAGCAAGGCCGGGGCGACAAGACCGCCATCCTTTGGGTGGGCGACGAACCAGGAGACTCCCGGACCCTGACTTACTCCGAGCTGAAAACTGAGGTGTCCAGGTTCGCCAACGTTCTAAAGAGCCTCGGAGTCGAGAAGGGCGATCGCGTGGCTATCTACCTGGGCATGGTACCCGAGCTACCAATAGCTATGTTGGCGTGCGCCCGCATCGGGGCTCCCCACTCGGTGGTCTTCGGCGGGTTCTCCGCCCAGAGCCTGCAAGACAGGATCAACGACGCCGAGGCGAAGATCCTCATAACGGCGGATGGCGGCCCGCGGGGTGGGAAGGTCGTCCCGCTCAAGCAGAACGCCGATGAGGCCCTCGAGGACACGCCTTCGATCCAAAACTCGATAGTCGTCAGGCGCACGGGTGAGGACGTTCCTTTCCAGAAGGGCCGAGATCTCTGGTTTCACGAGCTCATGGCCGACGCTGAAGACGAGTGCCCCGCAGAGGAGATGGACGCCGAAGATATTCTCTTCATACTCTACACTTCAGGGTCTACGGGCAAACCCAAAGGCGTCGTCCACACCACGGGCGGCTACCTTACCCACGTCTACGCCACCACCAAGTGGGTCTTCGACATAAAAGAAGACGACGTCTACTGGTGCACGGCGGACATAGGCTGGGTCACGGGACACTCCTACATCGTCTACGGACCATTGAGCAACGGGACGACGAGCCTGATGTATGAGGGCACCCCGACCTATCCCGGTAAGGACCGTATGTGGGAGATAGTCGAGAAGCACCAGGCGAACATCTTCTACACGGCACCCACGGCCATCCGGGCCCTCCTGAAGCTGGGCAGAGAACACCCGGACAGACACGATCTCTCCTCCCTGAGGTTACTCGGGACGGTGGGCGAGCCCATAAACCCGAGAGCCTGGGAGTGGTATCGCGACGCCATCGGCGGCGGCCGTTGTCCGGTCGTGGACACCTGGTGGCAGACGGAGACGGGCGGGATCATGATAGCCCCCCTCCCCGGTCTCACCACGACCAAGCCGGGTAGCGCGACGCTCCCCTTCCCCGGCATCAAGCCGACGATCTACGACGAGGACGGTCAGCCCGTAGAAGGTACTGACACCGGATACCTGGTCGTGGAACGGCCGTGGCCCGGCATGCTCCGTACTATCTACAAGGACCCCCAACGCTACGAGGACACCTACTGGAACATCTACGAGGGGGTGTACTTCGTCGGGGACGGCGCCCGCCGCGACGAGGATGGTTATTTCTGGATCATGGGCCGGATAGACGACGTGATGAACGTCTCCGGGCACCGTATCTCGACCGCCGAGGTCGAGAGCGCGCTCGTCTCCCACGAGGCCGTCGCCGAGGCCGCGGTGATAGGCACAAAGCACGAAGACAAGGGCCAGGCCGTCTTCGCCTACGTAACCCTCGAAGGCGAAAGAGAGGGTTCACAAGATCTCAAGACCACCCTGCGTCAGCACGTTCGTAAGCAGATCGGAGCCCACGCCAGCCCGGACGACATGCTCTTTACCGACAACCTCCCGAAGACCAGGAGCGGCAAGATCATGCGCAGGGTCCTAAGGGCGGTCGCCGAAGGCGACGAAGATCTGGGGGATACTTCGACCCTGGCCGACCCGAGTTCCGTCGATGCCCTGCAAGAACAGGCTAGACAGCAGACCTGAGCACCCAGGCGTCGCGCAGACAAGAGCCCCCCACAACCGGCGGGGCTCTTGTTGTACCCTGCAAGCGTACGCCAACGGAGGACGTACATGAACGTAACCGTCCGTCACTCGGAGCCCGAAGACTACAGAGCGCTGCACCGCATCTTCAGCGGCCCGCGGGCGACAGCCGGCACACTGCAGATGCCGTTCGCAAGGGCCGAGACGTGGCGCGAGCGTCTCTCTGAGCCCCCGGAGGGACTGTACTCGCTGGTGGCATGTGCGGATGGGGAGGTGGTCGGAAGCCTCGGCCTGGAGACCTCTCCCACCCGCTGGCGCATGCGCCACGTCGGCAGCATCGGGATGGCCGTACGCGACGACTGGCAGGGCAGGGGAGTCGGGACGGCGTTGATGGAGGCGGCTCTGGACCTGGCGGATAACTGGCTGAGCCTCGCCCGCATCGAGCTGCGCGTCTACACTGATAACGCCGCAGGCATGTCGTTTCGTTTTTCAGAAGACTCCGCCCCGGCGTCCGCCCCGTCGAGCGCATGTTCGCCGGTGGCGAACACCCCGCTTACCTCCGGCGTGCCGTCGTCTTGTATGACCACCCTAAGCTTCAGGATCTTGTAGAGCTTATTGCGCTCCTCCGGCGAGAGCCCTTCCAGGGCCTCGACGGTTACGTTCGCGTAGGCTTCCAACACCGCCTCCCTGTCGCGCTTCAGGCTCTCCAGGCGTT
>JBKPNW010000031.1:0-22953 GCA_046732815.1 Actinomycetota bacterium | reverse complement strand
AGAGGAGCGACTCCTAGTACGAGAGGACCGGAGTGGACGTACCTCTGGTGTACCGGTTGTCCTGCCAAGGGCACCGCCGGGTAGCTATGTACGGAAGGGATAACCGCTGAAAGCATCTAAGCGGGAAGCTCGCCTCGAGATAAGATCTCCCATCCCCGTAGAGGGAGTAAGACTCCTGGTAGACCACCAGGTTGATAGGCCACAGGTGTAAGTGCAGCGATGTATGTAGCCGAGTGGTACTAATAAGTCGAGGGCTTGATGTACTCTTCACGGATCGCGCTGTGCGGTTTTCAAAGGGCAGGCGCCCTTTACAACAGCATACTTGCCGCTTTTTGAAAGGGTGACGACGGCGGCGGGGATACACCTCTTCCCATTCCGAACAGAGAAGTTAAGCCCGCCAGCGCCGATGGTACTGCGGGGTAGACTCCGTGGGAGAGTAGGTCGTCGCCCATTTTCTATGCTCAAGAGTGGGCTCGAGGTTGTCAGAGAGCGAGTGCATGGGCTAGGCTTAGCGCATGCTCGAGCTGGGCGGCGATACGCTGGTGGTCTTCGTCTCCGATTCGCACATCGGGGGAGACCCTGGTTGCGACGGGTTCGAGTCGCCCAAGGAGCTCGAGGCCCTCTTCGTAGAGCTTGCGGGCAGGGAAGGGCCGGTCGAGTTGATCCTCGCCGGCGACTTCTTCGATTTCTTGCAGATAGGTGAGGTGCCGGAAGGGAAGGATCGGGCCTCACTGACGATCGAGCGGCCCGAGTACCTAGATCTCTTCGCCGCGTTAGAGCGGTTTCGAGCCGCGGCAGGCAAGCGCGTCATCTATCTGCCGGGCAACCACGACGCCGAGTCGTTCTGGAACCCGGAGATCCAGGAGACGTTGCGCGAGCGGGGCCTCGTCGACGAGTTCGCCTACTATTACCTCGCTTCTGTCGAGACGGGCGGAAGGAGGCGGGTTATCTACTGTGAGCACGGCAACCAGTTCGACCCCGAAAACAGCGTCGGGGACTATCACGATCCGCTGGATACGCCGGTGGGGCACCACGTCGTGATGAACGGCACCAGGCGAATCGCGCCGTACGGTGAGATCTCGCCCGGTCTGGACCTCTCGGAGATAAAGATGGTCTACCCGCTGGTGGCGATTCCGGCCTGGATCGTGAGCCGCTACTTCTACCATTGGTCTGGCAAGGTTGCCAATTACCTTCTCGTGCCGCTTCTCGTGGCGTACGCGATCTACAAGGTGACCGCATTCGCCATCGCCCGCGCGACCGGGAGCAAGGTGAGCCTGATCTTCGGCAGCTACCGCGAGTTGCCTCAGGTGCACCAGGCTTTTCTCGACACCGTCCTTTTCCTGCTCCTGGTGGCGGGAATCTTCGGGATCTTTTTCCTGGTCGTGCGCCACGCTGTACGCACGACGCTGAGGGCGATCAGCCCCGGAGGAACGCCGCATTACTCGCCCGCGGAGGCCTCCCAGGAGAAGGTCAGGGCGATCCTCGTCGGCGAGGCCAGGCCGCCGATGGACCCCGCCTTCGATCCTACGACCGCCGATGTCTTCGTCTCGGGGCACACCCACCTCCCCTCGTTCGCCGAGACCGAGAGGGCGGACGGCAGCAAGGCGGTGCTGGTTAACTCAGGGTGCTTTCTGCGGCAACTGCAGCCGATAACGCCCCGGCTGAAGGGGCCGCCTATCTTCGTTTCGAAGTTCGTTCTGACCCACGTCAGGGTGTTCGCGCAAGGGGAGAAGCTGCGCGTCGAGCTCTGGGAGCAGCCTAAACCGGCCGGACAGACCCTGTCCCGGATCGAGCGGCTCCTCTCCGTCGGCCGCCGGCCGCCACAACCGCCAGCGGACTCCAAGCTTCGCCTCGTGGCCTCGGCCGAGCTGTAGCAGACCGCGTAACGTGTCTAGAACGAAGTGTTAGGGTAGTAAGAACAACGTCGCTTTTGGTAGATTGCAAGAGTTCGGAGGGAGAATTCGTGCCAAACGAGGAGATAGACCAGCAGTTCGTAGAACACCAGCGTGAAAGGCTGCAAGGCCTGCGAGACGAACTGGTGCGCATACGCGAGGGGATGGCCGCCGAGGAAGAGGACCTCGGCGAGAGCGAGGGCGACACCACCCTCGACTCCGGCGACCTGAGCCAGGACATGTTCACCCGCGAGATGGACGCCTCCATAGAAGAGCAGGCCGAGCGTCGCATCGGGGAGGTCGATCGGGCGCTGCAGAAGATCGAAGAGGGTACCTATGGACTCTCCGACGAGAGCGGGGAGGCCATACCCAGGGGCAGGCTCGAGGCCGTGCCTGAGGCGGCGCGAACCATCGAGGAACAGCAGCGCTTCGAGCAGGAGCGACGGCCACCGATCTGAAGCGATTTGCAGAAGCACCTTCTGCAAATCGCGCACTTCAGCTAGTCAGCACGCTCCGGCTTCGCCTCCGCTTGTCAGCATGGCGGCTGCGCCGCCTTGTCAGCTAGTCAGCCAGTCAGCTAATTGCTCTTGCTGAAATGCTGAAGTGCTGACAAGCGCCCGATAGGGCGCGTGCTGAAATGCTGACTAGCTGAAATGCTTCCATTCCACTTTGCGCACTCTTCTGGCGGTATAATCTGGTTATGGATCATCGTTCGTCAGGTGACGAGACAAGGGAGCCCATCTTCCGCAGCGACCTCGAAGGGCCGAGACAAGAGCCCACCTATGGGCCACTGAGGCCAGAAGGCGGGCCATGGAGCGTCATCAAGCGCTGGCTGGCACCGCTCGCCGCCATCGGGCTCTTGCTGGCCAAGTTCAAGGGACTGGCGCTCCTGCTTCTGAAGGTCAAGTTCCTGGGCACGGCTCTGACCATGCTCGTCAGCATCGGGGCTTACGCCCTGCTTTTCCCGGTCTGGTTCGCCGTCGGGATCGTCGTTCTGATCTGGGTTCACGAGATGGGACACGTCGTGCAGCTCAGACGCGAGGGTATCCCGGCCTCAGCCCCGATGTTCATACCCTTTCTCGGGGCATTCGTGGCGATGAAGCAGATGCCCAAAGATGCCCTTGCCGAGGCGCGGGTGGGGCTCGCCGGACCCGTGCTCGGTACGCTCGGGGGCCTGGCGGCACTCGGGCTGTACGTCCTCACCGGAGAGCATCTGTTCCTGGGCCTCGCGTATTTCGACTTCATCATCAATCTACTCAACCTGGCCCCACTGCTCCCGCTTGACGGCGGTAGGGCCGTGGGGGCGATGTCTCCGGTCTTCCAGGTGCTCGGGCTGGTCGTGATGTTAGGGTTGTTCTTCGTGGCCCCCATCATGGCGTTTATCGCGCTGCTCGGCCTGCCGGAGCTCTGGCACCGCTGGAAGATGCGCAATACACCGGAAGGACGAGCGTACTACGATCTTCCTTTGCACCAGCGGGTGGCGGTCGGCCTGGTCTACGTGGGTTTGATCGTGGTACTCGGACTGCTCACAGCGGCGACGTTCGTGCCGGATCCGGCGACGCTCCAGTAGCTTGCGTACGATCCTCTACACCGGCAAGGGCGGCGTTGGCAAGACGAGCGTGGCGGCGGCCACGGCCTTGAAGGCTTCGCAGGCGGGGAAGGAAGTGCTCGTGATGAGCACCGACCCAGCGCACTCGCTCGCCGACGTCTTCGATACGGAGATAGGGCCTGACCCGAAGGAGATGGTCCGGGGCCTGTGGGCGCAGGAGATGGACCACACCTCCATGATCGAAGACAACTGGTCCGAGATTCAGGGCTACATGACCACGCTCTTCGAGTGGCAGGGCACCGACACGCTCGCGGCCGAGGAGCTGGCGATGCTGCCGGGGATGGACGAGCTCTTCGGGCTCCTGATGGTCAGGCAGCACAACCAGGAAGGCCGCTACGACGCCCTGGTCCTCGACGCCGCTCCCACGGGCGAGACGCTCAAGCTCCTGAGCCTTCCCGACCACATGAGCTGGTACGTCGAAAAGATCTTCCCCATACAGCGCCGCGCCGCCAAGCTGGTCAGACCATTCGCAAACAGGGCCAGTTCCCTCCCGCCGCTGCCCGAGGACAGCGTCTTCGCCGCGGGGCAGAGGTTCTACGAAGCCATCGCGAGTGTCGAGGAGATCCTGACCGACCGCCAAAACGCCTCGGTGCGCCTGGTGCTCAACGCGGAGAAGATGGTCATAGCGGAGGCGCGGCGCGCCTACACCTACCTCAACCTCTACGACTACGGCGTGGACGCCGTGGTGGTAAACCGGTTGCTGCCAGAGACCGTGAACGACCCCTATTTCGCGCGCTGGCACGAGGCACAGGCACGGCACATGCAGACCATCGAAGAGTCTTTCGCCCCCATCCCGATCCTGACCGCGCGGCTCTTCGACCGCGAGATGTTCGGCCTCGAAGCGCTAGGCGCCCTCGCAGATGATGTCTTCGCGGAGGCAGAACCGCTCGGGGTGCTGTTCAGGGGAGCCACGCATGATATAGAGAAGAATGGCGACGGCTATGATGTCGTCTTCCACCTCCCGCTCGCCGAGAAGCGCAGCGTGGATCTGTCGAAGAAGGGCGCCGAGTTGCTCGTCAAAGTCGGCAACTACCGGAGGAACATCCTCCTCCCCGACGCCCTGGCGCGACTTCGAGCGGCGGGGGCTACATTCGAGGGAGGGTCTCTGAGGGTGAGGTTGAAAGATGGCTGAAGAGAGACGACGCAAGGGGACGCTGCTTGGTGTGATCGCCTACGTTCTCGTGCCCGGTGAGCGGCGCGCGCGGGCCGCCGCACACTTCCGCAAAGCTGGCTTCGAGACGCTCAAGGGTGTCGGGGCGCTGGTGAGGCCAGGAGAGCAACAGGCGCCCTCCGGTCCTGCGAGCAGGGAACGCATAGAGATCGAGTAGGGGAGGGCGTTGATGGGCCGCAGGAGGATGTTATGAGAGGTCGGCAGGTTTTGCAGAAGGTAGGGGAGCTCGCCAGAAAGGAATTCACCCTGGCCCTGCCTGCCGCGCAGCGGGCGGCGAGCCATGGCGTACAGGCGTTCTTCAAGAAGTTCTCCGAAGAGTATGCCAACGAACGCAAGAAGCTGAAGAGCGGTTCCGGCGTGCGTGCCCGGTTTGGCGCACCGGGGCGACGGTAGTAAGATAACCCTTACAAATTCTAGTAGATACCAGCGGGAGAACTGCATGGCCGAGAATGGACAGCTAACAGGTACCTTCAGGGTGAAGAGCGGGATGGCCCAGATGCTCAAGGGCGGGGTCATCATGGACGTCGTCGACGCGGAGCAGGCCAGGATCGCCGAGGACGCGGGCGCTGTGGCCGTAATGGCCCTGGAGCGGGTGCCCGCCGACATAAGGGCCGACGGCGGGGTCGCGAGGATGAGCGACCCGGAGAAGATCGTGGAGATCCAGGAAGCCGTCACCATCCCTGTGATGGCGAAGGCGCGCATCGGGCACTTTGTGGAGGCCCAGATCCTGGAGGCCCTCGAGGTCGACTACATCGACGAGTCCGAGGTCTTGACACCCGCCGACGAGAAGCACCACATCGACAAAGCCGTCTTCGAGGTGCCTTTCGTGTGCGGGGCTACGAACCTCGGCGAAGCGCTGCGGCGCATCGGCGAGGGGGCGGCCATGATCCGGTCCAAGGGCGAGGCCGGCACCGGCAACGTGGTCGAGGCCGTCCGGCACATGCGCGCCATAGTCGGCGGCATCCGCCGTCTCGGGGTCCTAGATCACGAGGAGATGATGACAGAGGCGAAGAACCTGGGAGCCCCGTACGAGCTCGTGCGGTGGGTCGCCGAGAACGGGCGTCTGCCCGTCGTGCTGTTCACGGCCGGCGGCATAGCCACCCCCGCCGACGCGGCGCTGATGATGCAGCTCGGGGCCGACGGTGTGTTCGTGGGCAGCGGTATCTTCAAGAGTGGGGACCCGGCCATGAGGGCCCGGGCCATCGTGAAGGCGACCACCCACTTCAAGGACGCGAAGGCCGTGGCGGAGGCGAGCAGGGGTCTCGGCGTGGCGATGGTCGGCAGGGAGATGGGGGACCTTGCGGAAGGAGAGCGGCTGGCGACCCGTGGCTGGTAACGGCGAGACCAACGGAGCGGTAAGCTCGGAGGAGGACCAGAAGAGGATCGGGGTGCTCGCACTGCAGGGAGACTTCAGGGAGCACGCGGAGATCCTGCGCGGGCTCGGGGTCGAGCCTGTCGAGGTGCGGGCCGTGGAGGACCTCGAAGGCCTGGCCGGGATCATCGTCCCCGGCGGCGAGTCGACGACAATTGGTAAGATGATGGTCTCCTCGGGCCTACTCGATGGCATCAGGAGCTACTTCTACAAGGGTGGCCCCGTGTGGGGCACGTGCGCCGGGATGGTACTCGCCGCTTCGGCGACGACAGGACCGCGCCAGCCCCTGCTCGGCCTGATGAACGCCCTCGTGGAGCGCAACGGGTTCGGTCGGCAGGTCAATTCCTTCGAGACTGACCTCGAAGTCGACGGCTTCGACGAACCGTTCACGGGGGTCTTCATCCGGGCGCCCTTCTTCGAGGACGTAGGCCCTGGGGTGGAGGTTCTTTCCAAAGTCGGGGATCGGGTCGTGGCGGCCAGGGGCGAGAACATACTGGTGACGGCGTTCCATCCCGAGCTCACCGACGACGTCAGGTTTCACGAGTACTTTTTGCGGGAGGTTTGTTCCATATGAGCGGTCACAGTAAATGGTCGACGATAAAGCGCAAGAAAGGCGCCGCCGACGCCAAGCGCGGGGCGCTCTTCGGCAAGTTGTCCAGGGCCATAACGGTTGCGGCCCGCGAGGGCGGTGGGGACTCCGAGATGAACCCCGCGCTCCACCTCGCGGTGCAGAAGGCCAGGGACGCGAACATGCCTAACGACAACATCCAGCGCGCCATCGACAAGGGTACCGGTGCCGGCTCCGATGCCGATGCGTTCGAGCGGATCACCTACGAGGGCTACGCGCCCGGCGGGGTCGCCGTCCTGGTCGACGTGCTTACGGACAACCGCAACAGGGCTGCCTCCGACGTGCGCTACGTCTTCTCCAAGAATGGCGGCAAGCTCGGCACGAGCGGCTCGGTCTCCTACCTGTTCGAGCGGAAGGGTGTCATTCTGGTGCCCAAAGAGTCGACGGACGAGGATGAGCTGATGGAGGTCGCCCTCGAAGCAGGGGCCGAGGATGTCGAGGAACAGGAGAACGATTACAGGGTCGTCACGGCCCCGGAGGACTTTACGGCCGTCAGACATGCTCTCACGGAGGCGGAGATCCCTTACGAGAACGCGGAGATCACTATGGAGCCCCAGAACAGCATCGACCTCGACGCGGGGACGGCGCGGCAGACCCTGCGCCTGATCGACGCCCTGGAGGAGAAAGACGACGTGCAGGAGGTCTACGCGAACTTCGACATCTCCGATGAAGTGATGGCGGAGGTCGTTTCGTAGGGGCCTTGCTTTCGCTGGCACCTTTCCTGGTGGGGCTGGAAGGGGCCCATACATCAAGACGATCCTGACGCTCGTGGTCTTGCTTGTAATCCTGGTGCTTGCGGGCTGCACCCAGGGGGGACAAGCACAGCCGGAGGATAGAGGCGGTGACGTGATCGCCGGCGCCTCCAGAGAGCGCCCCCCGGATCCCGCGGCAAAACAAACCGAAACCGACGGCGGGATCGGTGACGGCGTAGAGGCGGGAAACCTGTCGTTCCGGCTCTTCGAGGTGCGTTCCCAAGACCGCATCTTCTCGATGTCCGGGCCTGGGGCCAGACCGATAACCCGGGGAAACGTAGCGAGCGAGTACGTGGCCATAGACTACCTCGTGAAGAACATCTCCGCTTCGCCGATGACGACAGGGGCCCAGGCGACGCTCTTCGACGATCAGGGCAAATCTTACGGGCAGGATACCTCCATCGAACCTCCTTCGGGCGGCACAGATGGCATGGAGCTCGGTACGGCCCAGACCAGGGCGTCGACCATGTTCTTCAAAGTACCGAACGGCACCATTCCCGAAACCCTCGAGATAGAGACTCGCCAAGGTAAGGTCCGCTTCGATCTGCTGGAACGTGACCTGGAGAACGTGCCGCCCGAAGATTACCTGCGGGTGTACCACATCTACTTCAACGAACAGGCCTACGAGGAAGCCTACGACATGTTCGATCCGGCTACCGTCCAGGACATCACGCTCGGCGAATGGCAGTCCTTTTACGAGCCCCTGTGGGGCAAGCGCTACGTGAACCTCGACAGCCTCAGGCTCCTCTCTGAAGACTCTAGTCAGGCGACTTTCCAGATGACACGCACGTTCTACGACGCGGACGGCGACATCGTGGCCGACCCCGAGGTCAACCCTTCCGTAACGCAGGAGTTGGTCGAGGAGGATGGAGAGTGGAAGCTCGTGATGCGCGACGACCTGGCCGCGGATATCATAGCCGTCATCGGTCCGGACGAGACGCCCGAGCCCGCGACAGAAAACGCCCAGCCAGGGACCAAAGATTCCGCAACCGAGAAGAAAGCTACCGAACGCAACGAGCCACCTTCGAATGCCTCCGAGACCACTAAGCAGACCGAGGCCAGGAGGTCCGCGGCCGCGACACGCGATTACGACTGTGAGGACTTCGAGACCCAGGAAGAGGCCCAATTCTATCTCGTGCGCGGAGACCCGTACGGGCTCGATGAGGACGGCAACGGTCTGGCTTGCGAGAACCTGCCCTAGCGGGTCTTGGAAGGGCAACCCTTCCAAGACCCGCGCTGGTCAGCATGTCAGCACGCTCCAGCCTGCGGCTTTCGCTCGTCAGCAAGTCAGCTTCTTGTTCGCTGACGACCGGGCGCGGATTCATCGAAGATTCATCGGGGTTTGTTTTTATTCTGGCAGGTGAAGCCTTGCGACCGGCGGCAGAGCAGGAGAGGTAGAGTAGATATGAGTGAGTTCGATCCGGGGCCTCCGGCCGAGTTCGCGGAGATCTTCGCGCGGGTGCCTGACTATGAGGAGTTCAAGGAGCACTTCTGGTATGACTGGGGGCCTGTGTTCTACCGCGGCCGTCTAGACAGCAGCGCGCGCGTTCTGTGCGTGGCTTCGGACCCTGGGCCGACCGAGCGCATCGCCGCGCGCACCCTGGTCGGCGACGCCGGACAGCGCGTACAAGGGTTTTTGGCCAAAATTGGTCTCTCCCGCTCCTACCTCTGCCTCAACGCCTTCGCCTACGCACTGCACCCCAGCAGCTTCTGGGAGGGGCCCGAGATACTGCGGGATGACGACCAGCTGGCGTGGCGCAATGAGCTCTTCGATGCGACGAAAGGTCCCGAACTGCGGGCGGTGATCGCTTTCGGATTTCAGGCACAGGAGGCTGTGAAGCTCTGGGAAGGCAAGGGTAGCCTGCGCGTCTTCGAGGTCCCCCACCCTAGCAGTCGCGAACCCGACGAGCTTCTCGACGCCTACCGGGACGCCGTGACGAAGCTGCGCGAGATAGTGCCCGCCGACCCCGACGGTGAGCCCGTAGCACCCAATTACGCCAACGTCTTCCGCGAAAGTGACTATGTGCGTATCCCTCGTCGGGATCTGCCCTTCGGCGTTCCCTCGTGGCTCGGTGACGACTCCTGGGGACGCAGGGCCACGCCCCGCCACAACAACAGTGTCGACCGTCCCAGCCCCGACGACGGCCACACTTTGATCTGGATCGCCCCGAGGAGCTGAACCATGCCAGACGACCAGCAAAATCTTCAGCAGCTGACGCGCTACGCGCTGGAGGGCCGCGTGGTAACCATGGACTCCTCGTTCCACGAGTTCGAGCGGGGCACCGTCTACGTTGACGGAAACAAGATAGCGGCGATCGCCCCGACCGGTGCGCCCGCGCCCCCGGACTTCCTGGACGCGCCGGTGATAGGGACCAGGGGGACTATCTACCCTGGCCTCATCGACCTGCACAACCACCTGAGCTACGACGCGCTCACGCTCTGGCGGGTGCCCAGGCTCTACACCAACCGCGACCAGTGGGGAGGCCACCCCGACTACCGGAAGCTCATAAGCGGGCCGATGACGGTGCTCGGCAAGACCCCCGGCTTCGTAGAAGCCGTGGTCCGCTACGTGGAGTGCAAGTGCCTGCTCGGCGGCGTGACGACGGCCCAGGGCGTGGCGCTCTTCAGTAACCAGGGCATACAACGCTATTACCGCGGCGTCGTTCGTAACGTGGAGGAGACCGGGGAGGATGATCTACCCGATGCCGCGACGAAGATCTCCGACGTAGAAGCCGCGGACGCCGAGAGATTCCTCGAGCGCCTGAGGGACAGCTCGTGCCTGCTCCTGCACCTGAGCGAGGGCACGGACGAGAGGGCTCGTGAGCACTTCGAGGCGCTACAGATGGCCGACGGAGAATGGGCGATCACCCCCGCGCTGGCAGGCATCCATTGCGCGGCGCTCGAGCCCGAAGATTTCGGCGTGCTGGGTGAACATGGCGGCGCGATGGTCTGGTCCCCTCTCAGTAACCTCCTGCTCTACGGCCAGACGGCCGACGTAGGGGCGGCGCGGGAGGCAGGCGTACGCATCGCCCTCGGTTCGGACTGGTCCCCCAGCGGCAGCAAGAATCTCCTGGGAGAGCTCAAGGTAGCCCGCCTCGTGGCCGCCGAACAGAACATCGGCATCTCCGACCGCGAACTGGTGGCCATGGCGACGCGGGACGCCGCAAAGATCCTGAAGTGGGATGGGGCTCTCGGATCGATAGAGGCGGGCAAGCGGGCCGACCTGACCGTCCTCTACGGGCGTAGCAAAGAACCATACGCGAACCTGCTCGAGGCCGGGGAGACCGACATCGCGCTTGTCGTAATCGATGGGGTTCCTCGTGTCGGCAACGAGCGACTGATGGGTTCCTTCGGCCCCGTGACGGAACGCTGGCGTGTAGGGTCGGCAGGGCGGACGCTGAATCTTTCGCAGGAGAACGCCGACCCCGTGGTCGGCGCTCTGACGCTTCGCGAGGCGAGGGATAGGCTGCGCGACGGGCTGGACCGCCTCCCCGAAATGGCACGCGAGCTGGAGGAAGCGCCCGAAGCTCTGGCCGATGCCGGACTAGAGTGGTCGCTGGTCCTCGACCATCAGGAGCCACCGGGCACGGCCATAAGGCCACACTTTTCGGCGGATCCTGCGGTCGAGTCGACCGCCCTCCGTCTGACCGAGATCATGGCAGTCTCGGTACCCCTCCCCGAACTGCTGATCCCGCTGCAACTCGATCCCCCAACCGTCTCGGACGACAGCGCTTTCTTCGGGCGTTTGGCCGACGAATCCAACCTGCCAGACTACGTCAAAGCGAGTCTACCTGCCCTGTTCTAAAAGCACCGCGCATAAGACCTGAGCCTCGAGCACGACGAGCTCGCAGTAAACAAGAAGCTGAGAAGGTGAAGTGCTGACAAGCTGAAAGGCTGACATGCTCTAGTTGCGCCGGCCATCCCGGGCACAACATGTAGAAGCAGGTGCAAGCGGTGTCCCGAGGGAGTAACCTTAGAGCATGATCTCGGCCGGCGGCAGGGGACACATCATACTCGGCATAGACCCTGGGACGGCGACGATGGGGTGGGGTGTGATCCGGCAAGAGGGCAACCGCCTGCGCTACCTGCAGCACGGGGCGATCATCACTCCGCCCGACTGGGAGATGCCCCGCAGGCTCGGACGGCTCTTCGACGGTGTCACCGAGCTCGTGCGGGGTTACAAGCCCGAGACCATCGCCGTCGAGGAGCTCTTCTTCAACACCAATGTGACCACGGCCATCACGGTCGGGCAGGCGAGGGGGGTCGCGCTCCTTGCGGCGTACAAGGCGGGAGTCGAGGTGACCGAGTACACGCCTTTGCAGGTCAAACAGGCGATCACCTCTTACGGAAGGGCTGACAAGCGCCAGGTTCAGGAGATGGTGAAGGCCCTCCTGAACCTCCCCGCCATTCCCCGTCCCGACGACGCGGCCGACGGACTGGCTATCGCCATCTGCCACGCCTTCTCCAGCAGCTTGCCAGGCAAGGTTGGGGTGGGGAAATAGCGGACCATGCGTGATAATTAGCCTATGATCTACAGGTTGCGCGGTACTCTGGTCGAGAAGGATACGGAAGGTGTGGTAATCGATGTGGGGGGCGTCGGCTACCGGTCGTCGGCTTCGCTGGCGACGCTGCGCGCGCTGCCTTCGCTGGGCGAGGATTGCGTCATCCACACCAGGTTGGTGGTACGTGAGGACGCGATGCTCCTGTTCGGGTTCGCGGAGCGCGAGGAGCGGGCCGCGTTCGACGCGCTGACCGCGGTGAGCAAGGTCGGGCCGAAGCTGGCCCTCTCTGTGCTGTCCTCGATGTCGCCACAGGAGATCTCCGAGGCGGTGGCCAGGGGGGATGTGATCAAGTTCTCCTCAGTGCCTGGTCTTGGCAAGAAGACGGCGGAGCGTCTCGTGCTCGAGTTGAAGGGCAAGAGCCTCGCCGCTTTCGGACCGGAGCCTGTCGCCGCGGGCGGCGATGGGGGGGGCGGCCCGTACATCGAGGCAAGGGACGCGCTCACGGCGCTCGGGTACAGGCTCGAGGAGGCCGAGAAGGCGCTAAACGACGTGCCGCCGCAAGATTCGGTGGAGGAGTACATAAAGGAGGCCTTACGAAGGATAGGGAGCAGGCGTTGAGCGCTGAGGAGATGGACGACTTCACCGTGCGGGGCGAGAGGGCGGCCGAGGAGCCGTTCGAGGACATTACGGGGGCTGCGGGGTTCGGGGAGTTCGATGAGCATCCGCTCGATCCCGAGGCCCACGCCGGGGACGACGAGCCCACGCTCAGGCCGAGCTCGTTCGACGAGTTTGTCGGGCAGGAGGCGCTCAAGCAGAACCTCAAGATCTTCGTGCAGGCGGCCAAGCAGCGTGATGAGGCACTGGACCACATACTCCTCGACGGGCCCCCGGGGTTGGGGAAGACCACGCTGTGCCGCATCCTGGCCGAAGAGATGGGAGTCGGGCTCAGGCCGACGAGCGGGCCCACCCTGGAGCGGGCCGGGGATATGGCGGCGATTTTGACCTCTCTGGAAGAGAGAGATTTCCTGTTCATAGACGAGATCCACCGCCTGAACAGGCAGATCGAAGAGGTCCTCTACCCCGCGATGGAGGACTTCGCGATGGAC
This sequence comes from Actinomycetota bacterium, assembly GCA_046732815.1. Classification (GTDB taxonomy): domain Bacteria; phylum Actinomycetota; class Rubrobacteria; order Rubrobacterales; family Rubrobacteraceae; genus Rubrobacter_D. The sequence goes on along the minus strand of JBKPNW010000031.1, from coordinate 9,921 downwards.
ATAGTACTCGGCCAGGGACCCTCGGCGCGCACGATCAGGATGGATTTGCCGCGCTTCACGCTGGTCGGCGCGACCACGAGGAAGGGCTTGCTTACCAAGCCTCTGCTCGACCGCTTCGGCGTCGCCGAGAGGCTCGAATACTACGGGCCAGAAGACCTCGAGAAAATCGTGACCCGCAACGCGAGGATACTCGGCGTCCCGATCACCGAGGGCGGAGCCACGCAGCTCGCCCGCCGCAGCCGGGGGACGCCCCGTATCGTCAACCGGCTCCTCAAGCGGGTGCGTGATTACGCCCAGGTCATCGGTGACGGCAAGATAGACGAAGAGACGGCGAACGCCGCGCTCGACATGCAGGGCGTCGACCAGCTCGGCCTCGACAGGGCAGACCGGGATTATCTCGGGCTCGTCATAGAGAAGTTTGACGGCGGGCCCGTCGGCATCGGCACGATCTCCGTGGCCCTCGGCGAGGCCCGCGATACCGTCGAGGACGTCTACGAACCCTACCTGCTGCAGAGCGGCCTGATCCAACGCACCCCCCGCGGCCGCATCGCCACCAGGAGGGCCTACGGGCACCTCGGCCTCCCCGTCCCGAACGGCGGATAGAACGGTTTGCGGTCAGGGGCGGTTCGCGAACCGCCCTGGGATGAACCGTGGCAACGGGCCGCAGCCCCCGATGTTGTCAAGCAAGAGACCAAACGCCCGTTAAGGTGAAACCACAAAGTGGCCGATACCTTGGTGTGGTGCGCTACGACGTAGATATAGTCGACTGTCCGGAGGCCGAGAATACGGGCGGAGGAAACCTCTCCTTCGCCGCGTTCAGTCTGGCGCATGCGGCGTGCGGGGACGAGGTGTTCGAGGTGCGTATCGGCGAGCGCATGCTGCTCGAGTGGTGCATGTCGTGCGCGGTCATGGAGGTTTTCGGGTCTTCCGAGAGTTGAGGTCTGCGGCAATGCGCCTTGTCTTTCGGGCCCGCAGGAGCCGAAATGCTGAAGTGCTTGCGGAAGCCTTGTGCCGGGAACGCCCATCGTGTTAGTTTCGATGCTTGCGGGTAGGTTGATCCAAGACTTGCCGACAGAGCGAGAGTGCGGGGCCCAGCATCGAGCGGACGAATATCGGGACGGTAACGCCGGGACGGACAAAGGGTCTTCCGGGCTAGGCGGGACGGGAACCTCTTGGCAGGCTGGAGACGGAGGGCGCTGGTGGTCGGGCAGGCTATCGAGGAGCGCTTCGAGGCGTTCAGGCTCGGGCTCAAGAGGCGTCTGGGATTACTCGACTCGTTCGAAATACTACCCTACCGGGGACACGGCACGACCAGAGATCTGTTCCTGAAAGGACGCGTCCTGGAGGAGTCTGGCATCACGCATGCGGGTAGGGACGACGCGGTGTGGAAGAACATACTCAACATGGTGCGGCGCTTCGCCAGCGATGAGGTAGCCGATGCCCGCGTGAGGGCTTCTTTTCGAGGCATGCAGGTCGAGACCACCGCCGACGTAGAGGGTTTCTTCGAGGTGCGCTTCCGGCTTCCGGAACCGCTCGATGGCACGGCCGGGTGGTACCGGGTGGAATTGGATCTCCTTTCTCCGCCTTCGCCGGGTGGGGGGGAGGTAAGGTCGACGGGACACGTGCTCGTGCCGCACGCGGCCCAGTTCGGTGTGATCAGCGACCTCGACGATACGGTGGTCCATTCCAGCGCGACCAACGTACTGAAGATGGCGTGGATAGTGGTCCGCAACAACGCCCACACGCGGCTGCCGTTCGAGGGTGTGGCAGACTTTTACAGAGCCTTGCAGCTGGGTGCAAACGAAAGTGCCTCCAACCCTATCTTCTACGTCTCCAGCAGTCCCTGGAACATCTACGATATGCTCGTGGACTTCCTCAACGTGCACGGCGTTCCGCCCGGACCGCTTTTTCTCAAAGACTGGAGCCTGAGCGTTCTCGGGAAGCACAGAGACTACAAAATAGGGGTAATCCGCCGCCTCCTCAGCACCTACGAAGGTCTCCCGTTCGTCCTGATCGGAGACTCTGGGGAGGAGGACCCGGAGATCTACCTGCAGGCCGTGCGAGAGCATCCCGGACGCATCACGGCCGTCTACATCAGGGACGTCACCTCGGTCGAGCGTGACGCCGAGGTCAGGGCGATCGCCGAGGAGGCACGCAGGCTTGGCACGGAGATGGTGGCCGTCCCCGATACGGCGGCGGCCGCCGAGCATGCGGCCTCGATCGGCCTCATCTCGCCCTCTAACACGAACTAGCGGCCGTCAGATTACGCGTTCGTGCAGCCTCGATCCTTCGATTGGCCCTGGCACTCGGCCTTGTGGAGGTACTCCCGGGTTACCGTCGTAATGCCCGTCGTGATCTGCGCTTTGGCCGGCTCCGAGTCAAGTCCTCGTTCGTACCGATTCGCCGACAGCTTTATTACAAACCGTACAATGGTGCCTGGCCTCGGTCAAACCGGCCGCTTCGATGGTTTGCCCCGTGTAGAATGGTTCTTGAATTCGTGTTACGCGCTTGGGGAGCGGCATGAAGGAACGTGAGGCAGCGAAGTCGGTGGGGCGGACGGGGGAGGACAGGCAGGAGCGGACCGCGCGGGAGCTCATCGAGCTACTGAACGAGCTGCGGGTGATCCTGCCCGGCGTCCAGTTTCTCTTTGCTTTCCTGCTCACGGTGCCTTTCACCCAGCGCTTCCCCCAGCTGGACGGTCTGGAGACGGGGGTCTTTTTCGTGACGCTACTGTGTACCGCTGTAGCCACGGCGCTCCTCATGGCCCCATCGGCCCAGCACCGGGTCCTGTGGCGCGAGGGCGTCAGGGAGCAGCGTCTGAGGCTGGGAAACACGCTCACCATCATCGGCCTCGTTTTCCTCGTGCCCGCGATGGTCGGGGCGGTCTTCGTCGTCACGGCCTTCATCTTCGGCCTTGGATACGCCCTTGGCGTGACGCTACTTCTCGTCCTCTTTTTCGCGGTGCTCTGGTTCGTCCTCCCGCTCCGGTACCGCAGGGTAAACGGAGACTAACTCTTACCCTGGGGGCCCGAGGTTGGGATCGGTGACGGCCCCTTCCGCGGCGGATGAGACGAGCGCCGCGTACTTGGCCATAACCCCGGTCGCGAAGCGGGGCTCGGGCTCTTGCCAGTCCGTCAGGCGGGCTTCCAGTTCATCGGCCGGAAGGTCTACGCTCAGGGTCCTGTTATCGATATCGAAGGTAACGGTGTCACCGTCCCTGAGGGCCGCTATGGGGCCGCGGTGGGCGGCCTCGGGGGCGACGTGGCCGGCCATCAGGCCGCGGGTCGCCCCCGAGAAACGGCCGTCGGTAAGGAGGGCCACACTCTCGCCGAGGCCCTGCCCGACGAGGGCCGCGGTGACGCCAAGCATCTCGCGCATGCCGGGTCCGCCCTTCGGGCCTTCGTAGCGGATCACCACCACGGCGCCCTCGGAGATTTCACCCGCCTGCACGGCGGCCATGGCATCCTCCTCGGAGTCGAAGACGCGGGCCGGGCCCGTGTGCTCCAGGCGGGTGTAGCCCGCGACCTTTACGACGCAGCCCTCGGGCGCAAGGTTGCCCTTGAGGATCACAAGTCCTCCCGAGGACCTCAGGGGTTTCTCGACCGTAACGATCACGTCCTGTCCGGGCATCTCCCGGGCGTCCTCGACCTCCTCGGCGATGGTGCGTCCCGTGGTCGTCAGCTGGCTCCCGTCGAGGAGGCCCGCGGCGAGCAGCCGCTTGCCCAGAAGTTTGCCACCTCCGGCACGGTCGACGTCGACGGCCGTGTAGCGGCCGCCGGGCTTGAGGTCGGCGATGATGGGGGTGCGGCTGCTCACGGAATCGAAATCGTCGATGTCGAGTGGGACCCCGACCTCGCGGGCTATGGCGAGCAGGTGGAGGACGAGGTTCGTCGAGCCACCGGTGGCCGCGCCGGCGGCGATACCGTTCTCGAAAGCCGCGCGGGTCAGGATGCGTTCCGGCGTGAGGCCGCGCTCGAGCAGTGCCATGACGAGCCTACCGGCGCGGGCGCAGACCTCGTCCTTGCGGCCATCGAGGGCCGGCGGGCTGGCCGAGCCCATCGGCGAGAGGCCCAGGAACTCGAGGACCATGGCCATCGTGTTCGCCGTGTACTGGCCCCCGCAGGCTCCCGCCCCCGGGCAGGCGTGCTCTTCGAGGTCGAGGAGGTCCTCATCAGACATCCTGCCCGCGGCGTTGGCGCCGACGCCCTCGAAGACGTCCTGGATCGTCACGTCGTGCCCCTGGAAGCGGCCGGGGGCAATAGAGCCGGAGTAGACGATGGCGCCTGGCACGCCGAGCCTCGCATGGGCCATCGCGGCGGCCGGGATCGTCTTGTCGCAGCCGACGATCGTCACCAGGGCGTCGAACATGTGGCCGCGCCCGACGAGCTCTATGGAGTCGGCGATCACCTCCCGGCTGACGAGGGAGGCCTTCATCCCCTGCGTCCCCATCGTTATGCCGTCCGAGATGGAGATGGTGTTGAGCTCCATCGGCGTGCCGCCGGCCTCCCTGATGCCGTCTTTCACCTTCTGTGCCAGGTGGCGGTGGTTGTAGTTGCACGGCATCGTCTCGATCCAGGAGTGGGCCACACCGACTATGGGCTTGCTCAGGTCCTCGTCGGAATAGCCCATTCCTTTGAGGAAAGACCTCGCCGGCGCGCGGTCGCGCCCCTCGAGTATGGTGCGGCTCCTGTGCCTGGTGTCGGTGGTTTCCATGGTTCTCTCCAAGCTCTGGGATCTCACAATAGCTTCCCGAGTATAGGGAGCGGGGCCGTGCCGTGCCAGCGTTTAGCGTGGGCGGGTCGTTTAGAATGGGCGGGTGAAGAGAGCCGGGTTCGACACCACCGTGACGCTCGCGCTCGCCGCTACCGTCGTCTTCTGGGCCTCGGCCTTCGCCGGCATAAGAGCAGGGCTGGGCGATTATGGGCCGGGGCAGATCGCCCTTTTCCGGTTCGCCGTGGCTTCTGTGGTCCTCGGCGCGTTCGCGCTCCTGACACGCATGCGGCTGCCCGAGAGGCGCGACCTCCCCGCAGTATTTCTCGCCGGGTTTCTGGCCTTCACGGTCTATCATGTGGCCCTCAACTACGGGGAGCGCGTGGTCGCGGCGGGCGCGGCGAGCGTGCTCATAAACACGGCCCCGCTCTTCACCGCACTTCTCGCCGTGCTGTTTCTCGGTGAGCGGCTGCGCTTTCTCGGCTGGGTGGGGATGGCGGTGAGCTTCTGCGGGGCCGCGCTGATCTCCGCCGGAGAGGGCGAGGGGTTCGGCCTCGCGCCGCAAGCGTTCTTGATCCTGCTAGGAGCCCTCTCTTCGAGCATCTACTTCGTGTTCCAGAAGCCATATCTGCAGAAGTACGGCGCGCTCGCCTTCACCACCTACGCCGTGTGGGCCGGCACCCTGCTTACCGTCGTCTTCTTGCCTGGCCTGATCTCCCAGGTAGCGGCGGCACCGGTCGGAACCACGCTCGCGATGGTCTACCTGGGCGTCTTTCCTACCGCCGTAGCCTACGCGACCTACGCTTACGCGCTCTCGCGCATGCCGGCCTCGCTGGCCGTGAGTTTCCTCTACCTCATCCCGGTGATGGCCTACCTGATCGCCTGGGCCTGGCTCGGGGAGGTGCCGACGCTGCTCTCGCTCGTCGGAGGGTGCGTTACGCTCTCCGGAGTCCTGATCGTAAACGCCTTCGGAAGGCGGCGGTAGAATCAAGGGGAGTGAGATCCAGGATCAGGAGTAGGAATGGAGACGAGCGAGCGAACCAGCCGGGTCATAAACCCCGACACCACCATCGGTCACGTTCATCTGAAGGTGGCCAATATCGACCGGGCCCTGGGCTTCTACAGGGATATTCTCGGGTTCGAGGTGACCCAGCGCTACGGCGAAGAGGCGGTCTTCCTCTCGGCGGGCGGATATCACCACCACATCGGCCTCAACACCTGGATGAGCCGCAACGCCGGCCCTGCGCCGCCCCACTCCGCCGGGCTCTACCATCTGGCCATCCTGTATCCGGGGAGGCGGGATCTCGCCCTCGCCCTCAAGTGGCTCCTGCAGTCGGACTACCCCATCGACGGGGCCTCGGACCACGGTGTCTCCGAGGCCCTGTACCTCAAGGACCCGGACGGCAACGGTGTCGAGCTGTACCGCGACAGGCCGCAAGAAGAGTGGCCCCGCACCCCCGAGGGCGGTCTCGCCATGGTGACCAGACCCCTGGACGTCGAGGGGCTACTTGCGGAGCTCGACCACGAGTAGACGGGCTGAGCGGCCCGGTGGACATCGGATGCGGCGGGCATAGAATAGGATCGTGGGACTCGAAGGCGTAGGAAAGCTCCTGATAGGCGGCGCGGTCGTGCTCCTCGTGCTCGGCGGCGTATTCGTCTTGCTCGGCCGTTTCGGATTGGACCGGCTGCCCGGGGACCTGGTATTCAGGCGCGGCAACTTCACCGTCTATTTCCCGATAGGGCTTATGATCCTGCTCTCCATCGTCGGCACCATCGTTCTGAACATCGTCTTTCGCCGCTAGGGTGCTCTCTTCCGAGCTCGATTACGAGCTTCCCGAAGAGCTCATTGCCCAGGAGCCGGCCGAGCCCCGCGATGCTTCGCGTTTGATGGTCGTAGACGTCCGTGCGGGCACGATAGCCCACCACACGTTCAGGGAGTTGCCGCGTTTCCTGAGGCCCGGCGACGCGCTAGTCCTGAACGAGACGAAGGTGCTACGTGCGCGCATTGAGGCCAACAAGCCGACTGGCGGTCAGGTGGAATTGCTCTTCCTCAGGGATCTGGGGCCGGATCGCGGCGGAGCATGGGAGGTGCTCGCCAGGCCGAGCAAACGCCTCAGGCCCGGCCTCGAACTCAGGGCCGGTGGGGACAGGCTCGTGCTGGTCGAAGGCCTCGGCGACGGACACTGGGTCGTCTCTGCCCCCGATGTGCGTGGCCTGCTGGAGCGCAGCGGCAGGATGCCGCTACCGCCCTATATACGTCCCACACCGGAGACGGAGGATCGTTACCAGACCGTCTACGCGCGCAACGAGGGCTCTGCCGCGGCGCCGACGGCCGGCTTTCACTTTACAGAGAGGGTCCTGAAGGATGCCCAGCGGGCAGGGGCAAGCATCGCCGGGATCACGTTGCACGTCGGGGTGGGGACGTTCATGCCTGTGAGAACCGAGAGGCTAGAGGATCATGAGATGCACGCGGAGCACTACAGGGTGCCGCGGGAGGCGGCGCAGACCGTGCAGGGCGCGCGGCGGGTGGTTGCGGCCGGCACCACCGTAGCCCGCACCCTCGAGACGTGGGCCGCGAGTGGCGAGATGGTAGGGGAGTCCGAGCTGTTCGTGTATCCTGGCTACCGCTGGCTGGCCGTAGACACGCTCTTGACGAACTTCCACCTGCCCCGCTCGACGCTCCTGGCGATGGTGATGAGCTTCGGGGGCGAGGAACTGGTCAGGGAGGCCTACAGGATAGCCATAAGAGAGCGCTACCGCTTCTACTCGTTCGGGGACGCCATGCTCCTTCTCGACGGCGGACGGCAGCGGTAAGCGTCCCGGTCTCCATAGAGGTAGACGCGCGCGACGGCGAGGCCCGAGCCGGCGTCCTCTACACACCGCGTGGCCGGGTCGAGACACCGGCCTTCATGCCGGTGGGTACGAAGGGCACCGTCAAAGGGCTCACACCGGGGGACCTGCGGGCGGCCGGGGCAGCCGTAGTGTTGGGGAACACTTATCATCTGTACCTGCGGCCGGGGGCTGACCTCGTCGCCGAGGCTGGGGGGCTTCACAAGTTCATGGGTTGGGACGGTCCGATCCTTACCGACTCGGGCGGCTACCAGGTCTTCTCGCTGGCCCGGACACGGCGCATCTCGGAGGAGGGGGTCGAGTTTACCTCCGTCTACGACGGCTCGCCGCACGTGTTCACGCCCGAGTTGACGACGAGGGTTCAGGAGGAGCTCGGCTCGGATCTAGCCATGGTCCTCGACGAGTGCCCGCCGGCCAACGCCAGCAGGGAATACCACGAGGATTCATTGCGGCGGACCGCCCGGTGGGCGAAGCGGAGCAAAGATGCCCACAAAAAGCGAGATCAGGCGCTCTTCGGGATCGTGCAGGGCGGGCTATATTCCGACCTGAGGGAGGAGAGCCTCGTGCGGACGGTCGAGATCGGGTTCGATGGATACGCCGTGGGGGGCCTCTCGGTCGGTGAGTCGAGGGATGAGATGCTCGAGACGTTGGCCCTCACGGCGTCCCGGCTGCCGGTCGAGAAGCCCAGGTATTTTATGGGGATCGGGGACCCCATCGGGATTTTGCAGGTCATAGCGCTCGGGGTAGACATGTTTGACTGCGTGCTCCCAACGCGCCTCGCCCGCCACGGCGCGGCCCTGACCCCCGCGGGTCGCCTCAACCTCAAGAACGCGCAGTACCGCAGGGACTATGGGCCGCTCGATCCCGGCTGCCCCTGCGAGGCGTGTACCGATTACAGCAGAGCCTACCTGGCGCACCTCGTGAGGGAGAACGAACTTCTCGGCCACAGGCTCGTAACCCTGCACAACATTCGTTTCACGGTCGATCTGTGTCGTCGGGCGCGGCGCGAGATAGGGGCCGGCCGCTTCGGGGCGTGGTCGCGGGCCTGGATCTCGCGCTACACGGGTTCTAACCCTCCAGGTGCAGATGAGCTAGAATGATTCTCCGATCTTATGGGTAGTCGTCGAAACAACCTGATCGTGCTGTCCCTCGTGGTCGTCCTCCTCGGGGTGGCCGCCTACTTCATCTTTATCGCTCAGCCCGTGGCGAAGTCGACGCAGCTGGGCCTCGACCTCCAGGGCGGCGTCAGCGCGCAGCTGGAGGGCTCCCAGACGGGCGGGGGCAAGGTGACCCGCGAGGAGATGGTACAGGCGGCCGACCTGATCCGGCAGCGCATAGACCGACTCGGCGTGGCTGAACCCGATGTCAGGGTGCAGTCGGAGAACCAGATCGTGGTCCAGATCCCCGGCGTAAAGAACCCTGACGAGGTGATCCGGATTATCGGGAGTACGGCCCAGCTCGGCTTCTACCAGGTCCTCGTCTCGGAGCCCGCGGTGACGGAGGCGCCCCGGACCGTCCCCGAGGACGAGGTAGACCAGACCGAAGAAGACATCAAGAAGACCCTCATGGATGATGACGCCTACAAGAAGGGGAAGACGAAGATCCTGTTCAGCGAGAACCCTTCCCTGCGGGGCGATGGGATCGACGTCAACGGCTACATAGTTCACAAGAACCCCGACCTGACGGGCGACTCACTCAAGCAGAACGGGGCGAACGTCGAGTTCGACCAGACCACGGGGAAGCGCATCGTGAGCCTGGAGCTGACCGCCGAGGGTGGCAGGCAGATGGGGGAGCTTACCCAGAAGATGGTGAACGAATCGCTTGCCAGCGGGGAGCCCGCGCAGCTCGCCATCGCGCTCGACGAGAACATCCAGAGCGCGCCCACCGTGCAAGACACCCTGGGCCAGAACATCTCCATCTCCAACGATAGCCTGCCCCAGGGACTCCCCGAAGACGAAGCCAAACAGCTCGAGACCGTGCTCAACACGGGAGCGCTCCCTGTCAACATGCATGTGATCTCGGAGACCACCGTAGGGCCGACGCTGGGCTTTAGTTCCCTGAAGAGCGGGCTTCTGGCCTCACTCGTCGGGTTCGGGCTCGTGCTCCTGTTGCTGTTCGTGATCTACCGGGCTTTGGGCGTCGTCGCCGACCTCGCTCTGCTTATCTACGCGTTCTTGTTGTGGGGGCTCGTCGTGATCATCCCCATTACGGTGACGTTGCCTGGGATCGCCGGCATCGTACTCTCAATCGGGGTCGCCGCGGATGCCAACGTCGTCATCTTCGAGCGCATCAAAGAGGAGATCAGGCGCGGCAAGACGCCCCGGAGTGCTATCCAGGCCGGCTACGACAAGGGTTACAGGG
>JBKPNW010000030.1:0-4029 GCA_046732815.1 Actinomycetota bacterium | reverse complement strand
GCTACAGCCGCCGCATAGACAGGGAGATGCTCGAGGAGGTCGGCTGGCCCTCCGAGGAGCGTCCGCTCGTCTTCGTTTGCGGCCCGACACCGCTGGTAGAGACGGTGGCGACGGTGCTCGTGGAACTCGGACATAACCCCGCACGCGTAAAGACCGAACGCTTCGGACCGACGGGAGGTTGAAGATGGATGAACTCAGGCTAGACGGAAACGCGGTAGGTGGACTTCTAGGGGAGATCTTCCCGTTCGAGATGACCACTGCGCAGGTTACCTGCGCCAACTGCGGGTCGCTCTGGCGGGTTGGGCAGGCGATGGTCTATGGACACGACATGGGTACGATCGTGCGCTGCGCTTCGTGCGATAATGCCCTTATCCGCGTTGGTCGAGTACCAGGTCGCTACCTGCTAGACATGAGGGGTATCAGGTACCTACAGGCCGAGCAAGCCTGATTGGCTTTCCATTGGCGAGCCCGAGACTTAGAGCGGTTTGCAAAAGGGTTGACCCTTTTGCAAACCGCGCAGGTCAGCAAGTCAGCCACCAGTTTTTGCTGACATGCTGAAGTGCTGAAATGCTGAGAGCTTGCAAAGAGGTTGAGCCTCTTTGCAAGCTGCTGTAGTTCTTGGTGCGAAGGGTCGGGCCGCTGATAGGCTCCCGGTGCAGAAATCTAGTAAGCCTTCATTCTCGGGCTACTGGGCTTTCCTCGCCGCGGCGATCCAGGGCCGCACGACTTCGCGGTTCTCGGAGACCCATCGCCTCGCACCCGCCAGCGGGTTGTTCTCCTTGTTGATCGCGAACTCTATGCCGTCGATCTGCCTCTCGTTGAGCTCAAGCGCGTTCATCAATGCGTAGGCTTCGGGATCCTCCTCCCGCAGACCCCCTCGCACGATGGTCGAGCACTCGGCGGGGTCGTTGGTGGGACCCATGGCGTCCTTGGGATCCTTAAGGTACCTGATATCGTACCTCTGGTTCATCCAGTGCGGCGACCAAGCAAGGAATACGAAGTCCTCTCTGGTTGCGTACAGGCGCCCGATCTCGGCGAGCATTCCCGCGGTGGGTGCTCCCACGAGCTGCTGCTTGAGGTCGTAAGCCGGGATGACCTGCCCGCCGACCTTCTGCATCATCACGGAGCTCGGCTCGATACCGTAGATGAGCTGCGCATCGGTGCCGTTGAGCTGGTCGATGCTGCTTACGTCCATGTAGGCTGGAACCGCCATGCCTTGCTTGGTCTTGCCTAAGAACCACGGGTCGAGATGCTCCACGTCTTTGGAGACCTTCTCGAGCAAGGCTTCCTGGTTTGGCAGCCACACGTCTTGGAAGGCGTCCAACTCGCCGCTCGCCACCCTTCGGTACGTCGCGTCGAGGTCGTCGTCCGTGTCGATGTCGACGCTCTCGTAACCGAGCTTGTCCTCGAGGAGGACCTTCGTAAGGTTCGAGACCGCCACGTTCTCGTCCCAACCTATGTTGGCGAGTATGAGCCTATTGCTCTGCCCGAGGCCGCTGCAGCCCGTCAGGGCGAGGACGACAAGCACAAGCAGCGCGAGGAGCGCCGCCAAACGTTTGTCACACATCTTCGTCGCCGTTGCTTCCCACAGTTTGTATGTTCATCGTATAGCCACCCGCTCCCATAGCAAGTGTCCCTTGGGAGCAGATGATACCCTATTGCCTCGTCTGGGAACCGCAGGGCCATCGCACCAGCTTGTGTAGCAGCATAGAGATCTAGGTGGTGAATGAGGTGAGGCTTCCTCGAAGATGGTGGCACGCACCCGCTGTTTCCTTTACGCAGCCCTCGATTCCTAAGAATTCTGAGGATAGAATATCGCGACGTGCCCCTAGGCACCGCAAGAATGTAAGGAAAATCGGATCCGCGAGGACGATTCGAGCTATCTGGAGGCGAAGATCTCACGAGAGTTGCACATCCTGAACCTGGAAGATGATCCGCTGGATACGAACCTTATCCAGGAGAATCTCGCCGAATCCGAAATCAACTTTGAGTTACTGCGGGTGCAGGACCGCTCCGCATTCGTCTCCGCCCTGGAGGAAGGCGATTTCGACTTCATCCTCGCGGATCACTCCCTACCAGGGTTCGACGGTCTTTCGGCGCTGAGGGTCGCGCGCGAGCTCAGACCCGAGATGCCCTTTGTCTTCGTCTCAGGCACGCTCGACGAAGAGACGGCCATCGAATCCCTCAAGAGCGGTGCAACCGACTACGTACTCAAGCACCGCTTGGAGCGGCTCGCCCCGGCGGTCAAGCGTGCTGTGAGCGAGGCCGAGGAGCGAGCCGAGCATAAGCGGGCGGAGGAGGAGCGTGCGCGGCTTGCGGCCATTGTCGAGCACTCCGAAGACGCCATCCTCGCCAGGACTCCGGACGGCACGATCACCAGCTGGAACAGGGGAGCACAGAGGCTCTTCGGCTACACCGAAGAGGAAATCGTGGGGCAACCCGTCTATGTCCTGGTCCCGCCCGACCGTCGCGACGAAGAGTCCGAAATGCTCGAGAAGATCAAGCGGGGAGAGATCGTCGAGCCTTATGAGACCCTGCGGGTTGCCAAGGACGGTCGGCTCATAGACGTCCTCCTGACGGCGTCTCCAGTCAAGGACTCGAAAGGCAACATCGTCGGAGCCTCGGCCAGCTCTCGCGACATCACCGAGCGCAAGAGGGTGGAGGAACGCCTGCGCTATCAGGCGTTCCACGACCTTCTCACCGACCTGCCCAACCGCCAGCTTTTCACCGACCGGCTCAAGCAGGCCCTCAACCGTACCAGGAGGCATTGTCTCGAGGTAGCAGTTCTGTTTCTGGACCTGGACAACTTCAAGGTCATAAACGATTCCCTCGGGCACGAGGTAGGCGACCGGTTGCTCGTGGCTGTCGGCGAACGCCTCAGGCGCTGCCTACGCCCCGAGGATTCCCTCGCCCGCTTTGGCGGGGACGAGTTCACCATCCTGCTCGAAGGTATCAAGACGCCAAAAGACATTGCACACGTCATCGAGCGGATCGTGAAGGCGCTCGAGAATCCACTCGTACTCGATGGACGAGAGATCTTCGTCACGGTCAGCATCGGTGTTGCCGTGGGCACCGCGGACCACCAAAAGACCCCAGAAGAACTCCTTAGAGACGCGGACACCGCTATGTATCGGGCTAAAGACGAGCCTACCAGCTACAGGGTGTTCGACCCGCTCATGTACGAGCAAACCCTTGAGCGCATGGAACTGGAACGCGAACTGAGGTTGGCGATAGAGGCGAAAGAGTTCATCGTTCTTTACCAACCCATTGTCGACCTCCAAGCCGAGACAACGTGGGGGGTAGAGGCGCTCGTAAGGTGGAGGCATCCGGCCCGAGGGGTGTTGGCTCCCGCAAAGTTCGTGCCGATAGTAGAGGAGACGGGCCTTATCGGTCCCGTGGGCGAGCAAGTGCTGGAAGAGGCTTGCCGCCAGGCGAAAGAGTGGCAAGCAGAGCAGTTACGCATCCCGCCCCTGGTCATGGCCGTCAACGTTTCGGTCAAGCAGCTGCAACGCCCCAACCTGGTCCAGGTTGTCAAAGAGGTACTTAGAAAGACTAGTCTCGAGGCGGGTTGCTTGAGCCTGGACATTACCGAAACCGCCTACATAGGGATCACGGAAGACCCCACGGATACCCTGAATAGCCTCAAACGAGCGGGGGTGCGCGTTGCCATCGACGACTTCGGCGTGGGCCATTCCTCGCTCTCCTACTTGAAGCGGCTGCCGGCGGACATCCTCAAGATTGACAAGTACTTCATCAAGGAGTTGGAGCAGGATACGGCGATCGTTAGAACGGTCGTCGACCTGGCCCACATCCTGGGCATGGAGGTCGTGGCAGAGGGCGTGGAGAACGAGAGGCAAGCCACGCTGCTCAGAGAGATGGGCTGCGATCTGGCCCAGGGATTTCACTTTGCAGAACCGTTGCCGCCGGAGGATATATTGAAGTTCTTGATAGAGGAGAAAGCCCCAGCCTCGGCACAACCCAATGGTGCCCAAAGATACGGAGGCTAGGTGCCCGCCGGCAGCACAGGAG
>JBKPNW010000029.1:0-4392 GCA_046732815.1 Actinomycetota bacterium | reverse complement strand
GCGAGCGCTGACCCGCCCGCGGGTCTCCCTCCCTCATCGGCCCCTCCTTGCGACACACAGTATCCTGGGTTCATTGCTTGCTCTATTCACAGCATGCTGTGTTCACAGGAAAAGACTCTTCACAGGTTACAGTGATCACAGTAATGTGTGATCACTGTGTTACGTGTTCACAGAAATACAGCTTCACAGTTTTAGCTGAGTTTGCTGATTGTGTTGCCGTGAACCTCGGAGTGGGGGAGGAGATAGGGCATTGATAGTAGCGGTGGTGAACCTCAAGGGAGGCGTCGGCAAGAGCACATCGGCGGTGTATTTCGCGACGGTGGCGAGCGGTGATGGAGAGGTGGTCGTGCTCGACGCCGACACGGAGCGCAGCGCGCTGGAGTGGGCGTCTGGTGAGCTACCGTTCGAGGTGGTGGCAGCCGAGAGGGACCGGCTAGCCCGGCAGGCGCGAGAGCTGGAGGGGAAGAGGAGGGATAGGCGCGTCGTGATCGTGGACACGCCTCCCAATGACCGCGAGGTCTTGAGGACGGCAGCCTCCGTGGCCGACCGGGTGATTGTTCCAGTGGCGCCCACGGGTGTGGATGTCAACCGGCTTAGGGCGACTTTGGAGGTGCTGCTGGACGTCGAGGCGACCAGGGGCGAGCTCGACACGAGCATCCTGCTGACCCGGTGGGACGGACGCAAGCGGCTCGCCCGCGAAGCGGAGGAGTTCCTCGGGCGGTTCCCACTGCTCGACTCGCGCATCCGGGCGCTCACGCGCTACGAGGACGGATTCGGGAGCCGACCTTGGTACCTGGAGGAGTACGGGAAGGCTTGGGAGGAGGTCGTCGGTGGCTGAAGGGAAGGGCAAGCGGCGGCGCTCGTTGCACGAGGCCTTCGGTCAGGAAGCGCCGAGGCCCGCGGCCGAGGCAGAGTCCGCGGTAGAGCCGTCTGAGGCAGACGTCCGCGCTGAGCAGACTCCGACGCCCGAAAGCAGAACGACCCGGCCTCCCGAAGCGGGAGGCACAGGACGCCAAGGCGAAAGGAGCAGGACGGGAAAGGCCAGCAAGACCCCAAATACGGCAAAGGATGCCGGCAAAGGAAAGGCTGCCGCGATAACGGGTCAGGGCGAGGCGGAGATGGTGCCCGGCAAGAATGGAGAGATGGTACCGGTACAGAAGCCAGTCAACATGACGTTCACGGTGACGGCGAAGGAGCGCTACCTGTGGACGCTCGAGCTCAAGCGGCGGGGACTGACGGCCGTGAGCGTGCTGCGCAAGACTATGCAGGAAATGATGGGGGAGGCCGATCGGTAGCGATCAGCCCGTTCAGCAGGGGATAGGGCATAGTAGAGTCACTAACCGTAGCGCGGACAAGCAATAATTTTCTCGGTTCTGTTGGAGCGCCAGAACGCGATCAAGCGGCAAACTGTCTATCATCTAGATTTGTCCTGTGTACCAAATTCCTGTATGCTGTGGCCATACAGAACACAGGACAAGAGCGCGGCCAAGATGCTGACCAGTACGCAGATCGAGAACGCCACCACGGAGGAGCTTGAGCGGCTGCGCGTCAGAATCGAGGCCGAGTTAGAGGGCAGGAGGGGGGCCAAGGAGCGCAACCATGAGAGTGCTGTCGAGATCCTGGAGAGCCACGAGACGTCCGCTGGCACTTTTCAGTGGCAGATGCGGGAATGCGGCCATAAGGACCGCTGCAACAAGTGCAAGAGCGGCAAGAGGCACGGCCCGTATTTGTATCGGTTCTACTATCGCAACTGGAAGCGCCATAGCGAGTACATCTCTCTTAAGAAGGCGCGTGCCTTAGGACTTGAGCGTCCGCCAGTGCCCCGCTAGGGCGATGTGGGTTCCGTCGTGTCTCCTAACTGATTTCATTCATCCCTGCGCAAGATCATGCACGTAACAACTTGCTACACGTCTTGTATGCACCACGTAAGCTCCTCTCGTCCACTCTTGGGTCCCTTGCAGCCACGGGTATGCGAGATACTGGATATGAACTTCTGAGAATTTCTGTTCTAAGACGTTCGCTGAATAGCGCATGGCCGCGGACCAGAGCGGCCGGGACGCTAGGCTAGGCGATGGTTGTTTCGGAGGGTATTATGCGTCCCATAAGCCGAGGCAGGCCGTGGACGAACGGCACGCCTCCGGCACCATCGCGGAACTGGAGCGGGTTCCGGACCCGTCGCCGGAGATGGTCGGAGCCCTGGCCGCTGCCTTGGAACGCTGGCCACACCGCGAATCGGAGTCGCCTAGCTGGTGGGCCGGGACGTTATGGGCTTACGAGCTGGTTCGGGGCAAACCCACGGCCGCGGCCGTTGAGGTCGCGCTGTACGAGCTTCGGAGGACAGCATGAGCGGGGCCGATAGGACCGGCGCCACGGCGGGGGTAGTGCCGTGGGATACCGAATGGGCGGCAGAGTGGGCCGCCGAAGCGCTGCGCTACTTGGGGCGGAGCTACCCCGAGTGCCTGGAGAACCCGCGGGTCCTGGACGAGCACGAGGAGGCCGCTAACGGGGCCGCCATGCGCGGAGACCGCGAGGCTTACCTGGAGGCCCTCAGATCGTACATGCGGGCCGGTAGAGAGGCGGCCTTGGAGAGACGGATGGGGGCGGCGTGACGCGCAGAAGGCTACGCACGCGGCGTGCGCAGCCTAGCCCACGTGGCCGCGGCCAACGCGCTAAAGCAGACGGAGCGGCCGCCTAGCAAGATGAGTTGAATTTTGAACAGCCATGAGCGTTGAACAGCCGGGGGATGTAGGGGAGTGGCGCGAAAGCGATACAACACCGCCGTCGTTGACCGCCGGAGGGCGGCCGTCGCGGCGTACAGGTTGAGGAGCTACAGCCAGCGGGAGATTCTGGGCGCGTTGCCGGCCGGGCTTGCACGAGGCCGCCGTCTGAGCGCCTCGAAACGCCCCTCTAGTACAAAGTAGCCCCCTGGACCGTCGGGCGTGGTAGAGGGAAGCCTCGCGCGCCTGCTAGACTGTCCGGAGAGCGAACGGGGCCGGATACAGGACCCTAACAGACCAGGGGGTACGGGGGGGCACACGTGGGGGGACGCCGTGGGGTACGACGTATGCCGCTTAGGGAAGCAGCCGCCGAACTAGGCATCAGCAAGGATGCCGTCAGGCAGCGCATAAGGCGGGAGACTCTCCAGTCCGACAAAGGGGAGGACGGCAGGGTGTACGTGTACCTGGATGCCTCCGTGGACGCCGTACACGCCGATGCACCCGAAGAACACGGCCGCGGCCACGATGTCGTCGACGAGCTACGGGACCGGATCGCCTACCTCGAACGCCAGGTCGAAGAGGAGCGCGACGCCCGACGGCGCGCCGATACCCTGCTGGCCCGCCTGATGGATCGGGTGCCAGAGCTAGAGCCTCCCTCAGAGGCGCCAGGAGCCTCCGAGACGGCTGAGGAGCAGCAGGGTAGGGATGAGCCCCACCCCGATAGAACCGGGGCGCAGGAGGGCGCACGGAGCCCCTGGTGGCGTAGGGTGTTCAGGACATGAGCGATCCGGTGATCGTGCAGACGGCCAACCCGCGCGACGTGAAGCTAGAAGACCTCGACGGGCTGATAAGTGCTCTTGAAGACCAGGGGATAGACGCGCGTCGCGCGTACGCCGACCAGAGGGGCTTCGGTGTCACGTGGTGGGAGGTGGTACGACACAAGGCCGGAGCACCAGTAAGCTCCGGCCCTTCTTCTTGGCCTTATTCACCGAAGTGCGTGGAAGGGGTATTCTGCGAAGTTCGGATTGACGGAGTTCTAGGCCCACGCCGGTAGATGGCGTTGCGCGAGCGGAACGACTGCACCGACGAGGGGCTCGTCCCGAGGGCGCTCGCGATCCAATCGTCGCTTCTGCCCTCCTCGACCCAACGGCGGATGTCGTCGGTGAACTTCCTTAGCGAAACCCTCTGATTTATCCCCACGCGTGCCACCCCGTCGCTATCGCTTGGGGTAGCCGGGTGCGCCACTGGCTCCACTCGTCCCAAAAGCTGCCCAAGTGCGGGACGGGCTTCTCTGCCTCTACCCTATTTCCCTAGCAGCGGGTAGCATAAAGCCATGGCCGTACGCAGGCAACCTCCGCATCACATCCTCCGAGAGTAGTAGCCCTTATTCACCGGAGTGCGTGGAAGGGAGATTCTGCGAAGTTCGCTATGATCAACCCAAGAACCTGAGTCGACCAGTTCAATAATAATTGCTTCATTTGAGTGATGAACTAGACCCTCCTTTGTGATGCAATAGCTATCGAAAACACATTGGGCACAAGGTGGTGGATGGTGGGACCAGTACTTCGAGTACTGAACGTGTTTTTCTGGGTAGCTGCCGCTCTTCTTGTAGCAGCGCTTCTTTTCCTTGAGGCACCGGTTCTCAACGCAGTTCTAATGGTGGCGGTGGTGGCAT